>NZ_JBEXSY010000100.1:0-16064 GCF_040613895.1 Nocardiopsis sp. NPDC006198 | reverse complement strand
TGGGGGTCTCGGCTCCCGCCTCCCTCCCTTGGGGGCCGCGGGGCGCCCCCCGCACCCCCCGGCGGGGGGGCCGCCGGCGTTCGCGGGGCGGGGGCGCCGCGGGCGCGAGGCGGGGGCGCCGCAGGCGCGCTCCCCGTCCCCGACAGTCACCCCCGTGGGCGATGCTGGAGTCATGACCGACCCTGACCAGCCGCGCATCCCCGAGCCCGACGTCGAACACCTGGCCGCCACGCTCCGCCGGCGCCGCGAGGAGCTCGCCCACGCCTCCGGCGTCCGGATCGGACGCGGGGACGTGGTGCACAAGCTCGCCACGCACATGTGGGCCGGTGTGGCCGTGCCCGCCATCGCCTGCCACGCGGCCGTCGACCCCCTCCGGCTGACCGCCTCTTCCGGGCCCGTCACGTGCCGCCGCTGCCTGGGGCGCGGCCGCGGCGAACGCGACCGCCAGACCCCGGGCCAGACCGTCCTGGACCTCTGACCCGCGCAGGCGGGAGGGCGTGGGCGGAGGGCCCCGTCGGGGCAATGGGCCGCCCCGTTCCCTGGTCGACAGCCCGGCACCTCACCCCCCACCGCATGGGTGGAAGGCATGCACACCGTCCTGCGGACGGTCCCGGCCTGATGCCGCGCATCCCGATCACGCTCCCCGGTCCCCGCAGACAGGCGGTCGACGACACCACGGCGCCGACCTGAGGACGAGAGCGCGCCCCCGGGGAGCCGCGACAGGATCGAACGCCTGGGCGGCACCGAACAGCCCAGCCCACCCGACACGGTTGAACACCCCGCCGGAACGGCCCCACAAGAGCTCTCCGACGCTGCGGAGAACCCCCACGACCACCTCTCCCACGTGTACCGGGGAAAGACCGGACATGCCCGATCGGCCACGGCTGTTCGTCCGCCGGATCGAGCCTTGTAGCGCTCTTCCACCCCGGGCACGATGAGCGTGTTCCGGGGGTATTGAGCAGCGGAGTCGAATTCTGTGGATGAAATACAAGAGACCGGCGCGGTCACGACACTCGTCTCCCGTCTCATGGCGTACGCGCGCTCCGTTCCCGACAAGGAGGCCGCCGGCTTCGTCGCCGACCCGATGGACGGGGAGGCTCGGTTCCTCACCTACTCAGCTCTGGACCGCGAGTCCCGCCGGGTCGCCGGCCTCCTGCAGCGCGACCTCTCCGTCGGGGACCGCGCACTCCTGCTGTACACCCCCGGTGCGGCGTTCTTCCCCGCGTTCGTCGGATGCCTCTACGCCGGGGTCGTCCCTGCGGTCGCCCCGCTACCCGACGGTCAGCGGCACCGCAGCGACCGCCTCCGGGAGATGGTCCACAGTGTCGGGGCGTCCGTCCTTCTGACCGAGGCCTCCGGAGCGGAAGAGGTCGACACCTGGGTCTCCTCGTTCGACGCCCCGCTTCCCGTCGTCGTCACCGACCGCGAAGAACTCCTTCCGGAGGCCGATGCCTGGGCCGACCCCGGTGTCGGCCCGGACGACGTGGCCTTCCTGCAGTTCACGTCGGGCTCGACCAGCGCGCCCCGCGGTGTCGTGGTGCGCCATCACAACATCATCGACAACGCCGAGTACATGCGGCGCCTCTCCGGGGCCGGCTCCGAGAGCCGGTTCGGCGGTTGGCTCCCCATGCACCACGACTTCGGCCTGCTGTTCCTGTTCCTGTTCCCCCTCTGCTTCGGCGCCCGCACGCTCCACATGTCGGCCTCGGCCTTCCTGCGTCGACCGCATTCCTGGTTCCGCCTGATCGACCGCTTCGGCCTCGACTTCTCACCGTCGCCCAACTTCGGCCTCGACTACTGCGTCCGCCGCATCACCGACGAGCAGACCGAGGGAATCGATCTCTCCGGGTGGCGATCGGCCTTCACCGGCGCCGAACCCGTGCGCGCCCCGACGCTGCGCCGGTTCGGAGAGCGGTTCGGCCCCATCGGGTTCCGCCCCGAGACGTTCGCGCCCGGGTACGGACTCGCCGAGGCGACGCTCGTGGCTACATGCGACACCCGTGACCTGCCTCCGAGCGTCGCCCGGGTCGACCCCGAACGCCTGGAGAAGGGCGAGTTCCACCCGGTTCCCGCGGAGGAGCCCGGCCGGGAGATCGTCTGCTGCGGCGACGTGGAGGCGGGGGGCGAGGACATGCGGTTGAGAATCGTCGACCCCGGGAGCCGGCGTGTGCTGCCACAGGGAACGGTGGGCGAGGTCTGGCTCCGCGGGGCCAGTGTGGCCCACGGGTACTGGAACCGCCCCGACTCCAGCGACGTGACCTTCCGGGCCGCCACCACCGACGGAGAGGAGGGGTTCCTGCGCACCGGCGACCTGGCCGCCGTGCACGAGGGAAAGCTCTACATCACGGGCCGGATCAAGGAAGTCATCATCTACAACGGCCGCAACCTGTACCCGCACGACCTGGAGGCGATGGCCCGCTCGGCCGACCCCCTCCTGGAGAACGGGTACGGGGCCGCCTTCACGGTGCTCGGGTCGGAGGACAAAGAAGAGGTCGTCGTCGTCCACGAAGCACGACCCCGTGGCGCCGACACCGAGCGTCTGGAGGCGGCACTCACGCGCATCCAGCAGTTCGCCTCCCGCGAGTTCGGCATGGTGCTCGGGGGCACCGTGCTCGTCCGCCCCGGAGGGGTGAAGCGGACCACCAGCGGCAAGATCCAACGGCTGGAAATGCGGTCGGACTTCCTCCGCGGGGCCCTCCAACCCCTGGCCGCGCGGATCCACCCGACGCTGGGCGGACTCGTCCCGGACGTCTACCACGGTTCCCGGAGGAGCGCGGGATGAGCGAGACCGCACAGTTCCCCCCGCCCAGCGGCACGGGAGCGGCCGGCCCTCCCATGGCGGTCGCGGACATGGCGGACCACCTGAACCGCTCCGAGGCCTTCACCTCGGCGTTCAACGCACGCCTGGACGAGGCGGAGGAGTTCCCGCGGGAGGCCTGTCTCGAACTGGACCGTATCGGTGTCCCCCACTACTACGTGCCCCGGGACCTCGGCGGGCGCCTGGACGACTACACCGACCTGGTCGAGGTGATCCGAACCGTCTCCCGCAAGGACCTGACGGTGGCGATCGCCCACGTCAAGACGTTCCTGGGCGGTGCTCCCAGCTGGCTCGCGGCCGAGGAGTCCGGCGACGGACGGAGCGCGGCACAGGCCCGTCGGCTCGCCGACCGGATCACCGGCGGAGCGGCGGTCTCCTGGGGACTCACCGAGCCGGGGCGCGGCAGCGACCTGCTGGCCGGGCAGCTGACAGCCGAACCGGTATCCGACGGATACCGCCTGGACGGCCGCAAGTGGCCGGTCAACAACGCCACCCGCAGCGACCTCCTGTGCCTGCTGGCCCGTACCGGACCCCGGAAGGGGCCCCGGGACTTCACGCTCCTCATGGCCGACAAGAACGCACTGGCGCCCGGCAGCTACTCCCACCTCCCCAAGGCCCGCACCGTGGGCATCCGCGGCGCGGACATCAGCGGGATCGTCTTCGACGGCGCGATCGTTCCGGAGGAGAACACGGTCGGCCCCGCCGGTTCCGGGTTCGAACTGGTCCTGAAGGCCTTTCAGCTCACACGGACCATATGCGCGGGCCTCTCCCTCGGCGCCGCGGACCACGCACTCCACTCGACCTGGGACTTCGTCGGGCACCGAAGGTTGTACGGAAGGTTCCTGGCCGAACTGCCCCACGTCCGCACCACGCTCGGAGCGCAGTACGCGGCCTGCCATGCGGCCGAAGCCCTGACTTCGGCCGCCGCACGCGCGGTGCGCTCCCTCCCCGGGGAGATGAGCGTCTACTCGGCCGTGGTCAAGGCCCTGGTCCCCGAGATCGTCGACGAGGTCATCGCCGAGTGCGGTCAGCTCCTCGGCGCACGCGCCTTCCTGCGGGAGGAGCTCGACCACGGGAGCTTCCAGAAACTGGAGAGGGACCACCGGATCGTCGGGATCTTCGACGGGAACCGCTATGTCAATCGCCAGGCCCTGATCCGCCAGTTCCCGCGTCTGGTCGCATGCTGGAACCGGGGCGACCGGCTGGAGGCCGGGGTCCGCGCCGCGACAGGGGCGGACGAGCAGCCGCCGGGGGGCGGCAGACTCCAGTTGGTGTCGCGCACCGGCTGCAGCCTGGTGCAGGCCCTGCCCGGCGCGGTGGAGGGGTTGCGGGCGTCCGGGGCGTCGACGCCCGCGATCCGGTCGGCCGAGCGCGTCCTCGACCGGTGCGAGCGCCTGCACCAACGCTTGGCCCGATACGACACTCGTGCCACCAGGATCGAAGCCGAACTGTTCGACGCGGCTCGGTCCTACGAACTCTGTGTCGCGGCCTCGGCCGTGATCCACATGTTTCTCACCGGGGCCGACCGGCGGCACACGGACACGGAGTTCGGGGAGCTGCGGCTCCAGGCGGCACTGTTGTGGATCCTCTCGCGACTGGACGGACACGCCGATGACGAGGCGGACCGCGTGTACGGCGCCGTCGCCGACTCGCTGGAGGCCCGCCTCGCCGAGAGGGACCGCCTGCCCAGCCTGCTGGACAACGGTGAGGAGCACCGCCGATGAGCTCACGACCGCGAGGCGGAGGGGCCGACGCTCTGGAGCGCCGCCTCGGAGATCCTACGGACCCCGACAACCCGCTGGGGTTCCAACCGGTCCTGGAGGCCGACGAGGCCGAGGAGATGTTCCCGGCCGGGGAACGCGCGTTGGCGGACTTCGGCCTGAACGCGGAGTTCGTCCCCGCCGAGTACGGGGGCCGGCTGATGGGCCTGGACAGGTTCGTCACCGTGATGCGGGCCGTGTTCCGCCGCGACCCGTCCCTGGGGCTCGGCTACGGGTTCAGCTCGTTCATCGCCGGCGTCAACATCTGGCTCGCCGGGGACGGGGAACAGCGCCGAACCGCGGCGTCCCTGCTGCTCGGCGGCCATCGGATCGCCTCCGCCTACCACGAGCTCCCCCACGGCAACGACTTCGCGAGCACCGAGTGCGCCGCGACACGGGACCCCTCCGGCCGGCTCAGGCTTTCCGGCCGCAAAGAGGTCGTCACCAACATCCGGCGGGCGCGAGCCCTCGTGGTACTGGCCCGGACCTCCGAGCGCCCCGGAAGCCGCAGCCATTCACAGCTCCTGGTGGACAAGGCCGTGCTCCCCCCGGGTTCGATCGCCGACCTGCGACGGAGGCCCGGCGTGGGGATGCGGGGCGTGCAGCTCGGCGGCCTGGAGTTCCGCGACTGCCCCGTCCCCGACGCGGCCGTCCTGGGGGTCGAGGGCCACGGCATCGAAACCGCGCTGCGCTCGTTCCAGCTCACCAGAACGGCGCTGCCGGGGATGCTCTGCGGGGTGCTCGACTCCGGCCTGCGGCTGACGCAGACGCTCGCGGTGGAGCGCATGCTGTACGGCGAGCCGGTCTCAGCGCTGCCGGTGGTACGAGCCCAACTGGCCGACGCCTTCGTCGATCTGCTGATCAGCGACTGCTGCGCGACCGTGGCCGCACGGGGCGCGCACCTCCTGCCGGAACAGGCGAGCGTTCACTCCTCTGCCGTCAAGTACCAGGTCTCGGGTCACCTCCTGGAGGCGATGAACAGCCTGTCCGCCGTGCTCGGGGCGAGCTTCTATCTGCGGGACGGACGCTTCGGAGCGTTCCAGAAGCTGCTGCGCGACCTCAAACCGGCTGGTTTCGGGCACGCGGCCCGCGTCGCCTGCCTCGTGACGATGCTGCCCCAGCTGCCCGTGCTCGCCCGTCGCGGGTGGGCGGAGGGCCCCGCGGCTCCCCCGGAGGTCTTCCGCCCGGGCGTCGAACTGGGCCGCCTGCCCTTCGAGCGGCTGCGCCTCTCCGGGAAGGGCAGGGACAGCCTGCTGACGGCCCTGGCAACCGGAATCGACCAGGCCGCGGACGGAGGCACGGCAGAGGGTTCGGACGCGGACGACCTGCGCATGCTGATGGCACAGCTGCGCGAGGAGACCGAGGACCTGCGCAAAGCCTGTGCCGAGCTGCGCGCGGCGGACATCGGGGTGGACGCCCCGCCGGCGGTACTACGCCTTCCCGCCCGCTACGCGGCGCTGCTGGCCGCATCGGCCTGCCTCAACGTCTGGCGGGAGGCCGGTGTACGGCAGGACCCCTCCCTCCAGGATCCCGCCTGGCTGGTTGCCGCACTGAACCGCCTGGTCACGCGCATGGGACGACCCGGAGTCCAGGGCCTCGGCCCGCTGCGCGAGCACCTGTACTCCCAACTCGCCGAGCGGCACGCGGCCGCCGAGTCCTTCGACCTGTACCGGCGCAGGCTGCCCGGCTGACGCCTGCCCGCCCCAAGGAGTGATCCGATGTCCGAGAGCCGAGTCGAGACCACCGCCGAAGATCTGACCCGGTGGCTGACCCAGCAGATGGCCACCCACTTGCAGCGCGATCCCGGAGAGATCGACATCGACACCCTGTTCGCCGACTACGGACTGGATTCCGTCTACGCCCTGACCTTCTGCGCCGACATCGAGGACCACCTGGGGGTCACCGTCTCCGACACCGTCCTGTGGGACCACCCAACCATCCGCGAGCTGGTCGAACACCTCATGGCGACCACCGTCGGCACCCAGGGGCCGGCAGCGCGATGACCGCGATCGAAGCAGTGTCCACGTATCTGCCCCCCGGGGTCGTGGCGATCGACGACATCGGGGAGAGGATCGGCCAGACCCCCCGCCAACTGCGCCTGTACAAGCGGTTCCACGGCCTGTCCGAGGTGCGCCGCGCCCCGGACCGGACGCTCGCCGAACTCCTGTCCGCGGCAGCGGGCAAGATGACCGCCCTGAGGGGCCGGGAGCACCAGGTGCGTTACCTCGTGCACGCCCGAACCCTGCAGACGGTCGCCCCCTATCCGGCCAACCCCCTGCACGAGGCACGCCGCCTGCTCAAACTGGAGCACGCCGAGGCGTTCACCGTCACCGAGCACGCTTGTGCGAGCGGGCTGCTCGCGGTAGACCTGGTCGGCCGACTGCTCCGGGCGGAGGAGAACCCCGAGGCCCTCGGGCTGGTGTTCACGGGGGAGAAGACCTTCACCCGGCTCGCGCAGTTCATCCCAGACACGACCTACATGGGCGAGGGCACGGCCGCCGTCCTCCTCCGGACCGGCGACACAGGCAGCGATACGCTCCGCAGCTACGTCTCCCGTACCCGTGGCGAGTTCTCCGCCGGCCTGTGGATGGAACCGGAGTTCGCGAGCCGTTTCCAGGAGGTCTACGAGGAGACGCTGGCCGAGGTGATCGCGCGTGCGCTGACCGAGGCCGGCATCACGCAGGCGGAGCTGCGGCTCATCCTCCCGCACAACGTCAACCGCCATTCGTGGCGGCGGCTGGGGAAGCGCATCGGCTATCCGGCCGAGCGCATGTTCCTGGAGAACGTTCCCGTGACGGGGCACTGCTTCTGCGCGGATTCCTTCATCAACTACCGGTCGGCCGTCGACCGCGGACTGCTCCATCCCGGCGACCACTACCTGATGGCCGCGGTGGGTCTGGGCGCCACGTTCTCCGCCATGGTCTTCCAGCACTGAAAGGACACGATCGCCAACCATGACCGAGTTCACGAAGCGGTTGAAGCGGGCGCTCACCGACGAACCCGACCCCGTCCTCGTCCTCCTCGGCAATATCGAGGTGGAGGAGCAGTGGGCGAAGGGGGTGGTCGGCCTTCCCACCATCTCCTCTGACACCGCCAGGGCCGTGACCCACCGCATGGACGAGTTCGCGCTGCTGCTCGGCGGACCGTCCGACCACGTACTGCTGAAGACCGCGCCCGACCCCGACTTCCACGCCTACCTCCAGGACTACGGGCTGTCCCTGCCCCAGGCGCACGCCGTGAGCGTCCAGCAGGCCGGACGCACCGTGACCGAGGACGTCCTGGAAGACCCGGCGACCCTGGGGATGTTGACCGAACTCGGCCGCGCGGGAGCCTACCTGGCCCCCCACGGCATGTCCGAGCTGGAGCAGCGGCTCGCGGAGCAGTGCGGACTCGGTCTGGCCACGAGCCCCGCCGAACTCTGCAAGAGGGTCAACAGCAAGATCTTCAGTCGCAGGCTGGCCGACCGCCTGGGCCTGCGCCAACCCGCGGGCATGTGCTGCGAGACGCCCGAGGACCTCGCCGACGCCGTGCAGTTCGCGGAAGACCACTTGTCACAGGGACGGAAGGTGGTCGTGAAGGACGCCTACGGGGTGTCCGGCAAGGGCGTGATGGTCGTGGGCGACGAGCGCCGCCTCGCCTGGCTCAAGCGTACGGCGGAGCGCGCCGACCGCCGCGGCGGCAGGTTGGGGCTGGTTGTGGAGGAGTGGATCCCCAAGGCCAAGGACCTGAACTACCAGGTGCTCATCGCCAAGGACGGGACCGTGGAGTTCGACTTCGTCAAGGAGGCGCTCACCGCGGACGGCGTCCACAAGGGGCACCGGATACCGGCCGGGCTCTCCGCCGAGCACGAGGACGCGATCCACCGGGCCGGCCTGGCCATCGGCAGGGCACTCGCCGCGGAGGGTTACAAGGGCGTGGCCGGGATCGACGCGCTCGTCGGAGCCGACGGACACGTATACCCGGTCATCGAGATCAACGCGCGCTACAACATGTCGACCTACCAGGCCGTACTGCAGGAGACGTTCATGTGGGAGGGCTCGAGCGCCGAAGCCCGGCAGTATCCGCTGCGCCTGCACGCCCGGCTGCCGTTCGCCCTGCTGCGCAAGGAGATCGAACACCTTCTGGTCAAGGGCCCGGGGGACACCGGGGTCGTCATCAACAACTTCGCCACGGTCAACGCCGTCGGCGGGCCGACGCAGGGCAAACGGTATTTCGACGGTCGGCTGTACGCCTTCCTGGTCGGGCCGGACGAGGAGAGCATCGCCTCCCTCGACGGTCGACTGGGCAGCGTCCTGTCGGTGCTGGAGGAAGGAGAGGTGAGTCGCGCATGACCGGACGGCACCGGATCCAGGGGATCCCCGTCACCGATATCGCCGAACAGTTCGGAACCCCCCTCTACGTCTACGACGGCGAGGAGCTCGAACACGGCTACGAGCGGATACGCAGTCGGCTGCACCCGTCCGTCGACATCCTCTACTCCCTCAAGGCCAACCCCAACCTGTCGGTCTGCTCGCTGCTCGGAGGCCTGGGCGCCGGGGCCGAGGTGTCCTCTGCCGCCGAGCTCGCGGTGGCACGGGCCGCCGGGGTGTCCCCCGCCGACACGATCTTCCTCGGCCCGGGAAAGAGCGAGGAGGAGGTGGCGGCGGCGCTGACCGCCGGGATCCACTCGCTTATCTGCGAGTCCTACGGCGAACTCGACCTGATCAACAAGATCGCCGGAGAGATGGGGATCACCGCGCCGGTGGCACTGCGGGTCAACCCGCAGTCGGCCGCCAAGGGGGCCGGGCTCAGGATGGGCGGGAAGCCGCGCCAGTTCGGCATCGACGAGGGCATCCTCATGGCCGATCCCGGCCTCGCCGCGCGTTTCCCGTCCGTACGGCTGATGGGGGTGCACGCCTACCTCGGTACGAGGATCCTGTCGTCGGACGTGGTCGTCGAGAACACCGCGCAGATCCTGGACATGGCACAGCGTCTGGCCGACAGGCTGCAGTTTCCACTGGAGACGGTGGACTTCGGCGGCGGCCTGGGCGTGGCCTACTTCCAGGGTGAGGAGGACCTGGTCGTCGACGCCCTGACCGGGCAGCTCAACCCGATCGTCGAGGCATTCCGCGCCCGGCACCCGCGGACCCGCGTCCTCATGGAGCTGGGTCGGTTCCTCACCGCCACCGCGGGGCTCTACGTGACGCGCGTGCGCTACGTCAAGGAGTCCATGGGACAGCACTTCGCGGTCACCGACGGCGGGACCAACCACCACATGGCCGCCGTCGGCATCGGCTCCTTCGCCAAGAGGAACTTCCCCATGAGCATCCTCAACCGTGCGCAGGAGCCCACCGAGCAGCTGTGGCAGGTGACCGGCCCGCTGTGCACACCCAACGACACCCTCGGGAAGAACGTCGCGCTGTCCGAGGTCCGTGTGGGGGACCTGATCGGAGTGCACCGCTCCGGCGCGTACGGGCCCACCGCATCCCCCACGCGGTTCCTCAGCCACGGATACCCGGCCGAGGTCCTGGTCCACAGGGGCACGCCCCTCCTCGTTCACGAGCGGGAGAGCGTCTCCGACATCCTGAGCCGCCAGCCCGTGCACCACGAGTTGGCCACCACGAGAACAAACGGAGGTTGAGGACATGGAATCATCCGGCGCCGAGATCGCACAGGCGACGCACGACGAGGAACTCATCAAGCGCATCGCCGGGATCCTGGCGGGGTTCACCACGGAGTCCGACGTGGAGATCACCGCCTCGACGGGGCTGTTCGACGACCTCGGGCTCGACTCGACGAACATCCTGGAGATGCTGGTCGAGATCGAGGCCGAGATGGGGCTCGAATTCGACACGGAAGAGCTCGAACACGGGCACTTCGAGACGGTGGCGAGCCTGGCGGGGTTCATCTCCGCGCTGCAGGCGGAATAGCCGGGACATGGTCACCGCACAGAAGTCCACCGGGGAGCACGGAACCCTCGTGAGGGCACGTCGTCTACCCGTGCGCCTGCTCGGGAGCTTCCGCCGGTCGACGTCTACGGCCTCGGTCCCGGCGGTCGCGGCCGCGCAGCACCAGGCCGCGATCGACGAGTACCTGGGGGACATGGCCTCCTCCTACGGGAGCGCCTACCGGAGCACACCGGCCACGGCCCCCTCCCGAACCGTGTACAACCGACTCGCTCACGGCCTCCTCGCGGAGGCCCGGGCACAGGGGGAGCGCATCGACCGGATCGTCCTCGCCCACTCCCTGCCGGACAGTCAGCCCGGCTACTCGGTGTGCGCCTCGCTGGTGCACGCCTCCGACGGCCCCACCACGGCCTTCTCCGTGTCCGACCAGCGGGCGGCGACACCCTTCACCGCTCTGCGCATCGCCGCCGAATACCTGCACGGCGATCCCGACGGTCGGGCCCTGGTGCTCGCGCTGGACCAGGGCGAGCTGCCATGGGAGGTCCCCGGGGGGACGCCGGTGCCCGACCACGAGGTCGGGATCGGCCTGCTCCTCGGTGAAGGCGCCCCGTCCGGGGACATGCTGCACTGGCGTGCCACCGGGCTCGACGCCGCCGACGCGGCCCGGGCGGTCGCGGACGTCCACACCGATGTGCGGCGCGCGTTCTCCGGGCCGGTCACCTTCGTCCTCGGCGGAGGCGTTCCCCCGGTCCACGTGCACGATCCGGACACCGAGATCCGGCGCGGTCCCGTCGGCCTCGTCTGCACGTCGGTGTGGACCGGACTGCACGACCTGCGTCTCACCTCGCCGGGGCGGGCCGTGGTCGTCGTGGAGTACGACCCGCCCCTCGGCTACTTCTGTGCGGCGGCCACGAACCTGGAGGACCGATGACGGCCACGAGTGCCGCACACCGTGCAGGGCCCCAGGGGCACGGGGCGTGGTGGGAACCCGCACGCCTCGGCGAACCGGCCGAGGCCTGGGCTGCGCTGACCGGCGCGGAGCCCGCCCCTCCGGTCTTCGGCGCCTCCGGGTTCGCCCTGGCCCGCGCAGCCGCGGGCCCGACCCTGTCGGCGTCCACCGCCGTGGTCGGGGAGATCACAGTGGCAGGCCACCGGTGGTCCCTGCTGGCGTCGACCGGAACACCGGAGAATCCGGCCACGCCGGAATGGCGGGCCGCCGTCGCCTCGATTCGCCTGGGCCTGTCGCTGTGGTTGCGCCGGCAGGTCGTGGGCCGGCTACGCAAGCGGACCGTCGAGGGGACGGCCCTCATCCACCGACAACTCGTCCGCGCCGATCTGGCCCACGCCGCCACCGAGCAGGCCATGGCCGAGAGCCTGCTGGACAGCGTCGCGTCACAACCGGGCGCCGCCGCTGCGCTGAGCCGAGCCAGTCGCCGCCTCACCACAGCCGACAGAACGGTCCTGCGCCTGTACGGCGCCTCCGGGTTCCTGTCCGACGGCCCCGGCCAGGTGGCGTACCTGTCGGAGCTGATGGCGGACGCCTACCTCGAGTCCGCGACCGACGACCGGAGAGGAGAGCCCGATGATCGAGTTGGATGACCGGCTGCGCGTGCTCCAGCGAGCCGCACGCGAGTGGGGCGACGAGTTGGAGGAACTCGGGGCGGAACTGGACCACGACCCCGACGGAGTCGACCGGTTCACAGACGTGTCGGCCTTCCGGTACGTCTCCCGCATGATGATCCCCCCGGAGTACCAGGACTCGGCCCTGCGCCTGTCCGGACACTCCTTCCACGGGGACCGGGCGCTGGAGAGGGTCGTCGCGGTCGAGGCCCTGGGCCGCGGGGACGCGGGGGCGTTCCTCGCCGCACCAGGCCCCTCGCTCTCGGGCGGCCTGGTCGCCCTACTGGGGGACACCGCACAACAGAAGTGGTTCTTCGAGCACTTCTCCGACGAGCCGGTGTGGACGTTTCTCGGGCTCACCGAACCGGACCACGGTTCGGACGCGTCGGCCATGGCCACGACGCTGACGCCGGATCCCGGCGGCGACCGTGCGACGCTCACCGGGGAGAAACGCTACGTCGGCAACGCCTCACGCGCACGGCTGGGCACGGTGTTCGCCCGTACCGGTCCCGGCCCCCTGGGCGTCTCGGCGGTGATGGTGCGGACCGGGATCCCCGGATTCCACGCCTCACCGCTGCCCACCATCGGCCTGCGCGGCGCCCGTATCTGCGCGGTGCGTTTCGACGGGGTAGCGGTGCCCGGAGACCAGGTCCTGGGGCGCCACCTGCGCGCCTCCTCCCGCGGCATGCACGCGGCCGTCCGGATGTTCAACCAGTTCCGCCCGGGTGTGGCCGCACTCGCGCTCGGTATCGCCCAAGCCGCGCACGACTACCTCTCACAGCACCGGTCCGACCTGGGACCGGGAGGAGGGCACGCGCTGGCGGACATGGAGGACCGTCTGGTGGACACTCGCCAGCTCGTGTGGAGGGCCGCGGCCGATGTCGACCACGACCCCGCCCGGGGGCACCTGGCGTCCGCCGCCAAGGCGAGCGCGGCCCGCCTCGCGGAGGAGACCACGCTCCGTGCCCTGGAACTCCTCGGTCCGGGGGCGAGGTTCTCCCATCCGCGACCGGAGAAACTGGCCCGGGACGCCCGAGGAGTGGAGTTCATGGAGGGAACGACTCACGTCCAGCAGCTCAACGTCGCGCAGGGCGTGGTGACCGGGAGGATCGGATGACGCGGGAGTGGCGGGAGGTCCTCCGCTACGCGGGGCCGATGGTGCTGGCGGACGGCATCGGCACCGCGGTCCCCGTCGTGCTGATCGCACTCATCGGGACCATGGGCGACGAGGCGCTCTACGTCCGTTCCCTCTTCATGCCGGTGGTCTTCGCCTTCATCGCCGTCCAGATCAGCGTAGCGGTGACGACACAGGTCGCCGTGGCCCTCGGCGCGGGGCGCCGGTTCGACTCGGCGGTGGCCTCGACACTGTGGCTGGCCCGCTTCGGTCTCGGCGCGACGGCCGTGGTCAGCGGGGCCTTCCTGCTGACGGCTCCGCTCCTGGCGGATCTGCTGTCCGTGCAGCCCGAGGTCCGCGACCAGTTCGTGCGGTTCGTACGGTGGGTGGCGCTCGCACAGCTCACAGGGGTCGGCCCGGTCGTGTTCGCGGCGACGCTCCGGGGGGCGGAGCGCCCCCGTCCGGCCGCCGCCCTGCTCCTGCTGGCCGGCGGCGCGGAGGTGGCCGGGGTCGCGGCTTTGGGACTGCCGGGAGGCGCCGGCTGGGGGTTGTGGTCGGTGCCGGTGGCGATCGCCGGAGCCGGGGCGCTCGGCACCGCGGTCGGGTTCTGGCTCCTTTTCCGCAGCGACCTGTGGAACCGGGGCCGACCGGTCGGCCTGCGCCGGGAAACCGCCCTGCTCCGGCAGGTCGGGCTCCCGGTGGGCAGCGCCCACGCGGTCATCTTCGCCAGCAATTTCGTACTGACCTGGGTGGTCAGTGTGTTCGGAGTGGCGACCGTCGCGGGCTTCGCGGTGGCCTACACCCTCCAGACCATGATCATCGTGCCGGGCATGGCGATCGGGTCCGCGACGGCGATCGTCGTGAACCAGTTCCGCGGCCGGGGGGAGTTCGACCGGCTCGGACATGTGGTGCGGGCCGGGCTCGTCATCACCGGGACGCTGTACGCCCTGGTCGCCGCAGCGTGCTGGCTCGGGCGCGACCGGATCGCGGGGGTGCTCGCACAGGAACCGGCTGCAGCCGCGGAGGCGGCCCGGTACCTGGAGCTGGTGGCTCCCACCTACCTGATCCTCGGAGTGGTGCTGGCCGGGATGTCGGTGCTGGAGCAGACCGGGGCGGGCACCCTCGCCGTCACCCTGAACACCACCTACTTCGTGGCCATCTGCGCGGTCGGCGGCTACCTGGCGCGCGACGCCGGGGAAGCGGCGCCCCTGTACCAGGCCATCGCGGCCGTCAACCTTCTCGGGGCGGTCGTGGTCGCCGCCGTCCTGCGCCACACCCGCCGGCTGGCCCATCCGGGCACCAAGGCCCTTGCCTAGCCGGTCCGCCCCCCTGCACACAGCGGAACGGAACGAGGACAAACCATGGCGGACCTCCGCACGGAGAGGGTCGCGGTCCACGGCTGTCGACCGGCCCTCGCCCCCACCACGGTGGGGCAGCGCAGCATTTGGACCGATATCGAGTACATGATGCCGGACACCTCCTTCTACAACTCGGTCGTCCCCGTGGAACTCGCCCACGGCGTCTCCCTGGACCGGGTGTTCTCGGCATTGCGCGAGCTGTGCGAACGCCACGGCGCCCTGCGCAGCCACTTCTTCAGGGATCCGGGCGGGGACCTGGTCCAGCGGGTCACGGCCGGGGGCGAGGTCACCGTCGAGGTCTGTGAGGCACGGAGCGACCGGGACTCCGACCTGTACGGCCTGGTGAGCGACCTGGAGGCCTCGGTCAGGGGCCACCGCTTCGACCACGGTACGGAGTGGCCGATCAGAGTCGGCGTCGGAGTGCTCGACGGTGCGCCCCTCGTGGTGCTGTTGACCGTCTCGCACATCGCCGCGGACTTCCCCAGCCTCAGGATCCTCGCCGGCGAACTCGCAGCGCTCGTGCAGGGGAGAACCCTGGACCCGCCCCCCGTCCAACCCGTGGAACTCGCGGAGTGGGAGCGCTCGGAGGAGGGGCTGCGTGTCCAGGAGCGCTCCCTGCGGTACTGGCGCAAGCACCTCCGGACCATGACGCCGAGCCTTCTCCCCGAGACAGGGGACGGACCCGACGAGCCGCGCTATCCGACGGTCTGGATGCGTTCCAGGGCGGTGGCGCTGGCGGCCGGGACGCTCGGCGCCCGCTACAGGGTCGGCAGCTCGGCGGTGCTGCTGGCGGCGACCGCGCTCCTGCTGGGACGGGCCACCGGAACCCCCCACGCGACGATGGTGCTCATCGCGGGCAACCGGACGCGCACGATGCTGCGTGACTACGTGGGCAATCTCGCCCAGGACGTCCCGACCGGGATCGACCTCTCCGGGGACGACTTCGCCACGGTCGCGCGGCGCGCGTGGTCCGCCTCGGTGAACGCTTACCGCAACGCCTACTGCGAGCGCGCCGCCACCGCCCGTCTCCGTGAGGAGGCGGAGGAGGAGCGCGGAACTGACCTGGAACTCGCCTACTTCTTCAACGACCTGCGCCCCGCCGGAGGGGACGGCACCGCACCGGTCGCCCCCTCGGCCGACGATGTGAGGACCGCCCTGGCCCACACCCGGACCGGGACCGGCGCCGGGGTCGAGCGGGACAACCTGCTGTTCTTCCTCGACGTCTCGGCGTCCGGGACGGACGAGGTCGAACTGACCCTGAAGGCCGACTCCCTGAGGCTGCGCTCCGACGGGATGAAGGAGTTCCTCATGCGGATCGAGGCCCTGCTGGTCGCCGCGGTCGAGCACGGCCACGACCACGGCACGGAGCAGCTCCTGGAGCTGGTCGGCCCGACCGCCTGATCTGCACGGTCCGCGCCCCCTTCCGCAGCTGGTCGCGGGGGCCCCCCCCCCCCCCGGGGGGGGGGGGGCCCCCCCCCCCCCCCCCCGGCGGGGGCGGGCCCCGGGGCC
>NZ_JBEXSY010000099.1:0-16091 GCF_040613895.1 Nocardiopsis sp. NPDC006198 | reverse complement strand
GGACGCCCGCACCCACACCATGTTCGGGTTCCTGTTCGCCTACGGCATCGGGCAGATGTACGCCCGCCAGAAAGCCCACGGAACCCGGGACGAGGCCGCCCGCAGGATCCTGCGCACACGCCACCTGTGGATGCTCGCCCTGGGCGCCGTGCACGCCCTGCTGCTGTGGCAGGGCGACATCATCGGCACCTACGGCCTCATCGGCCTGCTCATGGTGCCGCTGTTCCTGCACCGCACCGACCGCACCCTCAAGGCCTGGACCGCCGTCCTGCTCACAGCGGGGGCCCTGTTCACCGCCCTGTCGGTGCTCGCCACGCTGGCCGCGCCGGCGGGCGCGCCCGGGGTGGACGCGGCCGGCCTGCAACGGGCCAGCATCGCCGAGACCGGCTACCTGCTCTCCGCCGCGGTGCGCCTGCCCACCTGGGTCTTCGGGCTGGGCTCGGGGCTGGCCTCCCTGGCCCTGCCCACCGTGTTCCTGATCGGTCTGCTCGCGGCACGGCACCGGTTCCTGGAGGACCCGGAACGGCACCTGCCCCTGCTGCGCCGGGTGGCCGTGTGGGGCATCGCCGCCGGGTGGGTCCCCGGGCTGGTGCTGGGCCTGCAGCACGTGGGGGTGCTGGACCCGGTGTACGGCCCGGCGGTGGCCGCGGTGCACTTCTACACCGGGATCTTCACCGGGGTGGGCTACGCCGCGCTCTTCGGTCTCCTGGCGCACCGGCTCGCCGGTCGAAGGGGCGGGCCGTCCCTGCCGGTCCGGGCCCTGGTGGCCCTGGGCCGGCGCTCCCTGAGCGGCTACCTCGCCCAGTCGGCGGTCTTCGCGCCCCTGCTGGCGGCGTGGGGGCTGGGCCTGGGGGTGCACCTGTCCAGCTGGTCGGCGGTCCTGGTGGCCTTGGGCACCTGGCTGCTGACCGTCCTCGCGGCGTATCTGCTCGACCGGGCGGGCAGGCGCGGACCCGCCGAGGTCCTGCTGCGCAAACTGACCTACCGCAGGGCGAACCGCCCTGTCCGCACCACCGGGGCACGGGAGGAACCGCCGTCCTCAGGGTCCTAGCCCGACCCCGTGGGCCCGGTTCCCCCGGAGCCACGGACAACCGCGGGCAGCCGGGCGGAGGAGGGCCGCCACAGGTTGCGGCGGCAGACCCCGCCGGAGGCCACGGTGACACCACGACAGCCCCCGAGCACGCCCATCTCTGGGGTTCTGTGCCTGTCCGGCTCCCCGGCACGGCTGAGCGGCGGCTGTCGGTGGTGGTCACCAGGGGATGTCCGCACCCTCCCAGGAGGTGAAGGTGCCGCTCGGCCCGTCGGGGCCGAGGCGGGCCACCCGCACCACCTCCCGGGAAGCGTCCCCGACCGTCTCCGTCCCCTCGAACTCGACCAGCGCGGTGTTCGCGAACCCCGGCGAGACGAGGTTGACCTTGATGTCGGTCTCTTCGAGCTCGACCATCATGGCCAGCGTCACGGCGTTGAGCGCTGTCTTGGACGCGGAGTAGACCGGTTCGAAGGCACGGTGGAACGCGAAGGCCGGATCCCCCATGGTGGTCAGCGAGCCCATCGCGCTCGTGACGTTCACGACGCGTGCGTCGGAGGAGGCGCGAAGCAGCGGCAGCACGGCCTGGAACACCGCGGGCGGGCCGAAGACGTTCACCTCCCACGCCCGCCATGTCCTCGGCGAGGAGGGGGCGCACCGGTACGCCCGATGGGCCACGGCGGAGCTGCGCTCGGCGATGGGCCGCTACCCCGACGACGGGTACCTGAGGTCCCTGCACGCGGAACTCTCGGCGACCAGTGCCGATTTCCGGTCCCTGTGGGCCCAGGGGGAGGTCGGGGTGGGACACTCCGCCGTCAAGCACCTGTTCCACCCGACCCGGGGGTGGCAGACCTTCCAGAGCGAGATGCTGCACGACGCCGAACGGGACCACTGGTTGGTGATCTACGCGTCCGTGGGACGACCGTACGGGGTCGGGTGCGGATACGGGAGCCAGGACCGGCGGAATCGTCGCAGTGCCCTCCCCTCCCCCGGGACGCCCGGCGGGACCGCCCCCGCCGGGCGGCTCCCGGTCAGCGGATGTCGCGCCGGTCCAGAACGGCCGCGGTACCCAGGGTCGCCACCGCGGTGAGACCGAGGGCGACCAGGGCGACGGAGGTCACCGCACCGGCCGTGACGGTCCCGCTGTCCGCGAGCATCCCCGTCCCCATCTGCGTGACCCGGCCGACCAGGCCGTGGGGCAGGAGCAGCGCCAGGGCCTCGATACGGGTCGCCCACAGCAGCATCCCCGCGGCCGACGCCAGGAGTGCCACGGCGATGGGAGCGGCGAAGGACCTCATGAGCATCGACAGACCGGACTGGAACGCCGCCACCGGCAGGCACGCCAGCACGACGGCGGCGCTGACCAGGAAGTACTCGGGCGGCAGGGTGCCGGGGAGCGCGAACACCAGCTTGCCGACCACGACGACGCCCGCCACCAGCACCGCCTGCATGGCCGCGGCGAGCGCCGCCAGCACCGCCGTCTTGCCGACCACCACGTGGAGGCTCGACACCTGGCGGCCCATCAGCGCGTTCCAGTTGCCGCCGCGGTGCTCGACGCGCCAGACCAGCGAGGCCAGGACGGCCACGCCGAGGGCCAGGGGGAACAAGCCGTAGAAGACCGCCACCCGCAACCACAGGGTGTGCCAGTGGTCTTCGAGCGGCTCACCGGCGACGACCGTGTTGACCGCTCCCGCGACGACGGCCGTCAGCGGCAGGAGCACCACCACGACCCAGCTCCGGGAACGCCTCAACTTGAGGAACTCGGCTCGGACCGAACCCATGGCTCAGACCTCCTGACGGTCGAACAGGCGGGTGGCGAACAGGAACAGGGCCCCGCCCGCGACCCCGAGTGCGGCCACGCTCAGGTGCGGCGGGTCCAGGGAGACCACGCCGGCCTCGCGGACGTCGACCGGCATGACCAGCGCGTAGTACCCCCACGGGGGAAGGAGGTGGGCGACCCCCGTGGACATCCCCGTGCCGGAGACGGCCACGAACACGCCCAGCACCCCGACCCCGAGCCCCACGAGCTGGTTGCCGGTCCGTGCCGCCAGCCAGAGGTGGAGTGCGAAGAGCACCAGGTTCACGACGACGGCCGAGGCGGTGTACCCGAGCCACTGCCCGGCCGGAAAGGGCACCGTGATGCCCACCAGCCCGCCGATGGCGGCCACCAGGCCGCTCTGGGCCAGGGTGGCCGCCACCACGACCGCGCCGGAGGCCGCGAACTTGGCCCGGCACAGGGCCCCGGGGGGCAGCCCCGAGGTCTGGGAGAGCAGCCAGCCGCCTCCCCGGTGCTCGATGTCGACCTGTCGACTGGCCAGCACCGCCAACAGGACGGGCGAGACCAGCAGCACCGCCATCGCCATGTTTCCGAGCAGCCACTGCCAGGGCCGCGCGGCGGGGTCGTCCACCGACTCCGGGAAACCCGGCGCCGCGAGTGCGTAGCAGGACAGTGCGACGACACCGACCGTCATCGCGGCCGCCACGGGCACGACGCGCAGGCGGCGCATCTTGGCGAACTCGTTCGCCACGGCACGGCCGATCACAGGCCCCGCCCTCCGGTGAGGTCCATGAAGACGTCCTCGAGGGACTGGGCATCGCGGCGCACTCCGTGGACGTCGACGCGCTCGTGCACGAGATGGGCCACCACGCGGGCCGTGTCCGTCCGGTCGAGTCCGGGCAGGCGCACGGCGGGGCCGTCCCGGTACGCGCTCCACCGGGCGGCGAGCGCGGTCGCCCGCTCGGGTTCGGGGGTGTCGATCAGCACGTCGGGGGTGGACCTCGCGAGGAGCTGGTCGCGTGTGCCCTGGAAGAGCATGCGGCCCTCGCCGAGGATGCCGAGCACGGTGGCCGTCCGGTCGATCTCGCCCAGCAGGTGGCTGGAGACCATCACGGTGGTCCCGTCCCCGGCCAGCTGCGCGAGGAGGCGGCGGATCTCCTCGATGCCGGCGGGGTCGAGGCCGTTGGTGGGTTCGTCGAGGATCAGCAGCCGGGGTTCGCGGGCCAGGGCCATCGCGATGCCCAGCCGTTGCCTCATGCCGAGCGAGTAGTCGCGGACCGGCTTGTCGAGGTGGTCCTGCAGGCGCACGGTCCGCACCGCCCGGGTGGTCCGGCCGTCGTCGAGGTCCAGGAGCCGCTTCACCAGGCGCATGTTCTCCCGGCCCGTGAGGTGCTCGTACGAGGGCGGGGTCTCGATGAGCGCACCGATGCGGCCCAGCAGTTCGCGGCGGGTGGAACGCTCCATGGGGCGGCCCATGATGCGGATCTCGCCCGTGGTGGGGCGCACCAGGGACAGGAGCATCTTCATCGTGGTGGTCTTCCCCGACCCGTTGGGGCCGAGGAATCCGTACACGCACCCCTCGGGCACGCGCAGGTCCAGGTTCGCGACCACCGTTCGGTCGCCGTACGTCTTGCCCAGGTCATGGGTCGTGATCATGTGAGACACAGGTCCAGCATGTCCGCGGGGCGGTCTCCGGACATCTCGCCGGGGGATGACCTTTTCCGTCATCCTCCAGGAGGACCGGGGCGCCGCCCTGGTCCCCAGGTGGCAGGCGCACCCGTGTCGAAGGTCGGGGCCGACACCCGGGGCGGGCGGTGTGCCGGTGGCGCTCCCACGGGCCCCGGGGAGGCGCGGGCGTGTCAGGACCGGGGCACGCCGACCAGGCCGGTCTCGTAGGCGAGGACCACCGCCTGGAGGCGGTCGCGCAGGTCGAGCTTGGTCAGGATCCGCCCCACGTGCGTCTTGACCGTGGCCTCGGACACGTGCAGCCGGTCGGCTATCTCGGTGTTCGACAGCGCTCGGGCCACCAGGGCGAGCACCTCCCTCTCGCGCGGGGTCAGCACGCCGAGGGACTCGGGGGTGGGCGGCCTCCCGTCACCGGTGGGCAGGTGGCCCGCGAAACGGTCGAGGAGGCGCCGCGTCGTGCTGGGGGCGACCACCGCGTCGCCGGAGTGGACGGAGCGGATCGCCGACAGCAGGTCCTGCGTCCGGGCGTCCTTGAGCAGGAAACCGCTCGCCCCGGCCCTCAGGGCCGCGTAGGCGTACTCGTCCATGTCGAAGGTGGTCAGGATCAGCACCCGCGGCCCTCCGCCGTCGGCGCAGATGCGGCGTGTGGCCTTGATGCCGTCCATGCCGGGCATGCGGACGTCGACGAGTGCGACGTCGGCGGTGAGGGTGCGCAGGAGTTCGAGCGCGGTGTGCCCGTCGCCGGCCTCACCGACGACCCGGATGTCGGGTTGGGTGTCCAGGACCATGCCGAAACCCGTTCTGACCAGTTCCTGGTCGTCCACGAGGACGACGCGGATCACCTCCGGGCGCCGGTCTCGGGGCGGTGTGCCCACAGGTGCGTTCCCTTCTGGTTCCCTCACGTGGTGATCGCCCGCATCGGCAGCGACGCCACGACCTCGTATCCCCCGTCCGGGCACGGCCCGGCTCGCAGGGAGCCCCCGTACACGGACACCCGCTCCCGCATGCCGGTCAGACCGCGCCCCTCCCCGGGGCCCGCCCCCGCCGGCACGGCCGCGCCGCGCCCGTCGTCGAGGATCCGGACCTCCAGGGCGTCGTCCCCGAAGCGCAGGCGTACCCTGGCGCGGACCGTCCCGGGTCCGGCGTGCTTGAGGGTGTTGGTCAGCGCCTCCTGCACCACCCGGTGGACGACGAGCCCCGCCCCTGCCGACAGCTGCCGGACGGGGCCGTCCACGGTGTACTCCACCTGGAGCCCGGCACGGCGGACCTGGGCGAACAACTGGTCCAACTGCTCCACACCGGGCCGGGGTGTGAACCCTTCCTCGTGTTCCCCCTCGCGGAGCACCCCGAGGATGCCGCGCATCTCGGACAGGGCCGTCCGACCCACCTCGGAAACGGTCTCCATCGCGGTCCTGGCCCGCGCGGGATCGTCATCGATCGCGTATGCGGCGCCGTCGGCCTGCACCACCATCACACTCACGTTGTGGGCCACCACGTCGTGCAGCTCCCGGGCGATACGCGCGCGCTCCTCGGCGATGGCCGCCCGGGCACGGGCGTCGCGCTCGCGCTCGAGCCACTGCGCGCGCTCCTCCAGGCCGATGAGGTGGCTGCGGCGCACGTTCGTGTAGAGGCCGGTGACCCAGCAGAGCATGATGAAGAACGTGTAGAACACGAACACGGTCCAGGAGCCCCGGTCCGCATAGGGAGAGCCCACGATCATCAGCAGCAGGCAGAGCTCGACCACGGCCAGAGCGGCCAGCGCCGGCGCGAGGCGGCGGTGTGCGGCCACCGTGTACATGGCTGCGACGACGGCGAGTTCGGCCAGGAACAGGTCGACGCCGAACGCCAGCTGCAGAACGGTCGCCGCGGCGACGGTCGCGAAGACCCCCGCCGGATACCTGCGCCGCAGCGCCAGGGGCAGCAGCAGCACGAGCGTGAAGGCGATCCGGACGGCCGCGGTGAGATGGCCGGGGTCGTCCGGGCCGGCGTAGGAGAGTGTCCTCATCAGGCACCACGCCAGGAACGGGGCCACACACAGCGCGTCGACGAGCGTTTCGTGCCGCCGCAACCACCCCTGGACTCTCCCGAACACCCGCTCAGTCTAGGCCCGCGCCTTCTTGCCTCCGGTGCGGGGAAGAGGGTGCGGGCGGGACGCCGCGGGCACTCCCCCGCGCGTTCGGCCGCGGTCCGCGGCCCGGCGCGCACGAGGGGGCGGGGAGGACCCGGTGCCCGCGGCCCGTGTCCCGGTGGAGGGGCGCTCCGGGTGCTCCTCCACCGGGGCCGCGGCTCAGGTGACGAACAGGGTGAGGACGAGCGCCACGGTGAGGCCCGTCAGTCCGACCAGGGTCTTCATCACGGTCCACGACCTGAGCGTGTCCCCGACCGACATCCCGAGATAGCGGTTGGCCATCCAGAAGCCCGAGTCGTTCACGTGGGAGAACGCCGTTCCGCCGCACGCGATGGCGACACAGGTCAGCGCCGCGAGCGACGGGCTCGCCCCGATCGTCTCCAGCAGGGGCGCCGTCAGCGTCGCGCCGGTGATCATGGCGACGGTCCCGGACCCCTGCGAGACGCGGATGACCGCGGCCGCGAGGAAGCCGAAGAGCACGATCGGCATGTTGATCTGCTGCATCCCCGCGGCCAGCACCTCGCCGAGGCCCGAGTCGACCAGCAGTCCGCCGAACACCCCGCCGGCGCCGGTGATCAGGATGATCACGCCCGCGGGCGCCAGCGCCTTGGTCGCCATGTCCTGGAGCTCCTTGCCCGAGCGCCCCTTGCGCACCCCGAAGAACCAGAGGGTGTACAGGCAGGTGAGCAGGAGCGCGATCACCGGGTGTCCGACGAACCCGAGGACAGTGGCGGCCGGGGCGCCCTCGGGCAGCAGGAGGCTGCTGGTGGTTCCGCCCAGGATCAGGGCCAGGGGGAGCAAGAGGGCTCCGAGGACGGAACCGAAGCTCGGCAGCGGGTCGACCGCGCCGTCCTCGGCCCCGCCGGAGGCGGACGGGCCCTCTCCGGAACCGCTTCGCGCCCCCTCCGCCCCGTTGCCGGCGGTGACACTGACGGCGTCGGCCCCGGCGGGGACCGGGACGAAGATCCGCTTCGCGACGAACCGGCCGAAGAGCGGGCCCGCCACCGCCATCGCGGGCAGGCCGCAGACCACGCCGTAGACGATCACGAGGCCGAGGTCCGCCCCCAGGATGCCCGCCGTGGCGATCGGCCCCGGCGTGGGCGGGATGAAGGTGTGGGTGACGCTCAGCCCGGCGCACAGGGGGATGCCGTAGTAGAGCAGGGAGCGGCCCGTACGCCGCGCGATCGCGTAGAGCAGGGGGACGAGGATGACGATCGCGACGTCGATGAAGACGGCGATCGAGACGAGGAAGCCGGCCAGGCCCAGGGCCCAGGAGAGGTAGCGGTCGGGGACCCTCTCCACCAGGGTCGTGGCCAGGCGCTCGGCCGCCCCCGCCCGTTGCAGCACCTCGCCGAAGATGGCGCCGAGCCCGATGATCAGGGCCACCTGGCCCAGGGCGCCGCCCATGCGGTCGACGATCTGCTCGGCGAGATCGAGCGGGGCCGTTCCGGTCGCCAGGCCGAAGGTGATCGCGGCGACCAGCAGGGCGACGAAGGGCTGGAACCTGAACCTGATGATGAGCAGGAGCAGGAGCACCACGGCCAGGACCGAGGCGGTCAGAATCCAGGCTGTCTCAGACATGCGCTCCTCCGCCGCCGGCCCCTGGGACCGCGGGGGCGCCGGGGACGGCGCCCCGGTCTGTCTCCGATCTCAGGAAGTCGAAGTCGCACCCGTGCTCGGCCTGGTTGACGTGGTCGACGTACAGCTTGCGGTACCCGCGTCCCGGCCGGGGGGCGGCCGCGGCGCGCGGAGCCTCCTGGGCGCGTGCGGCGAGTTCGTCGTCGGGGACGTCGAGGTGGATGAGGCGCTCCTCGACGCTGAGCCGGATCGTGTCGCCGTCGCGGACGAGGGCGAGGGGGCCTCCGGCGGCGGCCTCCGGCGAGACGTGGAGGACGATCGTGCCCGCCGCCGTCCCGGACATGCGGCCGTCGGAGACGCGGACCATGTCCTTCACCCCCTGGCGGGCCAGTTTGCGGGGGATGGGGATGTATCCGGCCTCCGGCATGCCGGGGGCGCCGATCGGGCCGATGCCGCGCAGCACCAACACGTCGTCGGGGGTCACGTCCAGGTCCTCGTCGTCGATGCGGCGCGCGAGGTCCTCGGAGTCCTCGAAGACGACCGCGCGCCCCCGGTGCTCCATGAGGACGGGGTCGGCGGCGGCCTGTTTGATGATCGCGCCGTTGGGGGCGAGGTTGCCGCGCAGCACCGCGATGCCCCCTGCGGGGTAGACCGGGGCGGAGCGGGTGCGGACGACCTCCTGGGGGAAGGGCGCCGGGGCCCGGTCGAGCTCCTCTCCGAGGGTGCGGCCGGTGACCGTGAGCTCGTCGGTGTTGAGCAGGTCGCGCAGCTCCAGCAGGAGCCTGGGGACGCCCCCGGCGCGGTGGAGGTCCTCCATGTAGTGGTCGCCGGCGGGTTTGAGGTCGACCAGGACCGGGGTCTCCCTGCTCATGGCGTCGAACCGCTCCAGGTCCAGCGAGTAGCCGAGCCGGCCCGCCACAGCGGCCAGGTGCACCAGTCCGTTGGTGGAGCCGCCCAGGGCGAGGAGCACCCGGAGGGCGTTCTCGAACGCGCCCCGCGTGAGGATCCTGTCGACGGTCAGGCCCTCACGGGCCATCTCCACCGCGCGGGTGCCGGTCATCTCGGCGTAGCGCGTGCGGTCCGCGGTGACGGCGGGCGGGGTCGCGCTGCCCGGGAGGGAGACGCCCAGTGCCTCGGCCACGCACGCCATGGTGCTGGCGGTGCCCGCGACCGAGCACGTGCCCACGCTGCCCACCAACCGCCCGTTGACCTCGGCGATCTCCTCGTCGTCGATCTCCTCGGCCCGGTAGCGGCCCCAGAAGGAGCGGCAGTCGGTGCACGCGCCGACCCGGACGCCGCGGTGCGAGCCGGTCAGCATCGACCCGGTGACGAGCTGGATGGCGGGTTTCCCGGCCGAGGCCGCGCCCATGAGCTGGGCGGGCACGGTCTTGTCGCAGCCGCCGATGAGGACGACCGCGTCGACGGGGAGTGCGCGGATCATCTCCTCGGTGTCCATCGACATCAGGTTGCGCAGGAACATGCTCGTGGGCTGGGAGAACGCCTCGTGCACGGAGATGGTGGGGAACTCCACCGGCAGGCCGCCCGCGAGCATGACGCCCCGCTTCACTGCCTCGATGAGCTGGGGCATGTTGCCGTGGCAGGGGTTGAAGCCGCTGCCCGTGTCCACGATGCCCACGACGGTGCGGTCCAGGGCGTCGTCGGTGTACCCGCTGCCCTTGATGAACGCCTTCCGGAGGAAGAGCGCGAACCCGCTGTCCCCGTAGTCGGTGAGGTTGCCCCGGAGCCCGGGAGGTCCGTCCTGCATTATTGCCCTCATTATCGATAATATGTGTGATGAACACCGCAGAGCGAACCACAGGAGGCGTGCCCGGCGCAAGTACCGTTGGACGCGGACCAGCGCGAAGGCCTACGGGGCCGGGAAGGGAGCACGCAGATGCCCGAGACGGCCGAGGCCACCACCGCCGCCCGGATGACCGGGGCGAGGCTGGCGGACCTCCTCGAGGAGGAGATCGTCATCGGGGTCCGCTTCCCCCGCGAGCGCCTCGTCGAGGACGAGCTGATGGCGCGCTTCGACGCCAAGAGGCACGCCGTGCGCCAGGCCCTCCAGGTCCTGGAGTCCCGGGGCGTGGTCGAGCGCCGGCCCAACGCCGGGGCCTTCGTCCGGTCGTTCACGGCGAAGGAGGTCAGGGACCTCTACGTCCTGCGCGACCTGCTGGAGGTGCGGGCCGCCGAGCTCATCGAGTTCCCCGTCGATCCCGCGCGCCTGGAGGACCTGGCCGAGGCCCAGCGGCGCCACGACGCCGCGGTCGAGGCCAACGACCCGCGCGCCGTGGTGACCGCGAACATGGAGTTCCACCGCAAGCTGTTCGCGCTGTCCGACAACGAGGCCCTGATGGAGGCGATCAACCGGTACGCCAGGGTCGCCCACGCCATCCGCTCGGTCACCGTCACCTCGACGGAGTCGCTGCGCCTCAGCCGGCACGAGCACGGACGGATGCTGGACGCGCTGCGCGAGGGGGACCGCGGCCTCCTGGCGAGCACGTGCCGGGCCCACCTGATCCCCTCCCGCGACGCCTACCTCGAGCGGGTGAGCCTCACCGGGGCCTGAGCGGCCCGGCGCGCTTCCCGGAGTTCCCGGCGACCCCCGGGGGGCCTTCTCCACGTCGCGCAATGGCCACCGGTTATCGGGGCGGCGCCCGCGGGGCCGGGTTCAGGAGCGGGGAAGTCATTTCGCCTTCGCGGCCGACGCCGAAAGAGCCTGATAACCGCTCGGAGTTCCCGGAAAGGGAAATCATCGGACTTGCGGCTTTCGCCGACCGCGCCCCGATGCGCTGCCCGGTGTCCGGTGTCCGGACCACGGGGGCGCATCAGGCGGGCATTGCGACGTCGTCCCACCCGGGGACTCCGATCCGGGCCGGGCAGACAGGGGGTCCCTGCATTCGCAAAGCGGGGACAGCGGCCAACCATGGTGCTACCGTCCTGCAAAGGGCGTTCCCTTCCCCCTTGCGAACGAATATTCCCGGCAGAACGACAACAATGCCGCCCCCACTCGACCGGGAAATACCCTCATGAATACCGGAGAAACGATGACCCAGAACGACTTCGACGTGTTCTACCGGAGCAGGCTGAACGACTCCGCACGCCCCCAGGACATTCCGTGGGACATCGCCGGCCCCCAGAGGGGGCTGGTAGCGATCCAGGACGAGGGAGGGATCCGCTCACCGGTGCTGGAGATCGGGTGCGGGCTGGGTGACAACGCCATCCACCTCGCCCGCCACGGTCACAGGGTGGTCGCCGTCGACGTCTCCCCCACCGCCGTGGAGGAGGCCTCCCTGCGGGCGCGAGAGGCCGGGGTCTCCGTGGACTTCCGCGTCGAGGACGCCACACGGATCGATGCGTCGGTCGGCGACTTCGCCACCGTCGTGGACATCGCGCAC
This sequence comes from Nocardiopsis sp. NPDC006198, assembly GCF_040613895.1. Classification (NCBI taxonomy): domain Bacteria; kingdom Bacillati; phylum Actinomycetota; class Actinomycetes; order Streptosporangiales; family Nocardiopsidaceae; genus Nocardiopsis; species Nocardiopsis sp. NPDC006198. Next base: position 4,497 of record NZ_JBEXSY010000099.1, on the reverse strand, counting down.
TTCCACTGCCTCGACGATTCCGAACGCTCCCTGTACCTGGAGGCACTGCACGGGGTGAGCCACCCCGGGACCCGGCTCGTCCTCCTCGGCCTCTCCGACCGCGCCCCCGAGTCCGCCCCCGGTCTGCGCCGCCTCTCCGAACACGAGCTGCGCACGTCCCTGTCCGCGGCCGGGTGGTGGGTCAGGAGCATGCGCGCCTCGGCCCTCGACGCCCCGTCCTCGGCCGGGGGCGACCCGGCGTGGCTCGTCGAGGCCGAACGGCTCTGACCCGGATCGCCCCGCCCCGTGTGCGGGGCCGGCCCGAGCAGGCGTCCCGCGCCGTGGGGCGCCTGCTCAGGTCCACACCCGGTCGGCCGCGGCCTCCGCGTCCGCCACCAGGCGGGGCACGTCCACGCCGGTCAGCATCCCCCCGCTCTTGCGCGGTATCCCGTCCACGTACACGTCCGTGACGTTGTCCGGGCGACCGTTGAGGACCAGTTGCGCCGGCCAGTCACCGCGTGGGGCGAAGTTCAGCGCCCGCGGTTCGAGCACGACCACGTCCGCGCGTTTGCCGGGTGTGAGCGATCCGAGGCGATCGGCCTCCCCGATCGCCCGGGCGCCGCCCAGGGTGGCCATCGCCAACGCCTCCCGGGGCCCGGGATACACCCCGGCGTCCAGGGAGACGGCCCTCTGCAGCCCCACGGCCGCCTTCATCGAGGCGAACATGTCCCCGCAGTCGTTGGTGCCGCCGTCCTGTCCCAGGCCGACCCGGATCCCCCGCCTCCGGAACTCGGGCAGCGGCATCACCCCCGTCGCCAGGCGCATGTTGCTCAGGGGGCAGTGGGCGACGGCGGCGCCGCTGCGGGCGAGCAGGTCCAGTTCCGCGCCGGTGATGTGGATGACGTGGTTGAGCAGCGTGCGCGGTCCCAGCGCGCCGGACTCCTCGAGCATGCCGACGGGGTCGTCCGCACGGTCGTCGGGGTGTTCGAGCAGGTGGAGGTTGAGGCCCACACCCAGTTCCCGGGCCAGGTCGGCGTGGGCGCGCACCGTGTCCGCGTACCCCGGGCAGGCGGCCGAGCCCACCTGCGCCGTGCCCCGCGCGGTCGGGCCCACCAGGTCCTGTACAACCTTGCGGACGAGGCCGATGTCGGGCAGCTCCTGGTACGGGGCGTGCACGAAGCGCAGTCCGCTCTCGTCGACCGCTCGCACGTAGGCCTCGGACACGGCGAAGTCGACGGCGGGCACCCAGTCGACCACGGTGGTCACACCCGACTGGAGGGCGTCGGCCGCGGAGAGCCGCACGAACCGGTCCATCTCCTCGGGGCCGATCGCCGGAAGGGCCGGCCCCACGCACGTTCCGTACCAGTCGTAGAACCCCAGCTCGGCGCCGCGTCCGCGGATGGCGCTCTGCCACAGGTGCGTGTGCGCGTCGACGAACCCGGGGAGGACGATGCGTCCCCGCGCGTCGACGGCCTCCGTGCCGGGACCGCAGCGCACGTCGGGGCCGACCGCCGTGATCACGCCGTCCTCCATGAGGACGTCGGCGTGCGCCAGTGTGCCGAGCGGCCCCTCGCCCATGTCCGGGTCCATCGTCAGGACCAGTGCGGCCCCGCGCAGCACGGTGCCGCGACACGGGTCGGGGGCGCTCATCGACGTACCCCGCCCGGCGCGAGGGCGCCGCCACCCCCGGGAACACGAGCACAGGAGGAGGGCATATGCGGCCTTTCGCAATGAAGAGGGATGGAACACCACACCGAAGAGCCGTTCCCTGCGGTTTCGGAGGACAATCGGTTACTACCCGCCGCACACCCGCCGAGAAACGTCTCTCCGCATTCGCGCGACGGAGGAATTCCCAGTGGTTTTTCCTCTGCGGGACGCTCCTGCCCGGGCGCGCACATAACCCGTGGAACCGGGTGAGAGCCTCCTTCGGGGGCTTCGCCCTCACAGCCCCCGACCACTCCGGGAAGACCCCCTTCGACCCGCCGAGGCACACCGGGAAACTCGTGACCCAACACCCGGAAGAGCAAAAAGCGACCATCCTCCAACGAGGGTGCGTCATGTGGTCCCAGTTTCCGGAGACACGCTTCCGGGAGGAAGGAAAAGCACCCGGCAAACCGTCCAACCCCCTGCCCTTCAGAGGCCCCTTTCCCGTGAATCGGATGCCCGTATCCGGCGTCGGAGCTCGGAACGAAATACCTGAGTCCGGACAAGACCGGGCGGGCTCGGTGGGAGCCGCACCGCGGCCGCACCCGCCGACCGCTTTCCGGGAACAACTCCCCCCATGGACACGATCGTCTACAACGACTACGACGTCGCGGCCGACTCCTACGACCGCATGGCCAGGGACCACAACCTCACGGACCTGCTCGCCACCTGCCGGCGCGCGCTCCGGCACCACGGAACACCCGGCCGACGCCTCCTGGACCTGGGGTGCGGCACCGGCAAGGGCGCGATCCCGCTCGCAGAGGACGGGTTCGAGGTCACCGGGGTGGACTCCTCCGCGCGTATGCTGGAGGTGGCCAGGGCCAAGCCCGGCGCCGAGCGGGTGCGGTTCGTCGTGGGCGACGCCCGTGACCTGCCCCCGCTGGGACCCTTCGACGCGGTGCTGAGCACGGGCGCGGTACTCAACTACCTGGCCGACGAGGAGGAACTGGCGGCCGCCTTCCGCAGCACGGCACGTGTACTGGCGCCGGACGGCCTGTTCGTCTTCGACATGATGGACCGGGCCGGGGCGGAGACCCTCGTCCGCGCGCCCAAGGTGGTCGAGCACGAGGACGGCCTGTCGGTCTTCCGGGCGGAACGCTCCACGTCGGGCACGGAGGCGGTCGACCTGCGCATCGACTACTTCGCCCGGGAGGAGGGGGATGTGTGGCGGCGCACCACGTCCGGTCACGCCCTGACGATCTTCTCCCCCGCGCGCGTCGAGAGCCTGCTCGCCGCGGCGGGACTGCGCGTGGAGGCACACCACATGCCCGGGCCCGACTCCGCCACCACCGACCGGGGGAAGCCCGGACACCCTCCGGAGACCATGATGATCGTCGCCCGCAAGGGCGGTGCGTCCACCGGCTCCCCGTCCTGAACCGCGCCCGTGCCGGCCCCGCGCCGGGACGGCCGTGCCGCGGCGCACCGCGGACACACCGAAGGCCCCGGTCGGAGTGGCGCCTCCGACCAGGGCCTTCAGCGGGGGGTCGCTATACCGCTTCCGACGGCCCGTAGGAGAGCACCTGGGCCCGCAGCGCCGGATCGGTCTCCAGCTCCCCGGTCAGGTGCGTGGTGAGCATGGCGGCGCCGTGCGCCTCCACGCCGCGCAGGGTCATGCAGGCGTGCCGGGACCGGATGACGCAGGCCGCCCCCCGCACGTCCAGGTTCTTGTCGAGCGCGGCCACCGTCTGCTCGCCGATCCGCTCCTGCACCTGCGGGCGGGCGGCGTACTCCTGCAGGACACGGGCCAGCTTGGACAGTCCGACGATGCGCGCCCCCGGGGCCGGCAGGTAGGCGACCGTGGCACGGCCGGGGAACGGCAGGAGGTGGTGCTCGCACAGGGCCACGAACGGCACGTCCACGGCCGCGATGATCCCCTGGCTGGTGGACTCCGCCGGGAACAGCACGCCCAGGTGGCGGTCCGGGTCCAGGCGCAGCCCGCGGGTCATCTCCGCGATCGCCCGGACGTACCGCTCGGGCGTGCGGTGCATGGACTCGCCGGTGCACGGGATGCCGAGGGCCTCCAGCATGGCACGGGCGTGCTCGGCGGCTGTCTGTTCGGGAGAGGCGGGCAGGGGGCGGTCGGACGGTGCTGCGGTAGCGCTGGTGGTCACGGCTCCGACTCCTCGTTCGCGCTGGGGGCTCTGGACTGCTCGGGGCGGACCGCTCACGCGCTCCCGCCGCGCCACAGGGCGCTGTTCACATGGGTCTCCGTCACGCGGACGCCCTCGATCCTGGCGCCGGGCGCGTGGCCCAGCCCCACCAGGACGTCCATCGCCACCCGGCCCAGGAGCACGGCCACGGCCTCCACCGTCGGGTGGGGCAGGTTCGCCGCGAACTCCTCGGCGGGGAGCGGCTGGGGGGCGCCGAAACGGAACAGCTTGCTGCCGTGGTCGGCCAGCACCTTGGCCAGCGGGTCGTCGACGCCGAGCATCGCCCCGTGGTCCAGGTGGGTGTCGATCCAGGAGCGCAGTTCGGCCTTGAACGCCCCGAACTCGACCACCGTGCTGGAGTCGAGGGCCGGGGCGACCGCCGACACCTCGACCCACCAGGAGTGGCCGTGCAGGTTCGTGCACTTGCCGCCCAGGTGCGGCAGCCGGTGCGCGGTCTCGAAGTTGTGCCGCACGGTGACGCCGTGGTGGGCCGGTGCGTACGTGGCGGCCGTGGTGTCCATCAGTGGATCCCCCGATACTTGTGGGCTTGCGGGCACAGGCTCCGGCGCGGGCGGTCCGTGCTGACCCCCGGCGCCGTCGTGGTGTCGGGCCGCGGACCGGGGGCGCCCCCGGCCCGGGGCCTGGGCAGGCCGGGGAACAGGAC
>NZ_JBEXSY010000098.1:0-17561 GCF_040613895.1 Nocardiopsis sp. NPDC006198 | reverse complement strand
TCCCCCCGCCCGCTTCGTGCCGGGGGGGGGGCCCGGGGCGGCGGGCCCCGGCCGCGCGGTCCGGGCCCTTCCGCGGAAGGGCCCGGACCGCGCCCGAACCCCCTCTCGCCCCGCTTCCACCTGCGTATTTCCCGCACTCCCGGCCGTGTCGCCCGGGGGCGGAACGGCCTTTTCATCCGCGCTGTTATCGGAAAAACAAAGGGCGAAGGAGAATATCCGCGCGGCAGGGAAAATGATAAAGTCCGGCGTGTTTCAGGTCACAGTGTCAGGACGACCGCCAGGAGCACGCATGCCCCCCACTGTCCCCACCGGCCGAACCCTTCCGAGCCTGCTCGCGCGCACCGCGGCCGAGCACCCCGAAGCGCCCGCGCTGTCCTGGCGCGGAACCGGAACCGGAGCCCCGGCCGGATCCCCCGGGTGGTCCACGCTCACCTGGTCCCAGGTCCGCGACCGGGTCGGCGAGCTCACCGAGGGCTTCGCCGCCCACGGCGTCGAACCCGGCGACCACGTCCTGCTGATGATGGGCAACCGGCCGGAGCACTGGCTCTGCGACCTCGCCGTGGTCCACGCGGGCGCCGTCCCCACCTCCGTCTACAACACCGCCGCGCCGGAACAGGTGGCCCACATCGTCCGGCACAGCCGGGCCCGTCTCGCGGTGGTCGAGAGCGCCGCGACCGCGGCCGCCTGGGAGCACCTGGTCGCCGACCCCGACACGCCCCTGGCGACCCTGGTCGTGGTCGAGGGGGCCGACACCGGGCGCGGCCACACCCCCTACGGGGACCTGCTCGGCGCCCCGGCCGGCGCCGCGTTCGGACGGTGGCGGGACCTGGCCCCCGACGACCTGCTCACCGTCCTCTACACGTCGGGGACGACCGGGGACCCGAAGGGCGTGGCGATCACCCACAGCGGCATGCTCGCCAACGCCGCCGCCCTGGACGCGGTCGTGGACCTGCCGGAGTTCCCCGACCACATCTGCTACCTCCCGCTGGCCCACATCGCCGAGCGGGTCCTCGGCATCTACCTCCCGGTGCTGCGCGCCTCCCACGTGTGGATGTGCCCGGACCCGGGGGACGTGGTGGGCGTCCTCCGGGCGGTGCGCCCGCCCCAGTTCTTCGGCGTCCCGCGGGTGTGGGAGAAGCTGGCGTCGGCCCTGCGGGCGGGGATCGCCCGGCTGCCGGCGGAGGGGCGCGCCGCGGTGGAGGCGGCGATGGCCGTCGCCACCGAGCACGCGGAGGTGCGGGAGCGGGGCGGCCGTGTGCCCGCCGAACTCCAGGAGCGCTTCGACGAGGCCCGGGCACAGGTCTTCCGGCCCCTGCTGGCCGGGGTCGGCCTGGACCGGGTCGTCTGGGCGTCGAGCGCGTCGGCGCCCATGCCGATGGACGTCGTGCGGTTCTGGGCGGGCCTGGGGATCCTGGTCATGGACGCCTGGGGGCTGACCGAGTCCGTGGGCGTGGCCACGGCCAACGCCCCCTCCTCGGGGTTCCGGCTGGGTTCGGTGGGCCGCCCCATCGACAGTGTGGAGCTGCGCCTCGCCGACGACGGCGAGATCCTGCTGCGGGGGGAGTCGGTGTTCGGCGGCTACCTGGGGCCGGACGGGCGGATCCTGCCCGCCGCCGACGCCGACGGGTGGTTCGCCACCGGCGACGTGGGGCGCCTGGACGAGGACGGCTACCTGTGGATCACCGACCGCAAGAAGGAGCTGATCGTCACCTCCAACGGCAAGAACATCTCGCCGGCCCTCGTGGAGAACACGCTGAAGGAGCACCCGCTGATCGGCCAGGCGTACGCCCACGGCGACCGGCGGCCCTACCTCGTGGCGCTGCTCGTGCTGGACCGCGAGACGGCTCCGGTGTGGGCCGAGGCGCGGGGCATCGACACCGGCGGGGACTGGGAGGCGCTGGCCGCCCACCCGGAGGTGGCGGCGGAGCTGGGGCGCGCGGTCGAGGCGGCCAACAGGCGGCTCAACCGGGCCGAGCAGGTCAAGTCCCACCGGTCGCTCGCCGAGGAGTGGGGGCCGGACACCGGTGAGCTGACGCCGTCGCTCAAGCTCCGGCGGCGGGTCGTCCGGGAGAGGTACGGTGACGCGCTGGCGGCGCTGTACGGGGACTGAGCCGGCGGGCGCGCCCCGGGCCGCGCCCTCCCGGGGCGGGGGACGGGGGCCGCCGGCCCGGGGCCGACCGCTCCGAGCGCGGCCGAGGGGACCGCTCCCCGGGGGTCGCGCCCGGGAGCGTGTGCCCGCCTCCTCCGGCAGCGGGCGCGGACGCGCGGAACCGCCCCCGTCCGCGGAACGGGGGCGGTCGCGGCCGAGGTCAGGAGCCCTGGCCCGTGGTCTGCTGCCCGCCGGTGCGCTGCTCCGGCGAACGCGTCGGGCGCGGCGCCTCGTGGGACGCCCGGTAGCCGCTGCGGTAGACGGCCTCGTCGGACTGCGGGGACGCGTCCCCCGCCCGGGTCGGCCAGCCCGCGGTCAGCCCGTAGATCACCAGGATGTCCACGGCGATGGCCACCATCGACCACAGGGGCATGGCCACCACGAAGGCCAGCTGCGCGAGGGCGTTCAGGGAGGCGAGGACGATGCCGAACACCCGCGCCCAGGTGCGGCCGGACAGCACGGCGACGCCTGCGGCGACCATGACAACGCCCCACAGCCCGAGCAGGACGCCCCAGGACCCGTACTCGAGGAAGAGCATGTCCGTGCCCGTGGCGATGTAGAAGTCGGGGGAGAACAGCGCCACCATCCCCTGGATGATGTTGACCGCCCCGATGACGATCAAGAGTGTGGCGACGAAGAACTGCCAGCCGTTGGCTGCCTCTGTCCGCATGTCGGCTCCTCACCGGCCGCCCGGGCGCCCGGGGTGGTGCCGGTCCGGGCAGGGGCGGCCCCTCGGGTGTCCCTGGCGTGTGCGCGGGTCGCGCGCCGCCCCTCCATGATCAGCCCCTGCCGGTCATCGGTATCTCACTGTTCGTACCCGATAGGGCAAATCTCCCGTGTCGCCGAGGGGTGGGTCCGGACGCGTTCCCTACAGGGGTAAGGTAGTTTTTACGTAGTTACGGAATTTCGAATTACCTGGGGGCGTGGTGGACCGAACGACCGAGCAGCGTCTGGCCGACCTGGAGGCCCGGGTCGCCGAACTGGAGGGCCGGGCCGAGGCGGCGCCCGCGCCGCCCGGGGGAGGCGGGGGCGCGGAAGGGGCGCCCGGGGGAGCGTTCTTCGCCCTGGAGGCGCTCCGGGGGCACGCCGCGGGGCGGGGGGCCGTGGTCTTCGCCGGCATCGTCCGGGACGGGGACGGCGAGGACGCCATCGAGTGGCAGCAGGGCCTGCCCGTGGACCGGCTGGCCGGGGCCGACTGGTCCCGCGCGGCCGCCGTCCTCGACGCCCTGGGCCACCCCGTCCGGCTCCACCTGCTGCACGCCGTCTGGGAGGGCACGGGGACCGTGGCCGGCCTGGCCGAGCTCTCCGGCTTCGGCACCACCGGCCAGATCTACCACCACGTCAACCTGCTCGTGGCGGCCGGGTGGCTCACCACCGTCCGGCGCGGGCACTACATCGTCCCCCCGGAGCGGGTCGTCCCCCTGCTGGCCGTCCTCACCGCCGCGGGCGGTGCCTCCTGAACGCCGCGGGAGGGGGCGCGGCGGGGCGCGGGCCCGGCGTCGCGGCCGCCTGCGCCGTGGCCGTCCTGGTCCTGCTGCTCGGATTCGCCGCGCGTCCGCAGGTCCCGTCCCTGTCGGACCGGGAGTCGGGGGACCCCGGCCTGCTCGACCGGGCCCGCCCCCTGCTGGCCGCGGACGCGCGCGAGCGCGCCAGCGTCGTGGTGATCGACGGAGGCCGGACCCGCGTCGCCCACTTCGGCGCCGACGGCGGCACCGTCTACGAGATCGGCTCGGTGACCAAGGGCATGACCGCCCTTCTCCTGGCCGACGCCGTGGAGAGGGGCGAGGTCGCCGAGGACACCGAACTCGGCGCGATCCTCGACCTGGGGGACGCGCCCGCCGCGTCGGTCACCCTCGCGGAGCTGGCGAGCCACCGCTCCGGCCTGCCCCGCCTCCCCACGGGCCTCGCCGAGAGCGTCGGCACGGCCGTCGCGGCCTACCGGGGGAGCGATCCCTACCGGGCCGACCGGGCCGCGCTCGTCGCCCAGGTCGCCGCGGCCGGGACGGAGGGCCGCGGCGAGGTCGCCTACTCCAACATGGGTGCGGCCGTCCTCGGCCAGGCCGTGGCCGAGGCCGCGGGGACCGACTACCGCACCCTGTTGCGGGAGCGGCTCCTCGAGCCGGTGGGCATGGACGCGACCACGCTGCCCGTCACCCCGGACGGCCTCCCCGAGGACGCGTCCGTCGGACACGGGGCCCGGGGGCGCACCGCCGATCCGTGGACCTCCCACGCCTACGCCCCGATGGGCGGCGTGCGGTCCACCCCCGGGGACATGGAGCTCCTGGCCCGCGCCCTGCTGGAGGGGGCCGCCCCCGGCGCCGACGCCATGGAACCGCGCTGGGACGCGGGGGACGGCGGCGAGGTCGGCCTCGGCTGGTGGATCGACGACCACGACGGAACCGCGGTGACCTGGCACAACGGAGGCACCGGCGGCTTCTCCTCGATGTTCGCCCTGGACCGGGAGGGAGGCCGGGCGGTCGTCGTCCTGGCCGATTCCTCCCTGCCGGTGGACGACATCGGCATCACCCTGCTCCTGGAGGACGCGTGACCGCCTGGCTCCCCGTCGTCGTCGGCGTCGCCCTCGTCTCCTGGCTCGCGCTGGACGCCGCGCTGATCGCGCTCCGCGGCTGGCGCGGCAGGGGCCGCCTCCGCTTCGCGGACCGCTGGGACGCCCTGTCCCGTGCGCTCCACCTCGCCGCGACGGCCCTCCTGCTCCTCGTCTTCGTGCAGTGGGGCCACCTGCCCGGGGCCCTGTGGTGGCTGGTGGTCCTCCCGGTGGCGGCGGCGCTGTCCGGCGCGGCGCTCCGCTGGCCGGAGCTGCCCCGGCACGGCGAGGACGGGGCGGCCGGCACGCGCAGGGCCTCCGCGGCCGGCGGCGCGGTCCTCCTCGTGCTCGGGCTCGCCCTCGTGGTGCTCGTGTGAGCCGGGACGTGAGCGCCGGACCGCGGTGTGGACAGGCCGGTCCACGACCTGCCGGGGCCGCCCGCGCAGGACAACGAGTTGTCTACACGCATCGTTGACCATCGAAGGGCTATGCTGCCCGGATGGCACTGCGCAACGCTGTGATGGCCGCGCTGCTGGACGGCGCGGCGTCCGGATACGACCTGGCGAAGAACTTCGACGCCTCCGTGGCCAACTTCTGGATGGCCACCCCCCAGCAGCTCTACCGCGAGCTGGACCGGATGGAGGCGGACGGGCTGATCGACGCCGTCGTCGTCCGCCAGGAGAGGCGCCCCGACAAGCGGGTCTTCTCCCTGACCGCCGCCGGGTACCGGGCACTGCGCGAGTACACGGAGCGCAGTCCCCGCCCCGCCGCGATGCGCGACGAACTCCTCGTCCAGCTCCAAGCGGTGGACGCGGGCGACGCGGACGCCGTCCGCGCCTCCGTCGCCGAGCGGGTCGCGTGGGCGCGCGGCAAGCTGGCCCGCTACGAACGCCTGCGCCTGCGACTCCTCGACGGGCGCACCGAGGACGAGCACGTCGCCCGCGCCGAGCGGATCGGCCCCTACCTCACCCTCCTGGGCGGGATCTCCCTGGAGGAGGAGAACATCCTCTGGGGGGAGAGGGTGCTGTCCCTCCTCGACCGCCGGGCCGCCGCCGTGGACGGGAGCCCCGCCACGGGCTGACCCCGCGGCCCACGGCACCGCCTCCCGCCCCCCTCAGGGGGCCGGGAAGGCCTGCCGCGCCTGGGATAGCGTGTCCAGCACTGTTGCCCACGGCACCGAGGAGCACACGATGAACGTCGAACACAGGGACATCGAGGTCAACGGGATACGGCTGCACGTCGCCGAGCAGGGGAGCGGCCCGCTCGTGCTGCTCCTGCACGGCTTCCCCGAGACCTGGTACTCCTGGCGCCACCAGTTCGACCCGCTCGTCGGGGCCGGGTACAGGGTGGTCGCCCCCGACCAGCGCGGCTACGCCCGCAGCGACCGGCCCGAGGACGTCGCCGCCTACACGCTGCCGCACCTGGTCGGCGACGTCGTCGGCCTGATCGCCGCGCTCGGCGAGAAGGAGGCCGTCCTCGTCGGACACGACTGGGGCGCCCCCGTGGCCTGGGCCACCGCCATGATGCGGCCCGACCTCGTCCGCGGCGTCGCGGGACTGAGCGTCCCGCCGTTCCCGCCCGCGATGATGCCCACGCCCTCGGCCAACCGCCACATGTACGGGGAGGGCTTCTACCAGGTCTACTTCCAGGAGCCCGGGCGCGCCGACGCCGAACTGGCCGCCGATATCGCCTCGTTCATGCGCCGCATCCTGGTCGGCGCCTCCGGCGACAACCCCGAGACGGACGAGCCCCGCCTGTGGATGGTCCCGGAGGGCGGGACGCTCCTGGACGCCCTGCCGCCGGCGGACGAGCTGCCCTCCTGGCTCACCGAGGAGGACGTGGCGGCCTTCGCCCGCGACCACGCGGCGCACGGGGCCCGGGCCTTCACCGGCGGGCTCGACTGGTACCGCAACACCGAGCGCAACCAGGAGCTCATGGCCCCCTTCCAGGGGCGCGGCATCGACGTCCCCGCGCTCTACATGGTGGGGGACATGGACCTGGTGACCGTCATGCGGGGGATCCCGGAGCTGCGGGAGGTCCTGCCCCTGATCGCCCCCCGGCTGCACGCGGACGTCACCCTGCCCGGCTGCGGCCACTGGACGCAGCAGGAGCGGCCGGACGAGGTCAACGCGGCCCTCCTGGACTTCCTCGCCCACGTCGAGGCGGAGGGCGGGGCGGAGTAGCCGGCGCCCTCCCGGCCCGAAGGAGCGGCCGGGGCGGCGAGGGCGCGGCGCCCGGCGGCTCCGGGGCGGGCACGCCACGGCGGCGGGCGCCGTCCCGGCCCCGGGGGCGGGTCAGGCGGTGTAGGCGCCGGCGAGGGAGCGCAGGACCTGGGAGCAGCCCGCGTCCACCGTGAGCGCGGCCACGCCGTCCGCACGGGTCTCCCCCCTGTTCAGGATCACCACCGGCTTGCCCTGCTCGACGGCGCGCTTGACGTACCTGCGCCCCGAGAAGACCGTCAGCGACGAACCCGCCACCAGCAGGGCCGACGCGTCGTCCACGAGTCGGTAGCCCTCCATCACACGCGGCTTGGGCACGTTCTCGCCGAAGTACACGATGTCCGGCTTGAGCATGCCCCCGCAGGCCCCGCAGTCGGCCACCCGGAACCCCTCGGTGGACGCGAGGACCGCGTCCGCGTCCGGCGCCACCTCGACGTCGGCGACGCCGTCCGCGAAGCCGGGGTTCAGGGCCGAGAGGCGCTCGGCCAGGCTCGCCCGGCTGACGACCTCGGAGCAGCCCAGGCAGACCACCCGGTCGTAGCGGCCGTGCAGGTCGATCACCCTCCGGCTGCCCGCCGCCTCGTGCAGGGTGTCCACGTTCTGCGTGATGACGGCGGACACCGCGCCCGCCGCCTCCAGGTCGGCCAGCGCCCGGTGCCCGTCGTTGGGCCGGGTGCGGTGCACGTGGCGCCAGCCGACGTGGTTGCGGGCCCAGTAGTGGCGGCGGAACGCGGCGTCGCCGACGAACTGCTGGTACGTCATCGGCTTGCGCGGCGGGGAACCGGGGCCACGGTAGTCGGGGATCCCGGAGTCCGTGGAGACACCCGCCCCGGTCAGCGCGACCACCGGGCCCGGGCCCAGGACCTCGCGCATCCGGGCCGCCGCGACCCCGGGGTCGACGGAATCGAGTGTTGTCGTCACGCTTCGAGGGTACGCGGCCGGCCGGAGCGGACCCCGACCGGCCGACCGGCTCCGGCCGCCCGCGCGTCCCCGCGGGCGCCGTCCCGAACCCCGCCGCCCCGGTCCGGGCGGCGGGGAGCCTTGCGGCCTCGGAGGCCCCCGGCCCCCGGCCCCCGGCGCCGGGCCGCCGTGCGGGCGGCCCGGCGCCGGGGTCAGGCGAGGCAGACCAGCAGGTCGCCGCCCTCCACCCGGGCCACGGTGTCGATCGCCAGACGGGACACGGTCCCCGCCTTCGGCGCGGTGATCGAGGCCTCCATCTTCATCGCCTCGATGGTGGCCACCGTCGCACCGGCCTCGACCTCGTCGCCCTCGGCGACGGCCAGCGTGACCACGCCCGCGAAGGGAGCGGCGACGTGCCCCGCGTCGGACCTGTTCGCCTTCTCCGCCGTGCGCACCTTCGACGCCAGCGCCCGGTCCCGGATCTGGAGCGGCCGCAACTGGTCGTTGAGGGTCGCCATCACCGTGCGCACCCCGCGCTCGTCGGCCTCGCCCAGGGCCTCCAGCTCGATCAGGAGCCGCACGCCCGGTGACAGGTCGACCGAGTGCTCCTCCCCGGCGCGCAGGCCGTAGAAGAAGTCCGCGCTGGACAGCACGCTGGTGTCGCCGTAGGCGTCGCGGTGCTCCTCGAACTCCCTGGTCGGGCCGGGGAACAGCAGCCGGTTGAGCGTCGCCCGGGTGTTCTCGGCCAGACCGGCCCTGTCCTCCTCGGTCAGCTCCGCCACGGGGCGCGCCTCCGCGCGGCCGGCCAGGGCCCGCGTGCGGAAGGGCTCGGGCCAGCCGCCGGGCGGGACGCCCAGCTCACCGCGCAGGAACCCGACCACCGAGTCCGGCACGTCGAACCTGCCCGGATCGGCCTCGAAGTCGGCCGGGTCCACCCCGGCGCCGACCAGGTGCAGGGCCAGGTCGCCCACCACCTTGGAGGAGGGCGTGACCTTCACGAGGTGGCCGAGCATCCGGTCGGCGGCGGCGTACATCGCCTCCACGTCCTCGAAGTGGTCTCCCAGCCCCAGCGCGACCGCCTGGGTGCGCAGGTTGGACAGCTGGCCGCCCGGGATCTCGTGGTGGTAGACCCGCCCCGTCGGCGAGGTCAGCCCGGCCTCGAAGGGCGCGTAGACCCGGCGCACGGCCTCCCAGTACGGCTCCATCTCGTTGACCGCGTCCAGGCTCAGGCCGGTGGCGCGCCCGGTGTGGTCGAAGGCGGCCACGACGGCCGACAGCGACGGCTGCGAGGTCGTGCCCGCCATCGACGACACGGCTCCGTCCACGGCGTCCGCGCCCGCGTCGACCGCCGCGAGGTAGGTGGCCAGCTGGCCGCCCGTCGTGTCGTGCGTGTGGACGTGCACCGGCAGCTCGAACTCACGGCGCAGGGCCGAGACCAGCCGTGCCGCGGCCGGGGCGCGCAGCAGCCCGGCCATGTCCTTGACCGCGATCACGTGCGCGCCCGCGGCGACGATCCGCTCGGCGAGCCTCAGGTAGTAGTCCAGCGTGTACAGCTTCTCCGAGGGGTCGGACAGGTCGGAGGTGTAGCACAGCGCCACCTCCGCGACCCCGGTGCCGGTCGCGCGTACCGCCTCGATGGCCGGGCGCATCTGCTCGACGTCGTTGAGGGCGTCGAAGATGCGGAAGATGTCCACGCCCGTGGCGGCGGCCTCCCTGACGAAGGCGTCGGTCACCTCGGTCGGGTAGGGGGTGTAGCCCACGGTGTTGCGCCCGCGCAGCAGCATCTGGAGGCAGATGTTGGGCACGGCCTCGCGGAGCGCGGCCAGCCGCTCCCAGGGGTCCTCGGCCAGGAAGCGCAGGGCCACGTCGTAGGTGGCGCCGCCCCAGGCCTCCAGGGACAGCAGTTCGGGCATGGTGTGCGCGACCGCGGGCGCCACAGCGAGCAGGTCCCTGGTGCGGACCCGGGTGGCCAGCAGGGACTGGTGGGCGTCCCGGAACGTCGTGTCGGTGACCCCCAGGCGCGGCGAGTCGCGCAGCCAGCGCGAGAACCCCTCCGGCCCCAGCTCGGCCAGGCGCTGGCGCGTCCCCGGGGGCGGGGAGCCCGCGGGCAGCGCCGGCAGCTTCGTGGCCGGGTCCACCAGGTGCGGGCGCTCCCCGTGCGGCTTGTTCACGGTCACGTCGGCCAGGTAGGTGAGCAGCCGGGTGCCGCGGTCGGCGGAGGGCCGGGCGGTCAGCAGCTGCGGCCGCTCCTCGATGAAGGAGGTGGTGGCCCTCCCGGCCTGGAAGTCGGGGTCCTCCAGCACCGCCTGGAGGAAGGGGATGTTGGTGGCGATGCCGCGGATGCGGAACTCGGCCACGGCCCTCCGGGCCCGGCTCACCGCCGTGGCCAGGTCCCGGCCGCGGCAGGTCAGCTTGACCAGCAGGGAGTCGAAGTGGGGGCTGATCTCGGTCCCCGCAGCCGAGGTGCCGCCGTCCAGGCGGATGCCCGAGCCGCCGGGGGAGCGGTAGGCGCTGATGATGCCCGTGTCGGGGCGGAAGCCGTTGGCCGGGTCCTCGGTGGTGATGCGGCACTGGAGCGCGGCGCCGCGCAGGTAGACGGTCTCCTGGGCGATGCCGAGGTCGTCCAGGGTCTCGCCGGAGGCGATCCTCAGCTGGGCCTGGACCAGGTCGACGTCGGTGACCTCCTCCGTCACCGTGTGCTCGACCTGGATGCGCGGGTTCATCTCGATGAAGACGTGGCTGCCGTCCTCGCCGACCAGGAACTCGACCGTGCCCGCGTTGCGGTAGCCGATCTCCCGGGCGAAGCGCACGGCGTCGGCGCAGATGCGGTCCCGCAGGCCGGGGTCGAGGTTGGGCGCGGGGGCGAGCTCGATGACCTTCTGGTGGCGCCGCTGGAGCGAGCAGTCGCGCTCGTAGAGGTGGACGACGCCGCCGCTGCCGTCGGCGAGGATCTGCACCTCGATGTGGCGGGGGTTCACCACGGCCCTCTCCAGGAACACCGTGGCGTCCCCGAACGCGGTGGTGGCCTCGCGCATCGCGGCCTCGACCGACTCGCGCAGCCGCCCGGCGTCCGGGACGCGGCGCATGCCGCGCCCGCCGCCGCCCGCGACGGCCTTGACGAACAGCGGGAAGCCGATCCCCTCGGCGGCGGCCACGAGTTCGTCCACGTCGGAGGACGGTTCGCTGGACTCCAGGACGGGGACGCCCGCGGCCCTCGCCGCGGCCACGGCGCTCGCCTTGTTGCCGGTCAGGTCCAGCACGTCGGCGGGGGGACCGACGAAGGTGATCCCGGCCCTCTCGCAGGAGCGGGCGAGCTCGGGGTTCTCGGACAGGAAGCCGTAGCCGGGGTAGACGGCGTCCGCCCCGGCCTCACGGGCGGCGCGGACGATCTCGTCCACGGAGAGGTAGGCGCGGACCGGGTGGCCGGGCTCGCCGATCTGGTAGGCCTCGTCGGCCTTGAGCCGGTGGAGCGAGTTGCGGTCCTCGTGGGGGAAGACGGCGACGGTGCGGGCGCCGAGTTCGTATCCGGCGCGGAGGGCGCGGATGGCGATCTCGCCCCGGTTGGCCACGAGCACTTTGCGGAACATGCCGGGTTCCTCCTGATCTTTCAGGTGTGATGCCGGGGCGCATGGTCCGGCGCCGTTGCCGGGGCCCACGGGAGGGTGGATCACGGGCACCCTAGCCACACGGCGGGGCCCGGCCGCCACCTGGGGTGCGCCCTTCGCGGGGCCGGCGGGCCACCCCGCCGGCGCCCGCCGGTGCGGCGGCCGGGGCCCGCCCGCCCCGGCCTCAGGGGTTGACGCGCTCCGTCCAGTCGGGCGGGACCCGCCCCTCCGGTCCGGGAACGGGCTGGTCCGACGGGTGGCTGCTCGGCGGGGCCAGCTCCGGGCCGATCGCCATCTGCTGCCCCCGGAAGTCGAAGAACCAGTCCTCGCCCGGCTCGAAGCTCTGGATGATCGGGTGCCCGGTGCCCTCGTGGTGGCGCGTGGCGTGCCGCCCGGGCGAGGAGTCGCAGCAGCCGACGTGCCCGCAGGCGGCGCACCGGCGCAGGTGCACCCACCACCCCCCGCCCTCGAGGCACTCCTGGCAGCCGGTCCCGCTCGGCGGGACGGACGGGTCGATCTCGGGAACAGCGCTCTCTCCGTTGCTCATGGCGACCACGCTACTCACCGGAGCCCGGATCCGAACGCGACCCGCTGACCGGCCGGGACCGCTCCTCCGCGGCCAGCGCCCCGCGCACCCCCTCGGCGGTGGTCTCCCGCAGCTCCTCGTCCAGGAGCAGCCAGCGGGTGATGCCGATCGACTCCAGGAACGGCAGGTTGTGGCTGGCGACCACGAGCGCGCCCTCGTAGGATTCGAGCGCTCCCGAGAGCTGCCGCACGCTGGCCATGTCGAGGTTGTTGGTCGGCTCGTCCAGCATGACCAGCTGCGGGGCGGGCGCGGCGAGCATCGTCGCGGCGAGGGCGGCGCGGAAGCGCTCCCCTCCCGAGAGGGTGCCCGCGGGCTGCTCGGCGCGCTTGCCCTTGAAAAGGAACCGCGCGAGCTGGGACCGGATGTGCTGGTCGGTGACCCCCGGCGCCAGGCGCGACACGTTCTCCACCACGCTCAGCTCCTCGTCGAGCACGTCCAGGCGCTGCGGCAGGAACCGCAGGGGCACGAACGCCTCTGCCTCGCCGGAGGAGGGCTCCAGCAGGCCGGAGAGCGTGCGCAGCAGCGTGGTCTTCCCCGCCCCGTTGCGTCCGATCAGCGCGACGCGCTCGGGGCCGCGCAGCTCCAGGTCCCCCTCCCGCAGGCTGCCGTGCGGCAGGGACAGCCCCCGGGCCCGCAGGACCACGCGGCTCCCGGGCACGGCGGTGTGCGGGAGGTCCACCCTGATCTCCGCGTCGTCGCGGACCGCGTCCGCCGCCTCCTCCCGCCGCTCGCGCGCCTCGTCGAGGCGCTCCTCGTGCACGCCGCGCAGCTTGCCCGCGGACTCCTGCGCGGACCTCTTGAGACCTCCCGCGATGATCTTGGGGATGCCGCCCCGGTCGTCCAGGCGCTTGCTGTTGCGCTGGCGGCGGGCCAGTTTCATCCGGGTCTCCTCCAGCTCGCGCTTCTGCCTGCGCACGTCCGCGTCGGCGGCCCGCAGGGTCCGCTCCGCCGCCTCCTGCTGGGTGGCCAGCGCCTCCTCGTACGCGGACAGGTTGCCCCCGTACCAGGTGACCGAGCCCGCCCGCAGCTCGGCGACGCGGTCCACGCGCTCCAGCAGCTCCCGGTCGTGGCTCACCACGACCAGCACCCCGGAGCGCCAGTCGTCGACGGCCTCGTACAGCCTGCGGCGGGCGAACACGTCGAGGTTGTTGGTGGGCTCGTCCAGGAGGAGGATGTCGGGGCGCTCCAGCAGCAGGGCGGCCAGGCGCAGCAGGACGGTCTCCCCGCCGGACATCTGCCCCACGGTGCGGTCCAGCTCGACGTGTCCCAGGCCGAGCGAGCCCAGGGTGGCCAGGGTCCGCTCCTCGACGTCCCAGTCGTCGCCGACCGCGTCGAAGTGCGCCTCGGCCGCGTCCCCGGCCTCGATGGCGTGCAGGGCGGCGCGCCGCTCGGCGATGCCGAGGGCCTGGTCGACGCGCAGCGACGTGTCCAGGGTGATGTCCTGCGGAAGGTAGGCCAGGCTGCCGCTCGCGGTCACCGAGCCCCCGGCCGGGCGCAGCCGGCCGGCGAGCAGCCGCAGCAGGGTGGACTTGCCGGAGCCGTTGGCCCCGACGAGACCGGTGCGGCCCCGGCCGACGGAGAGTGAGAGCCCGTCGAAGACGGGTGTGCCGTCCGCCCAACGGAAGGAGAGGGCGGAGCAGGTCAGGGAGACGCCGGTGGCAGGCGTACTCGGCATGGTGTTCCTCGCGGTCGCAAGCGCTGTGAAGGGATGGCTTCGTGGGCGAGCACCACGCGGCGGCCGCGTCTGAGGAGACGGGAGGTGTCCCGGGAGCATCGGGGACGTCCTGCGCCGAGGTCGCAAGCACGCGGGGTCACGGACGGCGTGGAAGCCAGTCGGGGTGTGACCGGTGTACGGGCCGGGCCGTACCGCGTGGTGATCGCGAACCTCAGATGCGCAACGTCCACCTCTGTCGTCGACAACAGGACGTGGGCCACTCTAGGGGATGGACCGCCCCGGAGTAAACCGTGTTTCCCCGTGGCGTGTGCGCGGGTCCGGCGGACGCCGGGGCGGGGCCGCCGGACCGGTGGCCCGGCGGCCCGGCGGGGTCACCGGCGGCGGCGCCCCCAGCCGGAGCCGTAGCCCGCCACGTGCATTGCGAGGCACAGCAGGCCGGCGAGGGCGAGGGTTCTCGTGGTGACGAGGTCCTGGATGCCCGTCCCGAGGAGTTCGAGGAGCAGGGCGAGTCCGAACAGGACCGCGGCGGCGGTGGCGAACACGGGGCCTCCGAGGGATGGTGGGTGTGTTCCCGGGCGCTACCCGTCTACCCGCGTGCCGCGGCGGCAACCACGGGCGCGGGGCCGCTGCCGACGCGGGTGCGCCGTGCCGTCGCGGTTGCGCGCCGCCCCGCCCCCGGCCCCGCGGTCCGCGCGGAGCCGGGGGCGGCCGCGGATCAGCGGTCGGTGGCGGGCCGCTCCTGCGGGGACTCCTCCCCGTCCTCGGGGCGGTGCGCCGGTCCCTCCAGGGAGGCCCGGGGGACAGGCCGCGCCTGGTGGTACGGGTGCTGACCGGGGTCGTGCGGCTCGGGCCGGTCGTACCCCGGGGAGGGCGCGTGGGGAGGGACGTGCCCGGTCCGCTCCGCCGACGGCTGCCCCTGCCCGTGTCCGGCCCGGGGGTCGGGCGGAGCCGCCGCCTCCCCGTCGGGGCGGTCGCCCTCGTCGCTGAGCCCCTTGGCCTCGGCCTTGAGGATCCGCGCGCTGCGCCCGAGCGACCGCGCCAGCGCGGGCAGCCTGCTCGCGCCGAACAGCAGCAGCGCGATCACCAGCAGGATCATGATCTCGCGTGCGCCGATACCCATGTCGTCGTTCCTTTCCTCGTGGGGATCACGTGCCCGGGGCGGGCGGCCCCGGGTTCACCGCCGGTCCCTGCCGGGCGGTTCGCCCGGCAGGAAGCGGAACCCCGACCCCGTCTCGGTGACGAAGTAGCGTGGCCGTCGCGGATCCGGTTCCAGCCGCCTCCTGATGTGGGACATGAACACGCGCAGGTAGTGGTGTTCGGTACCGTACCCGGGCCCCCACACCTCACGCAGCAGCCTGTCCCGCGCGACCAGGGCGCCGGGCTCGGCCGCCAGCACCTCGACGATGCGCCACTGCCGGGGCGTCAGGGGCACGGGCCGCCCCTGCCGGGTGACGCGCTCGGCCCGGAAGTCGATGGTGAAGTCCGCGGTGACGAGCGGGGGAGGGGGCGGGTGCGGCGCCGCCCGCCGCCGCATGACCGAGCGCAGGCGGGCGAAGAGCTCGCCCATGGAGAAGGGCTTGGTGACATAGTCGTCCGCGCCCGCGTCCAGCGCCTCCACCTTGGTCGCGGGCGCGTCGTCGCCCGACACCACCAGGACGGGGGCCTCGCTCCACACACGCAGGCTCCGCAGGACGCCCAACCCGCCCAGAGACGGCAGGCACAGGTCGAGGAGGACCGCGTCGGGGCGGTGTTCGGCGGCCAGGGCCAGCGCCTGCTCCCCGGTCGCCGCGTAGAGGGGCGCGTACCCCCGCGCGCGGAGGTTCATGCCGAGCGTCCTCCGGACGGTGAGGTCGTCGTCGACCACCAGGACCCCTGGGATCCGCTCCATCCTCCCCCTTCCGTTCCGGGTCCCCGCCGCCGGGGCCGGGCCCGCGTCCGGCGGTCCCCGCCGGAGCCGAGGGGGACGGGTCGGCGCCCGGCGCGTCCGGTCCGCCGGAACCATCGAAGGGGATCCCGGGGACGCGGGGGCGGGTCCTAACGGTTTCCATGCGGGTCCGGGCCGGGATCCTGACGCCTTCCTGACGTTCGCGGGCACGGGGGCGCGGCGGCCCGCGCCGCCGGGGCACCGTCATGGCAGTGCGCCGGAGGCGCGCCGGGGACGCCGGGCCGGGTCAGGGTCGGGGCCGGGGCGGCCCGGCCCCGACCCCGGGCGCGTTCAGGACAGTCCGCCCACCGGGTCCTCCCCGGCCCGCCACCACACCCCGAGCCGCTGCCGCGCCACCAGCCACCCCGCGTCCGTCCGCACGAAGTCCCAGTCGTAGGGCCCGCCCATCTGGAACGGCCCGCCCGGGTCCGGCTCTTCGCCGACCGCCACGAACCACATGTAGCCGATCCCCGTCGCCCGGTCGCCCGCCACCTCGAACGCCGTGTTCAGCAGGTGGTGCTGCATGTGCGCGTACGGTTCCTCCGCGTCCCGCACCGTGCGCAGGATCTCCTCCCGGCCGCGCACCGCCTCCCACGGTCCGAACTCCAGGACCGCGTCCTCCGCCCAGCAGGCGATCCAGGCGTCCCAGTCCCGCGTGTCGAGGGCGCGCCAGCCCCGCACCAGCAGCTCGCGCAGGGACTCCTCGACCGCGAGGTCCTCCAGGGCGCGCAGGCGGTCCTCCAGGAGGCCGAGGCGCCTCACCAGACCGGACACGTCCGCGGGACCGGGCCGCCCGTCGTCCCGCGCCGGGCTCACTGCGCGCTCCCGACCGGGCGCAGCACGATCTCGTTGACGTCGACGCCGGGTGCGGCGGACACCGCGTAGGCGATGGCGTCCGCGACCGCCGCCGCGGGCAGGGCCACCGCGCGGTAGGTCCGCATCGCCTCCCGGGCCTCGGGGTCGGTGATGCCGTCGGCCAGCTCGGACTCGGTCACACCGGGCGAGACGAGCGTGACCCGCACCGCCCCGCCGGACTCCTGGCGCAGCCCCTCCGTCAGGGCCCGCACGGCGAACTTGCTCGCGCAGTAGACGGCGGCGGTCGGGGACACCTCGTACGCGCCCACGGACGCCACGTTCACCACGTGCCCGGAGCCCTGCGCCCGCATCACCGGCAGCGCGGCGCCGATGCCGTGCAGCACGCCCCGCACGTTCACGTCGACCATCCGCTCCCACTCGTCGGTGAGGCCGGCCGACAGCGGGGAGAGCGGCATCACCCCGGCATTGTTGACGAGGACGTCGACCCGGCCGAAGGCGTCCCGCGCCGCGGAGACGAAGGCGTCCACCGAGCCCGCGTCGGTCACGTCGAGGCGCCGGCACGCGGCGGTCGCGCCGCCCTCCGCCAGCTCGTCCACCAGGCGGGTGAGGCGGTCGGTGCGCCGGGCGCCCAGGAAGACGCGGTGGCCGTCGGCCGCGAGGCGCCGCGCGGTAGCCTCGCCGATGCCGCTGCTCGCGCCGGTGATCAGAACACTCTTGGGGACAGGCGTGGCGTCGTTCATACGGGTGTGCCCTCTCTCGGGGGTCGGTCGGATACGGGCGCCGACCCGGCCTCGCGGCCGGGGCGGCGCCGTCGTGATCCACCGTCCACCGTTCGGGCGGGCCCGGCCAGGACGTGCTCCGCCCGGACCGGGCGGTCCTGGGTGCGGCACACCCCGGCACGGGCCGTCCTCCCGCGCTCGCGGGCAGCGTTCCCCGCCCCGACCCGTTCCGGCCGGTACCGTTCGGGCGCAGCCCGCCCCAGGGGGCCCGCCGACGGCCCGGGCCCCGGCCGGGAGGCGCCGGACCGCCCCGCGGCACTCCAGAGGTGCGCGCAGCCTTTCGTGGACACCCCCAACGACGTGCTGCGGCGCGTGTTGGAACTCAACGTTCACGCCAAGGCAACGAAGGAGAACCCATCCACA
>NZ_JBEXSY010000097.1:0-17916 GCF_040613895.1 Nocardiopsis sp. NPDC006198 | reverse complement strand
TCGGCGTGCGCGCCCTCTACTACCGCACCGACGTCCTCGGGGACCTCGGGCTGGATCGTCCTCGGTTGGGTGGTCCGGACCCGCACCGGCGCTCATCCCCGCTCGCCGTCCCCGGGGCCCTCGGCCGCCTCCACCGTCTCCGCGACCTCCACGGCCACGGCCTCGACCTTCGCCTCGACCTCTTCGCCGGCGGGGGAGGAGGCGTCCACCACCGCCAGGGGCAGCGTCGTGCCGAACCGCAGCTCGGCGAACGACCCGGCGGGGACGGCCGGGGACCGCGGGAGGACCGGCCGGACCCGGCGGTAGCCGGCGCCCTGTTCCGGCCGGGGGTCCTCGTCGCCCTTGTTCGGCCACATCGACATCGCCCGCTCCGCCTGCGCGGTGATCGTCAGGGACGGGTTCACGCCCAGGTTCGCGCTGACCGCCGAGCCGTCCACCACGTGGATGTCCGGGTGCCCGTACAGCCGGTGGTAGGGGTCGATCACGCCGCTCTCCGGGCTGTCCCCGATCGGGCAGCCGCCCAGGAAGTGCGCGGTCATCGGGATGTCGAACACGTCGCCCCAGGTGCCGCCGGGGAAACCGTCGATGCGCTTCGCGAGCCGGGTCGCCGCCTCCTGGCCCTTGGGGATCCACGTCGGGTTGGGTTCGCCGTGCCCCTGCCGGGAGGTGAGCTTCTTCCGGCCGCCGAACACCCCCCTGCGGACCGAGGTGGTCAGCGAGTTGTCCAGCGACTGCATCACCAGGCCGATGATGACCCGCTCCGACCAGCGGCGGTTGGAGAAGCTGCGGACGAACACGTACGGGTGGCGCGCCGCCAGCCCCATGAACCGCAGCCAGCGCGGGATCCTCCCGCCGCCGGGCACCTGCATGGCGGTGAGCAGCCCCATCGCGTTGGAGCCCTTGCCGTAGCGGACCGGTTCGATGTGCGTGTTCTCGTCGGGGTGGATGGAGGACGTGATGGCCACGCCGTGCGTCAGGTCCTCCGGCGGCGGCACCTGCTTGCTCATGGCGCCCACGAGCGCCTCGGAGTTGGTGCGGGTGAGCGTGCCGAGCCTGGCGGACAGGCGGGGCAGGAGCCCCGAGTCGCGCATCCGGTGCAGGAGGGTCTGGGTGTTGTAGGTGCCCGCGGCCACCACGACGCCGCGCGCGGTGAACGTGCGGGCGTTCTCCCGCCGCCGGGGCGCGTCGGTCCGGACGGTGTCGAGGGCGAGGCCGCCGCCGGGCAGTTCGCGGACGCGCTCGACGCTGGTCAGGGGGTGGATGTCGGCGCCGCCGCGCTCCGCGAAGTACAGGTAGTTCTCGGTCAGTGTGTTCTTGGCCCCGTGGCGGCAGCCGGTCATGCACTCGCCGCACTCGGTGCAGGCCCGGCGCTCGGGCCCCGCGCCGCCGAAGTAGGGGTCGCCCACGGACTCCCCGGGGGCCGCCTCGGCGCCGTCGCCGTCCTCCCCGTCGCCGAAGCACACGCCCACGGGGGTGAGGCGGAAGGTGTGGCCGACGCCCATGTCCTCCGCGACCGCCTTCAGGTGCACGTCGGAGGGGGTGACGGTGGGGTTGGTGCGCACGCCGAGCATCCGGCGGGCCTGGTCGTAGAACGGGGCGAGCTCCGTCTTCCAGTCGGTGATGTGCCCCCACTGGGGGTCCTCGAAGAACGGGTCCATGGGGTGGTAGAGGGTGTTGGCGTAGTTGAGGGAGCCGCCGCCCACTCCGGCCCCGGCGAGGATCATCACGTCGCGCAGCAGGTGGATGCGCTGGATGCCGTACAGGCCGGCCTGCGGGGCCCACAGGAAGTTCTTCAGGTCCCAGGACGAGGACGGGAGCGTCCCGGGCGTGAAGCGTCGGCCCGCTTCGAGGACACCGACGCGGTAACCCTTCTCGGTGAGGCGGAGGGCGCTGACGGAGCCGCCGAATCCCGACCCCACGACGATGACGTCGTAGTCGAAGCGGGGGTCCTCCTCGGGGGCGGCGGCGGATGGTTCTGCTCTGCGCTCTGGGGGCACGGCTGATCTCTCTCCGGGTCAGTCACGGGCCTCGTAGTGCGCCGGATACGAGTCCGCAACATTGAATGTGCCATCTAGAAATGTGACATTCGATATTGTAATGTTCGTCACTACCGCCGAGTAGGGTGTGTTCCATGTAACACGCGTGGCGTGCTCCGGCGCAAGTTTCGCTCCCCCTCGCCGCCCCCGGCGGCGGAACACTGGAGGTACTCATGCCCAAGGCTTCCGACGAGGCGCCTGAGGCGTCTCGGGACGCGCCTGAGCAGCACGAAGCCGGCGGCGGCACCCTGTGGCGCAGGTTCGCGCTCGTCGTGGTCCCCGGCCTCGCCGCCGCCGCGGTCCTGGGCGGCATGACCACCCAGGGCCTCCTCGCCGCGTCCTTCGCGGTCTCCGGTGACAGCTTCAAGATGTCCGCCGACCAGCTCGCCGGACACGGGTTCACCCAGTTCGGCGACGTCGCCACCTCGGTGGACGGCTCCACCCGGCCGGTCGGGCTCTCCTCGGTCGACACGGCCGAGCTGACGAACCTGTGCATGTCCTCCCTCTGGGACCTGCCCATCGGCGAGGCCACCCTCGTCATCAACGCGGGCGAGACCACGCCGGTCGAGGGCACCAACCTCGTCATCGACATCGAGCAGCTCCAGGGCAACGCCGAGTTCGGCGCCATCGAGATCGGCCGCGACGCCAGCACGCTGGACAGGGCCGACAACGGCCAGGGCCCCGCGGGCGGCTTCGGCCTCCAGGCCGACACCATCACCGTCTCCGACATGGAGATGACCACGTGGGCCGTCACGTCCGGCTCGCTGCGCCTGTCCGGCCTGAGCCTGGCGATCAGGCCCGGCGCCCACGAGTGCTTCTGATGCCATGACCCACGCACTCACCCTCCTCCGGACGGGACGGGGACGCTTCCGGGACTGGCGGCGCAGCCGCCCGTTCTGGGGCGGTGTCCTCCTCGTCGCCGCCGGGGTCGAGCTGCTGCTGGCGCCGGCCGCGCAGAGCCTGATCCTCCCGATCGACCTGATCGTCTACGCGGGTGTAGCCGGGGTGTCCGGCGCCCTCATCGCGGCGCTGCTGATCACCCTGGGCGCGCTGAGCTGGCTCCAGCCCGCCCAGCACGTCTTCTTCGGCCTGGTCGGGCTCGCCCTCGCCCTCGTCTCCTTCGTGACCTCCAACTTCGGAGGGTTCGTCATCGGGATGCTGCTCGGCATCGTCGGCGGTTCCCTCGTGTTCGCGTGGGCCCCCGGTGTTCGCCGCCGTTCCCGCGGGCGCCGCCGGGCCGGGACGGCCGGGGCCTCCGGTCCCGTGCCTGAGGAGGCCGACGCCTCCGGCTCCGGGCCGGCGGAGGGCGTCCCGGGCGCCGGTCCCTCCGAGGAGGACGACGGCGCCGGTGGCGGCGTCCCGCCCTCCGCGGACGCGACCGCGGGGGGCGGCGGCGCCTCCCGGGGCACGGCCGGGGCCCCGGGGGAGGAAGGCGTCGCCGACCCGCGCCCGAGGACCGGGCCGCTCGCCGCCCTGGCGATGCCGCTGGCCGCGGCGGTGGTGCTGGCCGGAGCCCCCGCTCCCACCCTGGGCTGGCCCTGGGACTGGTTCGCCCCGCCGGGAGGCGGGGAGGAGCAGCCCGAGGACGCCCCCTCGGAAGACCCCTCGGAGGAGCCCTCCGCCGGACCGACCGGCGAACCCCCGGAACCGGGCGGGAACCCCGGCGAGGACGGGGAGCCGCAGGAGCCCGGGGAGGACGAGGAGCCCGAGGAGGAACCGGAGGAGGAGGCCGGCGCCGACCCGGCGGCCTGCGAACTGCTCTCCGGAGAGTCCGCGCTGGCGGGGTCGGAGGAGGAGTTCCTGGAGGCCGTGGAGGCCTGCCGGGCGGCACGGGACGAGGGCGAACTCCCCGAGGTCCCCGTCGACGAGGACCACGACTGCTTCCAGGGCTCGGTCCGCACGTCCGGCCTGACCGCCGACACGCTCACCATGAGGGGGGCGCGCTACGACGGCGTCGTCGAGTGCCCCACCGCCGACGGTCCGCGGCGCTACATCATGCTCAGCATGCGCCAGGCCGACGTGGACAACGGCGAGCTGTGGTTCGAGGACGGTGGGACCCGCATGAGCCTGGGCCTGCCCACCATGAACCTGACCGGTGACGTGCGTCTGCACATCACACGCATGCACGTGCGGCTCCTGGGGATCCCGCTGACCTTCACACCGGACTTCCCGCCCCCGCTGCTGCTGCCGTTCATGATCGTCACCGACGTGGAGGTGGACAACCCCATGGCCGGCACCGACAGCATGACCATCCCGAACCTCAACGGGCAGTACGGCGGAGGCGGCTGACACGGACCGGTCCCGGCTCCGGGGCGCGGTCGGCGGGGGCGGCTCGTGGAGCGGCGCCCCCGCCGTTCTCCCCGGGCGGGCCCCGTGCCGCCCGGCCGGGGCGGCCCCGCGCCCGCCCCGGCGGGCACGGGCGCGGGGCGCCGCCGACGGCGACGCCCCGCTGGTACCGCGGACTACCAGTTGTCGGTGATCAGGCGGCTGGCCCGGCCCACGTGGGAGACGTACAGCGCGTCGCGGGCCCGTGTGGAGGCCACGAACAGCAGCGTCCGCTCCTGCTGGAACGCCTGCTCCAGTGCCACCTGGTCGCCGTCGGCCGCCTCGATCGCGGCCTTGGGCGGCAGCAGGTGGTCGCTGACCCCGACCAGGGCCACACAGCGGAACTCCTGGCCCTTGAGCCGGTGCATCGTCCCCACGCGCACCGCCGCGGCGTCGCCGCCGTCCTCCAGCGGCGCGGTCGGGATCCCCCTGGCCTCCAGCTCCTTGGCGATGCCGCGCACCACCCAGTGGTTGCGCCCCGCCACCGCGATCTCGGCCGGCTCGACGCCGGCCTCCAGCCACGCCCGCACCCGGTCGCCCAGGGCGGCGAGCTCCTCGGCGCGGTCGTCGCAGCCGCGCACCACCGGCGCGGGCCCGCGCAGCAGGGACCGGTACCCGGCCAGGGTGTCGGCGTTGTCGTCCATGCCCAGCGCCGCACGGCGGCCCAGGATCGGCATGCTCCAGTCCAGGATCTCCTGGGTGATGCGGTAGCTCGTCCGGAGCCGGTGGCCGCGCCCGCGCACGTTGATGCCGAGCGAGGCCAGCGACACCCGGTTGTCGGACACCCGCTGGTGCGGGTCGCCGACGACGAACAGGTCGTCCGGGCTCTCCGGGACCGCCGCGCGCAGCATCCGCCACTGGCTCGGGTGCAGGTCCTGGGCCTCGTCCACCACCACGTGCCGGAACAGCGGCGCCCCGCGGCCCAGGACGCGGGCGGCCTCGGCCGCGAGCTGCGGGTAGGACCACAGCCCCTCCACCCGCATGGCGCCGACGTAGCGCCGCACGGTCTCCCACACCTGGCGGCGGTGCTCCGGGGCCAGGTGCTGCACCCGGCCGCTGCGCTCGCAGCGGATGTACTGCGGCAGCAGCTCCAGCCCCTTGGCGAGGATGACCTGCTCCCACTCGTCCACCAGGAAGCGGCCGGAGAAGGGCAGGCCGTCGGCCAGCGCCACCGCACGCCACCGCTGGGCCAGTTCGTCCCTGCCGACCATGCGCGGCGCGACGCTGCTGTGCGACTGCACGACCGACCGGGCGAGGCTGTCGATGGTCGCCACCCGCACCCGCGCGCGCACGCCGGGGTCGGGCAGCAGCTGGTCGAGGCGTTCGGAGAGGGACAGCGCCAGGGCCCGGTTGTAGGTGGTCAGGAGCACCGCCTCGCGGGGGTCCCCGGGATGGGCGGCGGCGTCGTGCTCGGCCAGGTGGGCGGCGCGGTGCAGGGCGATCACGGTCTTGCCCGTCCCCGGGCCCCCGGTGATCTGTGCCGACCCCTTGAAGCGGGCCTCGGTGATCCGGTGCTGGTCGGGGTGGAGGGTGATCTGCCACTGGTCGAACGGCGCGGCGAGGGCGTCGGCGAGTTCGGGCGGGCCGGTGGGCGTGGGGTCGACGGCTCCGGCCCCGGGGGACTCCAGGACCTCGGGGCGCAGGCCGCGGGCGAAGCGGAGCGCCTCGTCGCGCGGGCGCACGGTGATGAGCCGGTAGTGCGTACCGTCCGTGGGGCGGTCCTCTCCGGGCTCGCCGCGTCCCTCCCCGTCGGGGTCGGGAACGACGACGCCGGTCCAGTCGGGGGCGATGCTGACGACCCGCACGCGCGGGTCGGCGGCGCCGGCGACGGCCTCCAGGTCGGGGTCGTCCCCGGCCTGGCAGGCGCGCATCACGGCCAGGGTGTCGAGCTGGACGTCGGGCGTGAGGCGGGTGAAGTCGCTGAGAAACGTCGGGGCGATCGCAAGGGCGGACACGTCGTGGATTCCTCCGGTCTTCGACCAAGTGGTGTCTGCGGTGCTGAGGAGGTCGGAGCGGATGGTGTCGCGCGAGGGGAAGCCGGTCGGGCGACCGTCGCGTTCACCTGAAACATGCTCGGTGGCGAATTTGGGCAAACGCCGCCCCGGGGGCGATTCCCGCCGGGTTGCGAGGGGTTTTCGGGGTTCATATAACCCCTGTTCAGAGGGTGTTTTGCGCAAGCGCGTTCGAGGTGCTGGGCGGGTTTTTCCGCGAGGTCGCGGTACGGGCTCCGCGACCTGCGGTTCTGTGCGAAGGGCTGGTGTCCGTAATGGGGGTTATGTACCTGACCGAAATTGGGTAACAGAGGGCGAGACTGCCAGCTCGGAGTGGGATCCGTGGGGACAGTGAGGAAGAACTGTCGTCAGGGAAGGGTATGACCGAAACCCGGCGGGAGAGGGGGAACGTGTGACCGTCGCGGAACCGGGTCCGTCGCCGCGGGAGGGGTACACGTTGTGGCCGGTTTCGGACACGCTCTGTGCAGACGGCGCCCCCGCGCGAGATCGTAGAGCGCACGGGGGGCGGAAACCACGTGTGGTTCAGGACTCTGCCGGGGTCCGTCCTACCCCGGCAGAGTCCTCAACCGCTCTGGCTCCCGGACCGCTCTAGAGAAGCGGTACCCAGTCCCCACCCTCTCCAAAGCGGGTGGCGCGGCCAACCTTCGCCGACCCGAGGCCCCAGCGCCGCTCGACTCCGTGACCGTCACACCCCATGCTCTACCTTGGTGGTGACAAAAGAGCGGAAAGGACCGGGACGAGCACAGTGGCCCCCAACGACATGAGCCGGATGCGCATATCCGACGCTGAGCGCGACCAGGTCTCCGAGGTCCTGCGCGAAGCCGCCGCTGAGGGCCGGATCACCCTCGACGAGCTGGACGAACGGCTCAACGCCACCTACGCGGCCAAGACCTACGCCGACCTCGAACCGCTCACCTCCGACCTGCCCGCCCCCGGCGGTGCGGCGTCCCCGCTGCCCTCGGTCCCCGGCACGGTCCCGGGGGTGGTCGCCCGGCCCCAGGGCGACCCCATGGTCCTCAGGGCCGGGGGGAGCTCCGTCGTCCGCAAGGGCGGATGGGAGGTCCCCCACCGGGTCGAGGTGCACAACAAGTACGGCTCCACCCGGCTCGACTTCCGCGAGGCCGTCCTCACAAGCCCCGTCACCGAGGTCCACGTCGACACCTCCTGGGGCAGCGCCGACCTGATCCTCCCCGAGGGCGCCACCGCCTCGGTCGACTGCGACGCCTCCTGGTTCGGCACGCTGCGCTCCGACGTCGACTCCATGCGCAAGCAGGGCGCACCGCACTTCGTCGTCACCGGCTCGTGCCAGGGCGGGGGCCTCCGCGTCCGCTACAAGCGCCCCTTCTCCTGGGGCGGCCGCGGGGCCTGAACCCGGCGCCCGCACGGGCAGGGCGACGAGCCCGGCCCGCCGCCCCGCCCGGCGGCCCCGTACGGCCCGTCCCCGCGGCTTCCCGGGCCCCGTCGGTCGCGCTCCGGCCGCACCCGCGTCCTCCCTCGCCGCGTCCCGGCGCACTGCTCCCACCCCTCCCCGCCCCGGCCCGGTCCACTGCTCCCACGTCCCGTCGGCCCCGTGCGGGCCGGACTCCCCGTCCGGCCGCGCCCGGCCGTGCGCCATGATGGGTGCGGCGCGCCGCGGGGCGCGCCGACAACCGGAGAGGCGGCACGCGTGGGCTGGTGGATCGCAGGGGTCGGAGCGGGCGCGTGCGCCCTGGCGCTGGCCCCCTACGCCTGGACCTACCTGGCCAGCGCCGGGCGCCGCAAGGACCCCGGCGCCGTCCCGCACCGGCCCGTCGCCGTCGTCCTGGGCGCCGCGGCGTGGAAGGACGGGCCCTCGCCCCTGCTCGCCCGCCGCCTGGACCTGGCCGTCCGCCTCTACGAGGACGGCAGGGTCGGGCGGATCATCGTCTCCGGGGACAACCGCGAGGTCTCCGGACACGAGACCGACACGATGACCGCCTACCTCGTCGGCCGCGGCGTGCCCGCCGACCGGATCGAGGCCGACCGGTACGGCTACCGCACCTGGGACACCTGCGTCCGGGTGCGCGACCTGCACGGCGTCCGCGCGGCCACCATGGTCACCCAGTCCTTCCACCTGCCCCGCACGGTCGCCCTCGCCCGCGCCGCGGGGATCGACGCCGTCGGGGTCGGGGACCCCAGCCTCGGCGCCCGCCGCCGCTCCACCCTCATCGGCTACGCCCGGGAGGTCGGCGCCGCCGTCAAGGCCCTGCGCGACGCGGTGCTGCGCCCCGCGCCCGCGCACCAGGAGGCGTGACCGCGCCCCGGCGGGGGCTCCCCTCGGAGGCGTGGGAAGGGTACGGCCGCCCCTCGTCCCGGAGGAGGACACGGGGTTCCCCGCGGGGGCGTGAGAAGGTCGACGCCGCCGCCGATTCGCGCGATCCGGCTGAGCCGGGATAATCGGGCCCATGAACGCGACCACGGACAACGACCCACACGACGGCGCGGAGAGCGTGGACTGGGCGGCGCTCCTCCCCGAGGGCGGCGAGCGCGTCCCCGGACTGCTCGCCGAACTCGCCGGGAGCGACACCGCCCTGTCGGACCTCCACGACCTCGTCCACTTCCCCGCGCCCGGGCACGTCGCCGCGCCCAGGATCGTCGACTTCCTGGTCGACACCGCCTGCGCCGAGGGCACCCCGCCCACCGACCGCTGGCGTCCCCTGAGCCTGCTCCTGGAGCTGGTCGCCGGCCACCCGGAGGACCGCCTCCCCGAGGTCCGCGACCTCGGGCAGTGGCGCGACGAGGTGGCGTGGGCGACGTCCACCGACGTGGAGAAGGTGCGGGAGCAGTACCGCGTCTGGGCCGAGGAGGCCCCGGACGAGCAGCACCACCTCCGCATGCGCAACCGGCTCGCCGTCATGGAGCAGCCGAACGGCGCCGCACTCCTCCAGGCCGAGCTGGACACCTACGAGGCCGTCCTCGCCCGCGTCCCCGACCTGGTCACCCTCCTCAAGGGCGGCGTCAACCGCGGGGGCCTGGACCGGGCGGGGGAGTGGGTCAGCTACCTGCTCGCCTTCCTCACCGACGACTCCGAGCGGATCGCCTCCGAGATCACCGGAGCCTCCCAGGTCCTGCTCGCCAAGGACCTGCGCCCCGCCCCGCAGGCGCCCACGAGCCTGCGGGAGGTCATGAGCGGAGGGCTGGACAGCGGCGAACCGCTGCCCGCGGAGCTGTTCGCCCTGGGCCTGGTGGCCGACGCCGCCGACATCGACACGACCGTGGCCCTCACCCACCAGATGGCGGGCGGGAACCTCTACAACTCCTTCGCCGCGTCGGTGTCGCTCGTGCTCATCCACGGGGAGGACACGCCCCGCGAGGCACTGCGCCGCATCGGCCGCGGCGGCGGGACCTCGATGGGCTACGCGGGCCTGTTCAACGAATCGTGGCCGCACTGCGGCGGGCGCTCGCCGCAGGTCCTGGGCTTCCTGGCCCTGGGCCGCGCCGGGGGCCGCGCGCGGCGGCTGCGCCTGGACATGCTGCCCGGCCTGATCAAGGAGGAGGCCGACTCGCGCGCCCTGGTGACCGGTGTCGGCCTGGAGATCGTCCTCGGCCCCCGCACCAAGGGGCACAGCGCCGAGGAGCACGCCCGCGCCGAGTACGACGAGGAGACCCTCAAGGTGCTGTGGGCGATCGCCGAGCTGCCCGCCTCCGCGTGGGAGGACGAGGAGTTCACCGCGACGCTGGACGCCTGGGCGCTGCCGGACACCGCCGAGGAGTTCCGCGCCCTGGTGGGAGTGGAACCCGAGGAGGAGCAGGAGGACGAAGAGGCGCCCCAGGCCCCGGCCCCCGCGCCCCAGGCCCCCGCCCCGGGCGGCCTGTTCGGACGCCTCTTCGGCGGAGGCCGCTAGCGGCCGGACCGGTGGGCCGGGCGGCGCGGGAGGCCGCGCACGCGGGCCCGTCGGCCCGGACGGCGGGCCCCCGCGGCGCACGGCCGCCGGGGGCGCCGTCCGGGGCCGCCCCGGTCACCGGCGCGGCCCCCGGGCGTCATTCCGCGTCGGCGGCCAGGGCGTCGTCCACGGCGGTCTCGTAGCCCCCGAGGAAGGTCGGGTCGGGGCGGAACACCGCCGTGCCCAGCGCGGCGACCGCGGCGGGGACCTCGCGGACCCACCCGTACAGGGTGGCGAACCTGCGCTCCTCCAGGCTGGAGTCGGCCACCCCGACCGCGTCGATCCCCGCGTCCCGGCAGAGCCGCACCGCGCGCGGCAGGTGGAAGTCCTGGGTGACCACCGTGGCCTCCTCCACCCCGAACACCTCCCGCGCGCGCACGCACGAGTCCCAGGTGGAGAACCCGGCGTAGTCGCCCGCGATCCGGTTCTCCGGAACCCCGGCGGCCACCAGGTAGTCGCTCATCGTGTCGGTCTCGTTGTAGTGGTCGACGCTGTTGTCGCCGCTCACCAGCACGGCCTCCACCTTCCCGGCGAAGTACAGCTCGGCGGCGGTGTCGAGGCGGCGGGCCAGCAGCAGGGACGGCAGGCCGTCGGGGCGGACGCCGGCGCCCAGCACCAGGGCGACCGGGCGCTCGGGCACCCCCTCGGCGGTGTGGCGGTCGCCGGAGGTGCTCGCGACCTGCCACACGAACGGGAGGAAGCCCGCCACCACGGCGCACACGGCCAGCAGGGCGAGGCGCCGCAGGGGGCGCCGTCGCCGTTCGGGGCGGTCGGGGCGGGGCTTCCCGCCGGTGTCGCCGGGGCCCTCGCCGGCTCCCGGTCCGGAGGCGCCGTCGCCGGGGGAGCCGCCGGGGCCCGGGGCGGCGCGCCCGGGGGCGGAGGGCTCCCGCCCGGCGTCGTCGGGTGCGGAGGTGCCGGACGCGGCGGGATCTGAGGTCGTCACGCCTGAGAAGACGCCCGGAGCGGCCGGAGAGTTCCGGCGGAGGGTAGGACGGGCGGGGCGACCTTGTGGGCGAACCGCCCCGGGCGGAAAACCCGGCTGTGCGCCGCCCGGACACCCCGTTAGAGTCGCCGCATGTCCTCACAGCCGCACCACGACGACCTGTCCCCGCGCCTGCGCGCCCTCGCCGACCTCATGCCCGGGAGCATGCGCGAGGGCTCCGGGATGCACGAGTACGACGGCAGGGTCGCCGACACGTCGCCCGACGGGATCCGGGACGCGCTGTCCCGGCTCGGCGGCGACCCCGTCGCCGACGCCCACGACGAGGCCCACCTGGCCGCGTTCGAGCAGGGGCTCCGC
Organism: Nocardiopsis sp. NPDC006198; assembly: GCF_040613895.1. Classification (NCBI taxonomy): domain Bacteria; kingdom Bacillati; phylum Actinomycetota; class Actinomycetes; order Streptosporangiales; family Nocardiopsidaceae; genus Nocardiopsis; species Nocardiopsis sp. NPDC006198. The sequence goes on along the minus strand of NZ_JBEXSY010000097.1, from coordinate 6,341 downwards.
TACGAGCTGGGCGAACTCCAGCTGCACCGTTCCAACCCCCTCCACCACCTGGGCGAACTCGACGTCTCGGTCTACGACCGCGAGTACGCGCCCCGGGCGGAGCGCGACGCCGCGCGCGTCGCCCACCTGGCCGAGTGGCCGCGCGTGGTCGACAACGCCGTCGCCTCCCTGGACAGGGTCCCCGCCCCCGTCGCCGACGCGCTCCTGGCCGCGGTGAGGGGTGTGGCCGACGGCCTCCCCGACGATCTCCCAGCCGACGTCCTCGAACCCGCCCTCGCCGCACACGCCCGCCTCGTCGCCCACATGGAGCGGGCGGTCCGGGAGGGCCCGGAGAGCGCCCGGCTCGGCGCGGACGCCCTGAGCCGCCTGATGGGCACCGTCGAGGCGGCCGAGGTGGACCTCGCCGACCTCGCCTCCCGCGCCGACGCCGAGCGCGACCGCCTGCGGGCGGCCCTGGCCGCGGTCACCGGCCGGATGGCCCCGGGCCGCGACCCCATGGAGTTCGCCCGCGAGCTCACCCGGCAGTACCCGGCCGCCGACGGGGTCCTGGACGCCGCCCGCCGCTGGACCGGGCTCGCCGTCGAGTTCACCGCCGAGCGCGGGCTGGCCCCGTGGAGCGACGGCGAGTGCCGCGTGGACGTCTCCCCGCCCTCGCAGCGCTGGGCGACCGCGATGATGGCGTGGTCGGGCCCGTGGGAGGCCGACACCCCCTCCTTCTACTTCATCACCCCGCCCGACAAGGCGTGGAGCGAGGAGGAGGCGGGCGAGTGGCTGGAGATGTTCAGCCACACCACCCTGCCCGCCGTGAGCGTGCACGAGGTGGCGCCGGGCCACTTCTCCCACGGCCGCGCGCTGCGCAGGGCCCCCGGCCAGGTGCGCCGCGCCCTGCACTCGATGACCTTCGCCGAGGGGTGGGCGCACTACGCCGAGGAGATGTGCCTGGAGGAGGGCTTCGGCGAGTACGCCGCCGAACGCCTGGGGGACCCCGCGTGGACCGCGGACCACTACGAGGTCGGCGTGTGGGTGGAGGCGCTGATCCGCGTCACCCGCCTGTCGGTGGCCATCGGCATGCACACCGGCGGCATGACGGTGGAGGAGGCGGCCGCCCGCTTCGCCGAGGACACCCCGCTCCAGGGGCCCGCCGCCCTCTCCGAGGCCCGCCGGGCGACCTTCGACCCCACCTACGGCCGCTACACCTGGGGCAAGCTGGAGATTCTCGCGCTGCGCGAGCGCGCCCGCGAGCAGTGGGGGGAGGGGTTCGACCTGCCCAGGTTCCACCGGGCGCTGCTCGACCTCGGCTCCCCGCCGATCGGGCTCATCGGCACCGCCCTCGAACGCGGTTAGCGCCCGGGCAGCACTGTGCGCAGGGGGCCGGGGGACCCCTCGATTTCCACGGTAGGGCGGGGGCCGCCCCGGCCGCCAGAGGTCCCCGGGCCTGTGGACGGCCGCTCGGCCGCGGTGGCCGGGCCCGGGCGGCGGACCGCGTCCGGGACCCCGGCTCCGGGACCTCGGACCCGGCTCCGGGCCCGCGGCCGTCCCGCCGGGACGGCCGCGGGCCGCTCCCGGCCTACTCCGGGGTGACGGGGCCCGGCACCCCCAGTTTCCCGAGGGCGTCGCGCACCCGCCCCTTCGACGAGCCCAGGGCCCGCGCGGCACCGGCCGCGTCCACGTCGGCCAGGAGCGACACGAGCGCCACCCGGGTGTCGCCGCCGGCGGCGTTGAGGGCCTCCGCGCACGCCTCCTCGCCCAGGCCGGTGGCCTGCGTCAGGATGGTCACCACCCGGCCCCGCAGCTTGCCGTTGGTGGCGTCCACGCCCACCATCAGGTTCGAGAACGTCCGGCCCATGCGCACCATCACCGCGGTGGAGAACGCGTTCAGGGCGAGCTTCTGCGCCGTGCCGGCCTTCATGCGCGTGGACCCGGCGATCACCTCCGCGCCCGTGGAGACGCCCACGTGCACGTCCGCGGCCGAGGCGAGCGACGCCCCGGGGTTCGCGCTGATCAGCACCGTCGACGCCCCGCGCTCCCTGGCCGCCTCCAGGGCTCCCCCCACGTACGGGGTGCGGCCGCTCGCGGCCAGCCCCACCACGAGGGAGCCCTCGGACACGCCCGCGGCGTCGATCCGGCCGGACTCCCAGTCGTCCTCGATCCCCTCCACGGCCCGTGCCAGCGCCTCGCCGCCGCCCGCGTGGTGCGCCACCACCCACTCGGCGGGCACGCCGTACGTCGGCGGCAGCTCGGCGGCGTCCTGCGCGGCGATCCGCCCCGAGGTGCCCGCGCCGAAGTAGTGGATGGCCGCCCCGCCCTCCAGGGCGGCCACCCCCAGCTCCACGGCCCGCGCCAGCTCGGGCAGGACCGCGCCCACGGCCGCGGGGACCGTGGTGTCCTCGGCGTTGATCTGCCGCAGGATGTCGAGCGCCGGGAGCAGGTCGATGTCGTACGTGCCGGAGTTGCGCTCCTCGGTGGGGGCGCGCACGATCACGGCCCCACCGCCCTCCGGGTCGCCGGGGGGCCGGGGGACGTCTTCCCCGCCGCCGTGTACCGCGCTCTCCTGTTCGGTCCGCACCCGTGCCGTTCCTTTCCGTAGGGCCGCGCCCGGCCCACCGCCGGGAAACCGGGCGACGGGGCCGGACGCGCGCCGGTCAGTCGTCGTTTCCGTCGGTGCTCCTGCCGCCGGGGGAGTCCCCCCGGCGGCGTCTGCGGTCGTCGTTGATCCGCAGGCCCCGCACAGCCTCGAAGGTGGTCTCCAACGCGGTGCGGCTGTCGGTGTAGCGGCTCTGGGCCAGGCCCACGAACAGGCAGTCCACGACGGTCAGCTGGGCGAGCCTGCTCGCGGTCGCCCCGGACCGGAACGTGGTCTCCCGCGCCGCCGTGGTCAGCACGTGGTCGGCGAACCCGATCGCGGACCGGGGGAAGTTGGTGATGGCGACGGTCCGCGCCCCTCGCCTGCCCGCCTCGGTCAGCGCCTGGACCGTGTCGATGGTCGAACCGGAGTGGGAGATGCCGATGGCGACGTCCCGCTCGTCGAGGAGGGCGGCGCTGGTGAGCATGACGTGCGCGTCGGACCACGCGAACGAGGTCATCCCGATCCGGTGCAGCTTCTGCTGGAGGTCGGCGCCGACGAACGCGCTCGCCCCCACCCCGTACACGTCGATGCGCCGCGCGCCCGCCATCGTGTCGATGACCGTGCGCAGGACGTCCACGTCCAGGGCCGCCCCGGTCTCCTCGACGGCGCGCGCGTCGGTGTAGGCGATCTTCTGGACCACCGTGACGAGCGTGTCGTCGGGGTTGATGTCGCTGGACAGCTCGGGGGAGCCGGAGCGGGCGCCGCGGGCCTGCCCGGCCTCCGTGGCCAGCGCCAGGCGCAGCTCCCGGTACCCGCTGAAGTCGATGGTGCGGCAGAACCGGATCACCGTCGCCTCGGAGGTGGCGCAGTCCTTGGCGAGCTGGGTGATGGAGGAGGCCGCGGCCCTCTCGGGGTCGTCGATGACGCGCTGGGCGACCCGCCGCTCGGCGGGCGCGAGGGAGGGCAGGAGCGACCGTATGCGGAGCACCGTCGTGGGGACGGGCGAGACGGAGAGCGCCCCGGTCTCCGGCAGGTCGCCCGAAGGCTTCGGAATTTGCGCCATGGAGGAAAGTTTCTTTCGGTCGTGGTGCAGAGTCAACGCAGTGGAGGGAAAAAGCGGGAGAATCAAGGATTTCAAGGGACGGTCGCGGCAGCAAGTATCCACCCTCCGATTGCGGGATCCCAGCTCAGGCGGCACCCTGGGGGCGGGGGCGTCGCGGTTCATCCGTCACGCGCGCAACCCGCCAGGGGGGATGGTGCCGTGTCGCCGAGCGACTCGGAAGGACGGCGGTCCGGATCGGCCGCCGGGACCGGCGCGACGGCCGGCGCGCGGCCGGTCGACCGCGGGGCCGGGGGGCTTCACGTCGGGCTGCTGGGGCAGTTCGGCGTCGAGGTCGCAGGGGTGCCGCTGAACCTGCGCGGGGACAAGCGCCGCGCCCTGCTCGCCTCGCTCCTCCTCAACGCGGGGAGCACCGTCCCCACCGCCCACCTCGTCGAGCGGATCTGGGACGCCCCGCCCACCCAGGCCAACCGCAGCGCCCTCCAGGTCCACGTCGCCCGTGCCCGCGCGCTGTTCGAGCACCACTGCGGCACGCCGCTCATCCGCGGCGGGAACGGCGGCTACCGCATCGACCTCGCCGAGGAGCAGTCCGACCTCCTGCGCTTCCGGGCACTGGTCGGGAGCGCCGCCGACGCCGCGGCGCGGGGCGACCGCGGGGCCCGCACCGAACTCCTCATCCGGGCCCTGGGCCTGTGGCGCGGCCCGGTCCTGGCCGACGTGGCCAGCCCCGTCCTGCACTCCCGCGACGTGCCGCCCCTCACCGAGGAGCTGCTGCGCGCCGCGGAGGAGGGCTTCGGCGGGGCCCTGGCGCGCGGCGACCACGAGCGGGTGGCCGACCAGATCCGGCCGATCGCCACCGACCACCCCGAGCGCGAGCCCCTCATCCGCGTCCAGATGATCGCCCTCTACCGCAGCGGCCGTCCCAGCGAGGCCCTGCGCGTGTACGCGCGCACCCGCGACGCCCTGGTCGAGCGCCTCGGCGCCGACCCGGGACGCGAACTCCAGGAGACCTTCCACGGCATCCTGCGCGGGGACCTGGACCCCCCGTCGGAGCACGGGCCCGCGCGGCCCCCGGGGCACGACGCGCACCGCGACCCGCTCGCGCGCATCCCGCGCCAGCGGGCACTGGTCCGCGGCGCGGGGGCGCCCGCGGAGGACACCGGCGCCTGCGCCGGCGCGGACGCGGACCCGGAGGGACCCGCGGGCCGGTGCGTCCGGGCGGAGGAGCCGGCGCCTGATCCGGTCCGGCCCCCTGCCAGGGTGCCCGGCTCCGTCACGCCCTCCGAGCTGCCCTCCGCACCCGCCGTCCTGGTGGGGCGCGACGGGGCCCTGGCCGAACTCGACCGGCTCGTCGACCCGCGCGGGGGCACCCCCGGCAGCGTGCTCGTGCGCGGCCCGGCCGGGGCGGGGAGCAGCGCCCTGGCGCTGCGCTGGGCGCACGCGGTGGCGCCGCACTTCCCGGACGGCCAGCTGTACGTCAACTTGCGCGACGGCGACGGCTCCCCGCGCGACACGGCCGAGGTCCTGCGCCGGCTGGTGCGCTCCCTGTCCTCGGGGTGGCACGGCACGGGCATCCTGGACGCCGAGGACGCCGCGGCCCGCGTCCGCACGCTCCTGGCGCGCAGACGCGTCCTGCTGATCCTGGACAACGCGGCCACCAGCCGCCAGGTGCGGCCCCTGCTGCCCGGCGGCGCCGGTTGCGCCGCGGTGGTCACCAGCCGGAACTGGCTGACCGACCTGCTGGTGCGCGACGGGCTCCGCGCGCTCCCGGTGGGGGCGCTGCCGCCGGGGGCCGCCGTCGAACTGCTCCGCTCGCAGATCGGTGCGGACCGGTGCCGGGAGACGGTGCTGCGGCGCCTCGCCCACCTGGCGGGATACCTGCCGCTGCCGCTGCGGATGGCCGTGGCCTGGTTCGACACCAACCCGCACGCGTCCGGCTCGGAGCTGGTGCGGAGCCTGGAGGAGGCGGACCCGGCACGCGGCGTCACTCCCACGGCCCGGATGGCCGCCGTGCTGCGTACCGGGCCCGGGACGGGCCGCCACGGCCGCGGGGAAGTACCGGTCGGAGCGGACCCGCCCGGCACAAGTGTGGGACAGGCGTCTTACGTTCGGCTTTCACCCGGATGAGGACTGCCCGCCCTGCGGTTGGCCGGGAGGTGGGCGGAGCGTGGCGGCCCGTGGACGCGGCGCGAACGGAAAACCAAGCACCGGTGGTGAAATCGGTCGGATTTGTCTACGGGGGTCCGCTGGGGTCGCACGAGTCGCTAGTGTCAACCCCATGACACAGAACAATGATCCCAACCTGGACCCGGCGGGCAACACCCAGCACTTCCGCCGCTTCGTCGACGAGAACCCGGAGCCCGAGGAGCCCGCGCGCCGCCCGATCCTGCCGCTGGTGCTGGCGGGCGTCGGCGTGGTCCTGGCGATCGCGGTGGTCGTCGCGCTGGTCCTGGCCTTCTCCTAGGACCCCTGTCGGACTCTGGCGGCACGGGGCGGACCCGCCGGTCGGTCCGGAACCGGTTCGCGACCGCCCCGCGGTCCTGCTAGAGTTAACGACGTCGCCAGGGGGTACGGGCCACGGTCCGGCACCCGGGAGCGGCGGGCGTCATTAGCTCAATTGGCAGAGCAGCTGACTCTTAATCAGCGGGTTCGGGGTTCAAGTCCCTGATGACGCACAGCGGGTCGGCCCCGGCGGGAGGCATCACCTCCCGCCGG
>NZ_JBEXSY010000096.1:0-18343 GCF_040613895.1 Nocardiopsis sp. NPDC006198 | reverse complement strand
AAGCCGCGAGCGAGGAACGAGCGACAGGCGCAGACGAGGACGAAGCACACCGGCCTCAAGGCGCCCGAACACGGGGCAAAGCGAAGCGGAGCCCCCAAACAGCAAGAGCCCCAAAAGCAACACTGGTACCCCCGGTCGGACTCGAACCGACACTTGTGACCCTTTTAGGGGGCCTGCCTCTTCCATTGGGCTACGAGGGCGAACCCATCATACCGGCCGGGTCGATTGCCCACTTTGCTTTGGCTTGGCCGGTTATGGTCACGAAAAGACCGGCTCCCCTGGGGAAACCGGTCGTTTCGTGTGTTCGGGCTGGGCCGCGCGGGCGGGAGTCGCGCGACCGGGCCGGATCAGCTGACCCGGCGGAGTCGGCCGTCCTCGATCTGCGGCCGGCTGGCCTCCTCGAAGGCCTGGCGGGGCTCGGCCATCTCCGGGAGCGCGGCGAAGTCGCGGCGCAGGAAGAGGGCGAGCGTCCAGTCCGACAGCACGCGCATCTTGCGGTTGAAGGTCGGGACCGCGAACAGGTGGTAGGCCCGGTGGGCGTACCAGGCGAGGCGGCCGTTCAGCTTGATCACGCCGAACAGCTGGGCGGCGCCCTTGTGCAGGCCCAGCCCGGCGACCGCGCCGAGGTTCTTGTGCTTGTAGGCCTTGAGCTCGGTGTTGCGCAGCGAGGCGATCACGTTGTCGGCGAGCACCGGCGCCTGGCGGACCGCGTTCTGGGCGTTGGGCGGGTAGTAGCCGCCGTTCCCGTCGGGGACCTGGGCGTTGTCGCCGCCGGCGAAGGCGTTCTCCACGCCGTTGACGGTGAGGAACTCGCTCGTGTCCACGTGGCCCTTGGGCCCGAGGGGCAGGTCGCTGGCGGCGACGACCGGGCTGGGCTTGACGCCCGCGGTCCACACGAGGGTGCCCGCGTCGAACTCGGTGCCGTCGCTGAGCTTGATGTGCTGGTCGGCCGCCGACTCCAGGAAGGTCTTGAGCCGGACGTCGATGCCGCGGCGGCGCAGCTGGTTGAGGGCCTTGTTCCCGACCTCGGGGCCGACCTCGGGCAGGATCTTGTCGGCCGCCTCGATGAGGTAGAACCGCACGTCGTCGAGGTCGATCGACTGGTGGAGGCGGACCGCGTCGCGGACCATGTCCTCCAGCTCGGCGATGGCCTCGGCGCCGGCGAACCCGCCGCCGACGAAGACGAAGTTGAGCGCCTTGCGCCGGGTGGCCTCGTCGTCGGTGGAGTCGGCGATGGTGAGCTGGTTGAGGACGTGGTTGCGGAGGTAGGCGGCCTCCTCCACGGTCTTGATCCCGATGCCCCACTCGGCCAGGCCGGGGATGGGCAGGGTGCGCGAGACGGCGCCCGCGGCCATCACGAGGTGGTCGTAGGCGATGGTCTCGGGCTCGCCGACGTTGGGCTCGTAGCGGACCTGGCGGTCGGCGTGGTCGATGCGCACGACGCGCCCGCCCAGGACGCGGACCCGGTCGAAGACCTTGCGCAGCGGGACGACGACGTGGCGCGGCGAGATGTTGCCGGACGCGGTCTCGGGCAGGAAGGGCTGGTAGGTCATGTAGGAGTTGGGGTCGATGACGGTGATCCGCGCCTCGCCCGCCCCGAGCTTCTTCTCCAGCCGCCTCGCGGTGTACATCCCGAGGTAACCGCCGCCGACGATGAGGATGTGCGGGATCTCCGCTTCGTCCCCTCCGCCGTGTACCAGCCGGTAGTTCCTGCTCTCGGTCATCGCATATCCGCCCTAAAGGTTTCTGTCGCGCCCGTCCGGGGCCGCGAAGGTCTCGCGGTCTCCGGTCGCCCGCTCTCGCGTTCCAGCGGGGCACCACCCCGTCGTGGTGGGTACCCGTACTTTTCGGGTGGTGCTTGTGCATTCTTTCACAAGCACCTACCGACAGAGAAGGTTCACATCTGATCACCTTCCGACCACTTGCCCACCTGCATGCCTTGCGTTTATGCAGGTCAGAGTGGTTGTGAAAGCATTCACAAGGATCTTCCGCAGTGATGCGTCTCACCCGGGGGACCCTGTTCGGGGGTCCCGAAAGCCCCTTGCGGAACGCCTACGCCTGGACCACGAGGCTCCAGGCGACACCGTCCAGGATGTCGTGCTCACTCGTCGTGAACGCGTCCGCCCCCGTGCGGGCGAGCACCCGCGACAGGACGAGCGCGCCCGCGCCGATCACGTCCACCCGGCCGGGGTGCATGACGCCGATCTCCGCACGCTCCGCCGAGGTCGCCGCGAGCAGCTCCCCGGTGATGCGGTCGAGGTCCGCCGCCCCCACGCGGGAGTGGTGGATCCGCTCCGGGTCGTAGGCGGGCAGGTCCAGGGCGATACCGGCGACCGTGGTCGCGGTTCCCGCGACGCACACCACCGATCCCGCCTCGCGCAGGGGCACGACCCGCTCGACCTCGTCGAGCGCCGCGTCGATGTCGGCGGTGGCCGCCGCGACCTGCTCCGCCGTGGGCGGGTCGTCGCGCAGGTGCCGCTCGGTCATGCGCACGCAGCCGATGTCCACCGACAGCGCCGCGCGGACCAGCTCGCCCTTCTCGGCCTCCTCCGGGCCCGTCCCCAGGACGAACTCGGTGGAGCCGCCCCCGATGTCCACCACCAGGAACGGCGGGGCGGGCTCGCTTGTTCCCCCCTCGGCCGCCTCGGCGTCGAACTCGGCCGTGGCCCCCACGAACGACAGCTCGGCCTCGTCCAGGCCCGTGACCACCTCGGGCTCCACCCCGAGGATCTCGCGGACCCCGTCGATGAACACCTGGCGGTTGGCCGCGTCCCGGGTCGCGCTGGTGGCGACCATGCGCACCGCGTCCGGCCCCAGGGCGATGCCGTGCGCCTCGATGGCCTCGGCGTAGCCGCGGAGCGCCTCGAAGGTCCGCTCCAGCGCCTCGGGGGAGAACTCGCCGGTCCGGTCGACGCCCTCGCCCAGCCGCACGATCTCCATGCGCCGGTCGACGTCGACCACCTGGACCTCGTCGCCGTCGATGTGGACCACGTCGGCGATCAGCATCCTGATGGAATTGGTTCCGCAGTCGATGGCCGCGACACCGCTCATGACCCGTTCCCCTCACTGCCCTCTCGGGCGTCCTCGTCGACGCACACGCACGGTCCCCTGTCCCACCACTGCGGGAGCTCCTCCAGCGCCTCGGCGCCGAAGGGGTTGGTTCCCGGCGCGGCGAGCTCATGGCCGACCAGCGCGTGCAGGCACTTGACCCGGGTGGGCATGCCGCCGGTGCTCTGCATCCCCTCGGGGAGCGGCTCGACCCCGTCCAGGCGCGCCTGCTCGGCCCGCTCCTCGATGTAGGACTCGTGGGCCCTGGTGTAGGCCTCGGCGAGCCCCGGGTCCGTCGCGAGCCGGTCCTGCATCTCGCGCATGCGGCCGGAGTTCTCCATCCGGCCGATGGCCGACGCCGCGCGCGGGCACGTCAGGTAGTACAGCGTCGGGAAGGGGGTGCCGTCCTCCAGGCGGGGCGCGGTGCGCACCACGTCGGGGAGCCCGCACGGGCAGCGGTGCGCGACCCCGCGCACCCCGCGCGGGGTGCGGCCCAGCTGGAGTTCGATGGCGGCGATGTCGCGTGCGGCGACCGGGTTCTCGGAGTGCCCCTCGGGAGGGGCGCCCGCCGGTCCGGCGGCGCGCCCGGGCACGGGCTGATCAGCGGAAGTCATGGCGAACCCAGCATAGGGCCGCCCCCGCACCCCTGCCGCCCGCGGGGGGCGGGCCCCGGCCGGGACCCGCCACGCACCCCGGGGCGGGTCAGAGCCCGTCGTCGGGCGGCGGGCTGTCCGCCTCCTCGACCGAGCGCCACAGCGTGGTGAACCACGGCTCGCTGGGACCGGTCTCGGCCTCGTCGTCGTCCTCGGAGTCCGGCGGGATGACGATGTAGGCGGTCTCGCCGGGGTACTGGTAGTGGAGCCGCGCGCGGGCCTCCCGTTCGACGTATTCGTCCTGGGTGAGCTCCCGCTCGCGCTCGCGCAGGTCGAGCACGCTCTCCTCCATGCGCGCGCGGTCCTCCTGGAGCTGGGCGATCTGCGCCCGCTGCGCGACGTACTCGCGCAGCGGGTAGGCCAGGCTCAGTGCGATCACGCACACCACGAGGGCCAGGATCGCCGCACGGCTGGTGAGCATGGGCCGCACCCCGCCGGTGGTGCGGCCCGTGCCCTTCCCGGCCCCCCTGCCCTTGGCGGAGCCGGTTACGGCGCTCTTCCGCCCCGTCCTCCTCCGGGCAGCCCTGCCCGCCGGCCTGTCGGCTTTGGACGCCTTCCCGGCCTTTGGGGGCGGCTGCTTGGATTCGCGGGACACTGGGGCAGACTAGCCGCGCTTGGCGAAGCGCGGGAAGGCCGACACGCCCGCGTAGACGGCGGCGTCGTCCAGTTCCTCCTCGATGCGCAGGAGCTGGTTGTACTTGGCGACGCGCTCGCTGCGGGCCGGGGCGCCGGTCTTGATCTGGCCGGCGTTGGTGGCCACCGCGATGTCGGCGATCGTGGTGTCCTCGGTCTCGCCGGAGCGGTGGCTGATCATCGCCGTGTAGCCGCTGCGCTGGGCCATGGCGACCGCGTCCAGGGTCTCGGTCAGGGTGCCGATCTGGTTGACCTTGACCAGCAGCGAGTTGGCCGTGTCGGCGAGGATGCCGCGCTGGAGCCGCTCGGGGTTGGTGACGAACAGGTCGTCGCCGACCAGCTGGACCTTGTCGCCGAGCTCGGCGGTGAGGGTCTTCCAGCCCTCCCAGTCCTCCTCGTCGAGGGGGTCCTCGATCGAGACGAGCGGGTAGGCGTCGACCAGCTCCGCGTAGTACGCGGCCATGTCCGCGGAGGTGCGGGCCTTGCCCTCGAAGGTGTAGACGCCGTCGTTGAACAGCTCGGTGGCGGCCACGTCCAGGGCGAGCGCGATGTCGGTGCCGGGGGTGTAGCCGGCCTTCTCGATGGCCTCGACGATCAGGTCGAGGGCCGCGCGGTTGCTGTCCAGGTTGGGGGCGAAGCCGCCCTCGTCCCCCACGCCGGTGCCCAGGCCGTGGGCCTTCAGGACCGACTTGAGGGAGTGGTAGACCTCGGTCCCCCAGCGCAGCGCCTCGGAGAACGTGGGCGCGCCGATCGGGGCGACCATGAACTCCTGGATGTCGACGTTGCTGTCGGCGTGCGCGCCGCCGTTGAGGATGTTCATCATCGGCACGGGAAGCACGTGCGCGTTGGGACCGCCGATGTAGCGGAACAGCGGCAGCCCGGCCTCCTGGGCGGCGGCCCTGGCCACCGCCAGGGAGGCGCCCAGGATGGCGTTGGCGCCGATCCGGGACTTGTCCGGGGTGCCGTCCAGGTCGATGAGCGCGCGGTCGATGATGCGCTGCTCGTCGGGCGCGTGGCCGAGGAGCTCGTCGGCGATCTCGTCGTTGACGGCCGTCACGGCCTTGGTCACGCCCTTGCCGCCGTAGCGGTCTCCGCCGTCACGCAGTTCGACTGCCTCGAACTGGCCGGTGGACGCGCCGCTGGGGACTCCCGCGCGCGCGATGGTTCCGTCGTCGAGCAGAACCTCGACCTCGACCGTCGGGTTGCCCCGCGAGTCAAGGATCTCTCGCGCCTGTACTGCCTCGATGGACGCCACGGTCTCTCTCCGTCTCTTGGGGTTTCTCGGACCACTGGTTCAGGACCCGACACGAGACTAGCGACACCGACCGCCGCCGGGTGAGGGCACCCGGCCGAATTGGTCTAGTCCTTAGAGGAGATCCCGGCCACCAGGGCCGCCAGGGCGATGTCGAGGGCCCTCTCCCGGTACGCGAGGGCCTCCTCCGCGGAGAGCATGACGGAGATGTCCTGGATCCCCCCGAGGGCGATGACCGCGCCCATCCTGGCGGGGGTCCCGTGCCCGGGTCCGACCAGGAGGCGGTCGAGCCGGCGCCGCCAGGCCACGACGGCGTCGATGAGCCCGATGTCGGCCAGGGAGCCGACGTCGTTGAGGACGGCGACCAGCAGGGTGCTGTGGCGCACACAGATGTCGAAGTAATCGCCGAGGAGCTCGCGGGCGCGGTCGGACATCCCCTCCGTGGCCTCCCCCGGCTCGTCCCCGTACTCGGCGAAGAGGTCGCCCATGTCCTGCTCCAGGGGCTCGACCAGCGACCTGAGCAGGTCGTTCTTGGACGGGAAGTGGTAGTACAGCGCCGCCTTGGTGATGCCGAGGCGCTCCGCGATCTCGCGGAGGCTCGTCTTCTCGAACCCCTTGCGGGCGAACAGGTCCAGTGCCGCGGCCTGGATCTCGGCCTTGGTGTCGCTCTGCGCTCTGGGCACCCGTGTCACTCCCGTTCACTCGCCGCCTGGTCCGCCGAGTCTAACCCGTACCTTCCGACCGGTAAGTTACTTGACGCACGGTAAGTAGCTGCCTAACGTGTCCCGCAAGGCATCCGAAGGAGCGTGAACCCCCGTGACAGCCGTACAGAACGTCCTGATCTCCGGCGCCGGCATCGCCGGACCCGCCCTCGCCCACTGGCTCCACCGGTACGGCATCGCGCCGACCGTCGTCGAACGCGCCCCCGCGCCCCGCTCCGGCGGCTATGCCGTCGACGTGCGCGGCGTCGCCCTGGACGTCGCCGAGCGCATGGGCGTGCTCGACGGCATCGCGGAGCACGGCACCGGCATGGCGTCCGCGTCGTTCGTCGACGCGCGCGGGCGCCGCATCGCCGACTTCACCCCCTCCCAGGCCCGCACGGCCTCCGAGGGGCGGTCCCGCGAACTCCTGCGCGGCGACCTGGTCCGGCTCCTGCACGAACCCACCACCGCGTACACCGAGTACCTGTACGACGACACGGTCACCGCGCTGGAGCAGGCCCCCGAGGGCGTGCACGTGTCCTTCGCGCACGCCGCGCCGCGCGTGTTCGACCTGGTGGTGGGGGCCGACGGCCTCCACTCCACCACCCGTGCCCTCGCCTTCGGCCCCGAGGGCCCGTTCCGGAGGTTCCTGAACGCCTACATCAGCATCTGCACCGTGCCCAACCACCTCGGCCTGGACCGGGAGGTCCTGCTGCACAACCTCCCCGGGCGGGCGATCGCGCTCTACCACACGCCCCGGGCCGAGGGGGCGAAGGCGATGTTCCTGGTGTCCACGCGTTCGGAGACCGGGATCGACCGCCGGCCGGCCGGGGAGCAGAGGCGGTTCCTGCGCGAGGCGTTCGCCGGGGCGGGCTGGGAGGCGGGTCGCCTCCTGTCGGAGACGGGGGCGGCCCCGGACTTCTACTTCGACTCCGTCACCCAGATCCGGGCCCGCAGCTGGTCCGCCGGCCGGGTGGTCCTGCTCGGCGACGCCGCCCACTGCCCCTCCCCCGCGTCGGGCCAGGGCAGCAGCCTCGCCCTGGTCGGCGCCCACGTGCTCGCCGGCGAGCTGGCCCGGCACGACGCCCCCGCCGCGGCGCTGGCCGCCTACGAGGCCCGGATGCGGCCCTTCGTGGCCGCCAACCAGGCGATCGCCGACGCGGGCCTGGGGTTCCTGGCCCCGCGGACCCGGACGGGCATCGCCGTGCGCAACGCGCTGGTGCGCGCCGCCCCGCTGCTGTCCCGGGTCGGGGGCTTCGACTCCAAGCTCTCGACGGCGGCCGAGGCCCTGGAGCTGGACGCGCCCGCGCCCGCGCCGGGCTGACCCGCCCGTGCCGTCCGGGCGCGTCCCGCCCGGACGGCACGCCTCGGGGGCCGGGACGGCTCCCCCGCCTATAGTGCAGGGGCGGAGTACCCGGCCGGGCCGGGGAGCCCGGCCCGGGCGCCCGTGCCCCGAGGTGGACGGCGGAACGACAGTGGGCGACCCCGAGACCGGACCGGTGTCCGCCGACGGAGCCCTCCGCCCGGTGCCCCGCCGGGGGTCCGAGCTCGTCCTGCTCGCGGCCGGGCTCGTGACGGTCGCGGCGACCCTCCTGACGGCGTCCCTGTCCGTCACCGGCGGCGCCGAACCCGTCCTCGGCCTCTACCTGGCCGTCCTGTGCGCCGGGGCCCTCTCCCTCCACCTCCTGCTGCGCCGGGTCGCGCCCTACGCCGACCCGGTCGTCATGCCGGTCGCCACCGTCCTGAACGGACTGGGTGTCACCATGATCTGGGTGATCCAGACGACCCGGGCCGCGACCGCCGGGGAGCACGGGGACGCCGACCGGCAGGTGGTGTGGACCGTCGTGGGCATGGCCCTGTGCGCCGCCGCGGTGGTGGCCGTGCGACGCCCGCAGCGGCTCACCATGTACACGTACGTGATCGCGGGCGCCGCCCTGCTCCTGCTCCTGCTGCCGCTGTCCCCTCTGGGCCACGAGGTGCTGGGCGCCCGGCGGTGGATCGGCCTGGGCCCGTTCACGATGCAGCCCTCGGAGTTCGCCAAGGTGCTCCTCGTCCTCTTCCTCGCCTCGTACCTGGGCCGGCGCCGCGAGGTGATGGCGCTGGTCACCCGCACCGTCAGGGTCGGCCGCCTCAAGGTGTTCAGCGTGCCCCGCGCACGCGACCTGGCGCCCATGGCCGTGGGCTGGGGCCTGGCGATCCTCCTGCTCGTGGGCACCAGGGACCTGGGGACGTCGCTCCTGCTGTTCGGGACGTTCCTGGCGGTGCTCTACGCCGCCACCGCCCGCAAGTCGTGGGTGCTCATCGGCCTGGTGGCCTTCTCGGCGGGCGCGTACGCGGCGTACCTGATGTTCGGGCACGTGCGCAACCGCGTGGACATCTGGCTCGACCCCTTCGACGAGGAGGTGTACAGCCGCCCCGGAGGCAGCTACCAGATCGTCGAGGGCGTGTTCGCGCTCGCCGAGGGCGGCCTGACCGGGACGGGCTTCGGAGGCGGGGCCGTCCAGGAGGTCTTCGCCGCCGACAGCGACCTGGTCCTGGTCTCGGTGGGCGAGAAGCTGGGGCTCACCGGCCTGATGGCCGTCCTCCTCCTGCTCCTGATCCTGGCCGAGCGGGGGTTCCGCATCGCTCTGGGCTCCCGGGACTGGTTCCTGAAGCTGACGGCCCTCGGATACGCCTTCCTCACCGCGTTCGACGTGTTCATCGTGCTCGGCGGGGCGACCCTCCTCATCCCCCTGACCGGTATGACCGCGCCGTTCCTGTCGGCCGGGGGGTCGGCGCTGATGGCCAACTGGGTGATCGTCGGCCTCTGGCTGACCATCAGCGAGACGGCGCGCCGGCCCCGGGCGGGCGGCGCGGAGCGCGACCCCGCCACGGAGGCCTTCCGCACGCGCGCCCAGCCGCCCCCTCCCCCGGAGGCCCGCCCGGGGTGACGCGGGGGCGCTAGACGCCGGCCGCGTCCCAGTAGGAGCGCCACTCCGCCGCGGACAGGTCGCGGGGCTCCCTGCCGTCGGCGCGGGCCGCCTCCTCGGCGGCGCGCACGCGCGCGTCGAACCTGCGGGACGCCGCCCTGAGGTCCGTCTCCGCGTCCCGGCCCCGGGCGCCCTCCGCCGCCACGGCGGCGAACAGCCCGCCGCCCTCGGCCCCGTCGTCGCCCACCAGCTCGGCGGGGAAGCCGTTGCGGACCGCCCTCCTCTGGAGCTCGTGGGCCAGCAGCACGGCGGGCTGCGCGAACGGCACCCCGTCCAGGACGGAGGGCTTCGCGCCGTTCCCGCCCGCCTCCGCCTTGGCCGCGCGCTCGGCCGCCTTGATGGCCTCCCAGTCGGCCCACACCTCGTCGACGCCCGCCACCTCGGCCCCGCCGAACACGTGCGGGTGGCGGCGGGTCATCTTGTCGATGATCGCGTCCGCGACGTCGTCCACCGTGAAGCGCGCCGGGTCGCCCTCGGGGCGCTCGGCGGCGACGGCCGCGTGGAACACCACCTGGAGCAGCACGTCGCCCAGCTCCTCGCGGAGCGAGGCCAGGTCGCCCTCCTCGATGGTCTCCAGGGTCTCGTAGGCCTCCTGGATCAGGTACTTGGCCAGCGACTCGTGGGTCTGGGAGCTGTCCCAGGGACACTCCCTGCGCAGGGTGTCCATCACCTCCACCAGGCGCAGTACTCGGTGCCCGGTCGGCTGGGGGTCGGTCATCTCGGTCCTTAGCTGTCGGGATCCTGCCACTGCTCGTCCTGCGCGCCCGCGCCCTAGCCGGGCAGCCATCCGCCCTCGCGCAGGGCCGCCATCACCTCGGCCACGGACTCCGCCGGGTCGCCGCCGGTGTCCAGCACCAGGTCGGCGTCCCCGGGCTCCTCGTAGGGGTCGGAGATCCCCGTGAACTCCGCGATCTCCCCCGAGCGCGCCTTGGCGTAGAGCCCCTTGCGGTCACGGGCCTCGCACACCTCCAGGGGCGTCGCCACGTGCACGAGGAAGAAGTCCCCGAACTCCTCCACCATCGCCCGCACCTCGGCCCGGCCCGCCGCGTACGGGGCGATCGGCGCGCACACGGCCACCCCGCCGTGCCGGGTGATCTCCGCGGCGACATAGCCGATGCGGCGGATGTTGAGCTCCCGGTCCTCCCGCGAGAACGTCAGCCCGCTGGAGAGCATGCGCCGGACCACGTCCCCGTCCAGCAGGGTCACCGTGCGCCCCGACCTGCGGATGCCGTCGCACACCCCGCGCGCGATCGTGGACTTGCCCGAACCCGACAGGCCGGTGAACAGGATCGCGACCCCCCGCTTGGTCCGCGCCGGGCGCAACCGCGCCAGTTCGGCGCCCACGCGGGCCGGGGTGAACCAGGCGGGAAGCTCGCGCCCGTGCGCCAGCTCGGCCTCGACCTCCTCGTCCGTCGGCTCCGGGACGGCGTGCGCGGGGTCCACGCGGGTCAGGGGCTGCCACAGCCCCTCGGACGAGTCGTAGCGCCACGGCTCCGGCTCCAGGACCGTGAGCGGCGGGCGCCGGGCCATCACACGCTCGACGTCCGGTCCGCTCCCGCCGGTCACCGCCAGCATGTGGGTGGCGCCGTAGGCGGCGGCCACGTGCGCGGCCAGCGCCACGTCGCGCACGCCCCAGCTGCCGCCGAGCGCGCCCTCGGTCCGCGCGGCGCCCCTCGGCAGGGTGCACACGACGAACGCGGTGCGCCCCGGCAGCAGCGGTTCGGCGGCCAGGACCGCCGTCGCCATGCCCTCGTCCTCCAGGCCCGTCTCGACGATCACCAGCACCTCGGCTCGGGCACCGCCCGCCGCGTCCCCGAGGGCGTCGGCCTCCGCGCGGATCTGGTGCAGGACCCGGTGGTGCAGGGGCCGGTCGGTGACCACCGCGAGCAGCGACCCGCACGAGGAGGGTTCGAGCTCGCGCTGGCCCCGCACCTCCGCGGGCGAGGACCGCAGCTTGCGCAGCACCCCGTACATGGGCGGCCGCAGCAGCGCCACGTCCCCCGCCAGGCGGTGGACGCCCTCCGCCTCCCAGTGCTCGGTGACGGTCAGCTCGGCCAGCGGCGCGCCCTCGGGGTCGGCGAGGGTCAGCGCCGCGGCCCCCGCCAGCGCCTCCGGCACCTCCAGGGTGACCGGAACCGGCCAGGGGCGGCCGTCGGGCAGCCGCCCGGAGCGCTCCACCGACGCGGCCTCGTCCCGCGTCATGAAGCCGGGCAGCGGGTAGGCGCCGTTGAGGATCAGCTCCAGGTGGGCGAGGCCGTCCGGACCCGGGACGAAGACCGGGGCGCCCGACCGTCCGCCGCCGCCCTCCGGCGCGCTCCCACGCCTGATCGCACTCACCACGAGGTTCCTCTCCTACGGTGTTCCGGGAATCGTCTCTAGCGTATGCCCGACGCCCCCGGCCGCCCCGCCCGCGTCGCACGGAGCGCGGCGCGGACGGCGGGGGAGCCGGAATAGAAGCACCCCACCGGCGGTTCCACCGACTGTGCACCGCCCCTTCGGCGCCGGTTGCCGCCGGGGGCGGCACGGGCGGGCCGGCGGGGCCTTCGTCCACACCCCGCCCGCGCGAAACCTCCGGACTCGATAGTCTGAGGGGTGCCGGGCGTCCACTCCCGCAGCCGCCTTCTCATCGTGCAGGCCGCGACCACCGCCTGATCCGGACCCACTTCCACTTTCAGTTTCTGGTGCTATGAGCCTTATTGGACTTCTCGCCGACGTCTCCAGGGACCCGGCACTGCACAGCGCGATCGAGGCCGCCCGACGCGGCCTCGATCCCCACCTCGACCTCGTCGCGCCGGCCGCGCTGCGCCCCTTCATGGTGGGCGCGCTGGCCGCCGACGCCCCCGTGGGCGCGGGTCGGCCCGTCCTCGCCGTCACCGCCACCGAGCGCGAGGCCTCGGACCTGACCGACGCCCTGTGCTCGCTGCTGCCCGACGACTCCGTCGCGCTCTTCCCCGCCTGGGAGACGCTCCCGCACGAGCGGCTCTCCCCCCGCTCGGACACGGTCGGACAGCGTCTCGCCGTCCTGCGCCGCCTGGCGCACCCCGACCCCGCCGACCCGCTCACCACCCCGCTGAGGGTGGTCGTCGCCCCCGTGCGCAGCGTCCTGCAACCGCTCGTGGCCGGCCTGGGCGACCTGGAGCCGGTCCGCATCCGCCCCGGCGACGAGGCGTCCCTGGAGGACGTGGTCACGGCCCTGGCCGACACCGGCTACGCCCGGGTCGACCTGGTCGAGAAGCGCGGCGACATGGCCGTGCGCGGCGGCATCCTGGACGTGTTCCCGCCCACCGAGGAGCACCCTCTGCGGCTGGAGTTCTGGGGCGACACCGTCGAGGACATCCGCTACTTCCAGGTGGCGGACCAGCGGTCCATCGCCCCGCGCGAGGGCGACGAGGGCTCGCGCGCCGGCGCCGCCTCCGGGCTGTTCGCACCGCCGTGCCGCGAACTCCTGCTCACCGACACCGTGCGCGACCGCGCACGGGCCCTGGCCGAGGAGCACCCCTCCCTCGCCGAGATCCTGCACAAGATCGCCGACGGCGTCTCCGTCGAGGGCATGGAGGCGTTCGCGCCCGTGCTCGCCGAACGCATGGAGCCCTTCTTCACCTACCTGCCCGAGGGCGCGATGGTGGTGGGCTGCGACCCCGAGCGCATCCGCACCCGCGCGGTGGAGCTGGAGGCCACCAGCGCCGAGTTCCTCGACGCCTCGTGGATCAACGCCGCCTCCGGCGGCGAGGCCCCCATCGACCTGGGCGCGTCCGCCTACATGTCCGTCGCCGAGCTGCGCGCCGCCGCGGCCGGGCGCGACCTGCCCTGGTGGGGCCTCACGCCCTTCAGCGCGGGCGACGAGGGGGGCGCCTCCGAGGAGGACGACGCCGTCGTCGTCGGCGCCGCACCCGCCGAGTCCTACCGCGGGGACACCGAGCGCGCCCTGGCCGACATCAAGGGCTGGCTGCACGACAACTGGAGCGTCGTCCTGGTCACCCAGGGCCACGGCCCCGCCGAGCGGCTGGTCGCGATGCTGCGCGACGCCGGCCTGGGCGCCGCCCTCGCCTCCGACCTGGCCGACCCTCCCCCGCCCGCCGTCGCCACCGTCACCACCGGGCTGGTCGACCACGGGTTCCTGCTGCGGACGGTCCACACGGTGGTGCTCACCGAGACCGACCTGGCCGGACAGAAGTCCTCCACCCGCGACATGCGCAGGATGCCGAGCAGGCGGCGCGGCACCGTGGACCCGCTCCAGCTCAAACCGGGCGACTACGTCGTCCACGAGCAGCACGGCGTGGGCCGCTACCTGGAGATGGTCAGCCGCCAGATCCAGGGGGCCACCCGCGAGTACCTGCTCATCGAGTACGCGCCCTCCAAGCGCGGCCAGCCGGGCGACCGCCTCTTCGTCCCCACCGAGCAGCTCGGCGAGGTCACCCGGTACGTGGGCGGCGAGGCCCCCACCCTGTCCAAGATGGGCGGCGCCGAGTGGAGCAAGGCCAAGAGCCGCGCCCGCAAGGTCGTCCGCGAGATCGCCGGCGACCTCATCCGCCTGTACTCGGCCCGCCAGGCCTCCCCGGGCCACGCGTTCGGTCCGGACACCCCGTGGCAGCGGGAACTCGAGGACGCCTTCCCGTACGTGGAGACGCCCGACCAGCTCGCGGCCATCGACGAGGTCAAGAAGGACATGTCCCGGTCCGTCCCCATGGACCGGTTGATCTGCGGCGACGTCGGCTACGGCAAGACCGAGGTCGCGGTGCGCGCCGCGTTCAAGGCGGTCCAGGACGGCAAGCAGGTGGCTCTGCTGGTGCCCACCACGCTGCTGGTGCAGCAGCACATGTCCACGTTCACCGAGCGGTACGCGTCGTTCCCGGTCACCGTCAAACCGATGTCGCGGTTCCAGACCGACGGCGAGGTCGAGGTGACCCGCGAGGGGCTGCGCAGCGGCGAGGTGGACGTCGTCATCGGCACGCACCGCCTGCTGTCGTCGGAGACCCGCTTCAAGGACCTGGGCCTGGTCATCATCGACGAGGAGCAGCGCTTCGGCGTGGAGCACAAGGAGGCCCTCAAGCGGCTGCGCACCCAGGTCGACGTGCTGGCGATGTCGGCGACGCCGATCCCGCGCACCCTGGAGATGGGCCTGACCGGCATCCGCGAGATGACCACGATCCTCACCCCGCCGGAGGAGCGCCACCCGGTGCTCACCTTCGTGGGCCCCTACGAGGACAAGCAGATCACCGCCGCGATCCGCCGCGAGCTGATGCGCGAGGGCCAGGTGTTCTTCGTGCACAACCGCGTGGCCTCCATCGACAAGGTCGCGGCGAGCATCAAGCGCCTGGTGCCGGAGGCCCGGGTGGCCTACGCGCACGGCCAGATGAACGAGCAGCAGCTCGAGAAGGTCATGGTCGACTTCTGGGAGAAGAACTTCGACGTGCTGGTCTCCACGACCATCGTCGAGTCCGGCCTGGACGTGCCCAACGCCAACACCCTCATCATCGACCGCGCCGACACCTACGGGCTCTCGCAGCTGCACCAGCTCCGCGGCCGGGTGGGCCGCGGGCGCGAGCGCGCCTACGCGTACTTCCTGTACCCGCCGGAGAAACCGCTGTCCGAGACCGCCTACGAGCGCCTGGCCACGGTCGCCCAGCACACCGAGATGGGCGCGGGCATGTACGTGGCCATGAAGGACCTGGAGATCCGGGGCGCGGGCAACATCCTGGGCGCGGAGCAGTCCGGCACTATCGCGGGCGTGGGCTTCGACCTGTACGTGCGCATGGTGGGCGAGGCCGTGGCCGAGCTCAAGGGCGATCCGGACGCGGTCGAGGAGATCGAGACCCGGGTCGAGCTGCCCATCAACGCGCACATCCCGCACGACTACGTTCCGGGCGAGCGGCTGCGGCTCCAGTCGTACAAGCGGATCGCCGGCGTGGGCAGCGAGGAGGACATCCTCGCCGCGTACGAAGAGCTCACCGACCGGTACGGGCCCCCGCCCCAGCAGGTGGACAACCTGATGGCGGTGGCGCGGTTCCGGGTGCTCGCCAAGTCGGCGGGGCTCTCGGACGTCGTCATGCAGGGCAACCAGATCAGGTTCTCCCCGGTCGACCTGCGCGAGTCGCAGGAGCTGAGGCTGCGGCGGATGTACCCCAAGTCCCTGCACAAGGAGACGACGCGGACCCTGCTGGTACCGGTGCCCAAGGCCGGCGGCCTGGGCGGCAAGCCGCTGCGCGACCTGGAACTCCTCAAGTGGTGCAGCGACCTGGTCAACGCCGTCTTCGAGCCGCACAGGAGAGCCGGCCGGAGCGCCCCGGCCCAGTAGCCCGGACCCCGGCCGGGGCGTCCACGGAGGCGTCGGCCGGGACGGCTCCCGTCCGAGCTGCCTCCACCGGAGGCCGCCGGACCCGCCGCCGTGCGGCGGTCCGGTGCGGCACCGCCGAACGGATCAGTGCCCGGGGGCGTCCACGCCGCCGGGGTCCGCCTCGTAGGTGATGCCGTACATCTCCTCGTCCTCGCCCGGCCTCCGCCGCCACCAGCGACCGCCGGAGGCGCGGCGGGCGTCCTTCGCCTCCCGCCTCTCCCGGCGCCGGTGGTCGCGCAGTTCCCGGCGGGCCTCCTTGCGCGCGCCGCGCTCGGCGCCGCGGTCGACCGTCCGGGCGGCCCGCTCCCGGTCCCTGGCCGCCCTCAGCTCCCCGGGGGTGGCGGGAGAGGGCTCCGGGTCCGGCCCCGCCTCCTCCCCGGCGTTCCCGACGCCCTGGCCGTCACGGCGGCGCAGCGGCGTCACCGTCGCCAGGCCCTTCCCGACCGGGACGTCCGGCGGCAGCTCGACCACCGGCCGCGGCTCGGCCCCCGGCCGCACGGGGGCCCGCGCCCCCTTCTTCGCGGCGTCCGTCCCGGGTTCCGTGGAGCCGGGGGACTCCGTGCCCTTCCCCAGCCGCAGCTTGCGCCAGTACCACCAGTTCGCGATCCAGGCGGCGACCGCCGCGGCCACCCCGACCTCCAGGGCGGCGACGAGGCCCACCTGCCACGCCGACGGCCCCACCTCGCTGAGCCGCTCTCCCCCCAGGGGCCCGCCCGCGATCTCCGCCATGGCCGCGCACAGGATCCCCGTGGTCACACCGCACACGAACCCCCACAGGGGGGCCGCCTCGCCGACCGCGTCCGGCGCACTGCGCTGGGTCAGGACACCGCCCACCGCGCCCGCCGCGAACGGCAGGGCCAGCGCCACCAGGGACACCGCCGGAGCGGCCCCGTCCTCCGGCAGGGCGGCCAGCATCGGGAACACCGGCAGGGCGCCCACCGACACCCCGGTAGGGGCGACGACGGTACCCGCGCCCATCGCGAACCCCGGCCCCAGCGCGTAGCAGACCGCGAACACCACCGCGTTGGGCAGGTACGCCAGCTGGATGACCACCAGCAGCACACCGCCGACCACGCCGGGTCCCAGCACCCTCGT
This sequence comes from Nocardiopsis sp. NPDC006198, assembly GCF_040613895.1. Classification (NCBI taxonomy): domain Bacteria; kingdom Bacillati; phylum Actinomycetota; class Actinomycetes; order Streptosporangiales; family Nocardiopsidaceae; genus Nocardiopsis; species Nocardiopsis sp. NPDC006198. The sequence continues at coordinate 1,658 of NZ_JBEXSY010000096.1, read as the reverse complement.
CGTCTCGACGGCTTCCGGGAAGGCGAACGCCAGCGCCGTCGCGAACAGCAGCAGCCCGCCCAGCAGGAGGGTGCCGGTGGACGCGAGCAACCCCACCAGGAGGGACCTCGGCCTGGCGGGCATCAGCTCCAGCAGGTCCCGGACCGCCACGCCCTTGTCGCGCATCAGCTGGCGCAGCGCCCCCAGCCCGGCGGCGAGGAAGGCGATGGCGAACCCCATGACGAGGGCGCGCGGCATGCTGGGTTCGATCGCCTCGGTGCGCGCCACCAGCGCCAGCGTGCCGGCGATCGCCGCGTAGGGGCCGGCGACGGCCACCGCCGCCCCCCACACGTACCGGAGCCGCAGGATCTCGCAGGAGCGGGCCAGCCACCGGCCCGACCGGTACAGCAGCAGGCCCGGCAGCAGGACCAGCCCGAGCGGGAGCAGGGCGATCTGCCCGTCGGGCACGGTGAACGACACGTGGTGGCCGACCAGCCAGGCCAGGACCGCTCCCTGGAGGATGTCGACGATGTCCTCGCCGAAGGTGTCGTGCGGCGCGGCCACCCAGCCGATGATGGTGAGGGTGACGATGGCGGCCAGACCGCTGCCCGCCGCCGTGGCGGCGGCAATGCCCCCGGTCGCGTAGAGGGGCCTGCGCTCGTCGGCGGCCTCCGGCGCGGAGGCTTCCGCGGCGGTGGCCCGCGGGCGCTTCGGCGGTCGGCCTCGGTCGGGGGGAGATCCTGGCGTACTCACCCGACTTATGCTGCCAGGGACCGGAATGCTCCGCGGTATCCCGCCGCGCGTGTCGTGCGCGCGTGTGCGGCGGCGCCGGTGGAACCGTCGGCGTCCGGCCCCCGTCGTACGGAGGGAGACAGGTTTCACCCCCGCTGCGGACGGACACCCATGGCAGGCACCGACCCCGACCGCTACCGGCTCTCCGACCGGGAGCGCGACGAGGCGCTGGAACGGTTGCGGACGGCTCTGGAGGAGGGCCGTCTGGACCCCGAGGAGCACGGGACCCGCGCCGGGGCGGTGCTGGAGGCGGTCGCCAACACGGACCTGGTCCCGCTCTTCGAGGACCTGCCCCCGGAGTCCCGGCCCAGCTCGCTCGCCGTCCCCGGGGACGCGGAGCCGGGGGACGGGCGCCCGCCCACGCCTGCCGGGACGGCCGCCCTCCCGTCGGCCCGGCGGGAGGGCGGGAAGGGCTCGTCCGACCGCCGCAACCGTCCCCACACGGGCGGTCTGGTGATCTGGGGAGGGATCATGTTCGTGCTCTGGGGGGTGCCGTCCATCTCCAGCGGCAACACCGGCGCCGTGTTCGCGTGGCTGTTCTTCCTCCTGGTCCTCCTCGTCCCGGGCGCGGTGGTGACCACCGTGCGGACCGTCCGCGGCAGGTCGGACGGCGGTTCGCGGGCCCTCGACTAACCGGACACGCGAAAACGGCTCCGCCCCACCCTCCGGATGAACCGGCGGTGGGGCGGAGCCGTCGAAGCGGTCACCCGTCGGGGCTGCTCCCGGGGCGCGTGCTAGAACAGCTCGCGCACCAGCTTGGCAGTCTCGCTGGGGGTCTTGCCGACCTTGACGCCGGCGGCCTCCAGGGCCTCCTGCTTGGCCGCGGCCGTGCCCGCCGAACCCGACACGATCGCGCCCGCGTGCCCCATCGTCTTGCCCTCCGGAGC
>NZ_JBEXSY010000095.1:0-18547 GCF_040613895.1 Nocardiopsis sp. NPDC006198 | reverse complement strand
GCCTTTCCGCCCGTCGGAACGAGGAGACGGCCGCCCACACGGCCGCCGACAGGCTCCACGACGGAGAGGCCCTCCCGTCGTGTACGGGGTCCGGCCTCTGGGGATGCAGGCCGGGATTCACGCGGCAGGTCCTCCCGTCGTGTACCGGGCCCGCCCCGTCGGGCGTGCGCGCCGTCGGGTGTGCGCGCCGTCGGGTGTGCGCGCCGTCGGGTGTGCGCGCCGGAACGGCCCGCGACCCCGGCGGGGCGGAGCCGCCTACCCCGCCCGGCGGGCCCTGACCCCGTCCAGCACCAGGTCCAGCACCTGGTCGAAGTAGTCGTTCTCCACGGCGAGGGCGTCCGGCTCCGACACGGCGGCGGCGACCGCCCCGTCGTGCTCGCCCGAGTCCCTGGAGCGCATCGCGCGCACCGCGACCGCGGACGTGGCCGCGCCGAGCATCTGGTTGGACACCGCCCGGATGGCGACCGCCTGCTCCTCCTCGCTCCCCCCGCACTGCTGGAGCGCGGCGATGATCCTCCTCGAGAGCGCGACCGCGTTGGGCCCGACCAGGGGCCGGGCCCCGGCGAACTCCGCGGCCCAGGCGTGCGCGGTCAGAGCCGCGTAGAACCGGTACGCGGTCTCCTTCACCGCGGCGTCCCAGGGGGCGTCGGGGCCCGGCAGGACGGCCGCGGCGTCGGCCAGGATGCCGTCCACCGCCAGGTCGACGAGGTCCTCCCTCCGCTCCACGTACCAGTAGAGGCTCGTCGCGTGCACACCGAGTTCGGCGGCGACCTTGCGCATCGTCAGCGCCGAGGAGCCCTCCCGGTCCAGCAGCCCGATCGTCGCGGTGACGATGCGCTCCCGGGTGAGCGCCGGCTGGGTGCGGCGGCGGCGCTCGGGGCGGCTGAAGACGCTGTCGAACTGCTGGTCGGATCGTGGTTCTGCCATGTCCGACAGCATACAACGGAACCTACGTTGTATGTCTTTCTCAAACAGTGTATGTTTCTCGGCATGAAGAACGAGCACCTCTCCACGCACCCCCGTCCCTCCGCCCCCACCGCCCCCGCGGTGGACCCGGCGCGGACGACCGTCCTCGCACCGCGCGGCCTCACCGCCTTCCTGGTGATCGCCTTCGCCTTCTCCTGGATCGCCTGGTGGGGAGGCACGCTCCTGCTCGACGGCGCCAACCCGATGCCGGCCGTGCTCGTCGGCAGTTTCGGCCCGATGGTGGCGGCGGTCCTCGTCACCGCCGCGACCGAGGGCAGGTCCGGGGTGGGCGCCCTCTTCCGGCGGTACTCGCCGCTGCGCAGGGGCGGCGTCACGCCCTACGCGATCGCGGTGCTCGCGGTCCTGGCCATCGCGGCCTCGGGCGTGATCGCCGTCCGCCTGCAGGGGGCGACGGTGGACGAGGCCGCGCTCGACGCCGCGCTGATGGCGGTCCCCGTGCAGTTCCTGCTCATCGCCCTGGTCGGCGGCGGCAACGAGGAGCTGGGCTGGCGCGGATTCGCGCTGCCGCGGCTCCAGGGCTCGCTGCCCCCGCTCGCGGCGAACGCGGTCCTCGGCGCGGTCTGGGCGGTGTGGCACGCCCCCCTGTTCTCCATGGCCGGCACGGTCCAGGCGCAGATGTACTTCCCCGCCTACGCCCTGCTGTGCGTCGGACTGACGGTCGTCCTCGGCCACGTCTTCAACTCCTCCCGCGGCGGCGTGCTCGCCGCGGTGGTCGCCCACACCGCGATCAACGTCGTCTCGGGCCTCAAGGGGGCCGCGGTGGGAGACCCCGCCGGAGCCCCGGAGGTCGCACTGGTCGCCCTCGTCGCAGTGTTCCTCGTGGTGGTCACCCGCGGCCGCCTGGGACTGCGCGGGACCGACGCCCCCCAGCGCTAGAGCCCTCCCGGCCGCCCGTGCCGGCGCCCCCGGCCGTCGATCCCGACGGCCGGGGGCGCCCGTGTCCGCCCGGGGGCGGGATCAGCCGCCGACGTAGTCCGCGAGGTGCTCGCCGGTGAGGGTGGACCGGGCGGCGACGAGGTCGGCGGGGGTGCCCTCGAAGACGATCCGGCCGCCGTCGTGCCCGGCGCCCGGCCCGAGGTCGATGATCCAGTCGGCGTGCGCCATGACCGCCTGGTGGTGCTCGATGACGACGACCGTCTTCCCGGAGTCGACGAGCCGGTCGAGCAGGCCGAGCAGGTGCTCGACGTCGGCGAGGTGGAGCCCCGCGGTCGGCTCGTCGAGGATGTAGACGCCGCCCTTCTCCGCCATGCGCGCGGCCAGCCGGATCCGCTGCCGCTCGCCCCCCGACAGGGTGGTGAGCGGCTGGCCGAGCGTGAGGTAGCCGAGGCCGACGTCGGAGAGGCGTCGCAGGACGGCGTGCGCGGCGGGCGTGCGCGCCTCCCCCGAGCCGAAGAACTCCTCGGCCTCGGCCACCGGCATCGCGAGCACCTGGCCGATGTCGCGTCCGCCGAGGCGGTACTCCAGCACCGAGGCCTGGAACCTCCTGCCCTCGCACTCCTCGCAGACGGTGGCGACGCCGGCCATCATCGCCAGGTCGGTGTAGATCACGCCCGCACCCTTGCAGGCGGGGCAGGCGCCCTCGGAGTTGGCGCTGAACAGCGCCGGCTTCACGCCGTTGGCCTTGGCGAACGCCTTGCGGACCGGGTCGAGCAGCCCGGTGTACGTCGCCGGGTTGCTCCGCCGCGAGCCGCGGATCGGGCTCTGGTCGACGGACACCACGCCCTCACGGCCGCGGAGCGAGCCGTGCACGAGGGAGCTCTTGCCCGATCCGGCGACGCCGGTGACGACGGTGAGCACCCCGAGCGGGATGTCGGCGTCGACGTCGCGCAGGTTGTTGGCGCTCGCCCCGCGGATCTCCAGCGCGCCGGAGGGCTCGCGCACCGCCTCCTTGAGGGAGGCCCGGTCGTCGAGGTGGCGGCCGGTGAGGGTGCCGCCGGCCCGCAGGCCCCCGACGGTGCCCTCGAAGCAGACGGTCCCGCCCCCCGTCCCGGCGCCCGGGCCGAGGTCCACGACGTGGTCGGCGATCGCGATCGTCTCCGGCTTGTGCTCGACGACGAGGACCGTGTTGCCCTTGTCGCGCAGCCGCAGCAGGAGGTCGTTCATCCTCTGGATGTCGTGGGGGTGCAGGCCGATGGTGGGCTCGTCGAAGACGTAGGTGGTGTCGGTGAGCGAGGAGCCGAGGTGGCGGATCATCTTGACCCGCTGCGCCTCACCCCCCGACAGCGTGCCCGAGGGCCGGTCGAGCGCGAGGTAGCCGAGCCCGATCTCCACGAACGAGTCGAGGGTCCTGCCCAGGGAGGTGAGCAGGGGGGCCGCCGACGGCTCGTCCAGCCCGCGCACCCACGCGGCGAGGTCGCTGATCTGCATGGCGCACGCGTCGGCGATGTTGATCCCGCCGATCTTCGAGGAGCGCGCCGCCTCGTTGAGGCGCGTGCCCCCGCAGTCGGGGCAGGCGGCGAACGTCACCGCGCGTTCCACGAAGGCGCGGACGTGCGGTTGGAGCGAGTCGACGTCCTTGGACAGGAACGACTTCCGGACCTTGGGGATCAGGCCCTCGTAGGTGAGGTTCACGCCCTCGACCTTCACCTTGACCGGATCCCTGTGGAGGAAGTCCCGCATCTCCCGCTCGGTGAAGTCGCGGATCGGCTTGTGGGGGTCGAGGAAGCCGGACTCGGCGTAGGTCCGCACCGTCCACCAGCTGTCCGACTTCCAGCCGGGGATGGTGAACGCGCCCTCCGCGATCGACCTGGAGTCGTCGTAGAGCTGGGTGAGGTCGATGTCGGAGACCGTGCCCCTGCCCTCGCAGCGGGAACACATGCCGCCGGTGACGCTGAATTCGCGGCGCTCCTTCACGGTCCGGCCGGCGCGTTCCGTCGTGACCGCTCCCGCCCCGCTGATCGAGGCGACGTTGAAGGAGAACGCCTGGGGGGATCCGATGTGGGGGCGCCCGAGTCTGCTGAAGAGGATGCGCAGCATCGCGCTGGCGTCGGTCGCGGTGCCGACGGTGGAGCGCGGGTCGGCTCCGAGCCTCTGCTGGTCGACGATGATCGCGGTGGTCAGTCCTTCGAGGACGTCGACGTCGGGCCGCGCCAGGGCGGGCATGAACCCCTGCACGAAGGCGCTGTAGGTCTCGTTGATCATCCGCTGCGACTCGGCGGCGATCGTGCCGAACACCAGCGAGCTCTTGCCCGAGCCGGAGACGCCGGTGAACACGGTCAGCCGGCGCTTCGGGATCTCGAGGCTGACGTCGCGGAGGTTGTTCACGCGCGCGCCCTGCACGCGGATCAGGTCGTGGCTGTCGGCGGCGTGCGGCGCGGGCGGCTGCGTGCTCGTCCTCGGGGCGGTGGTCATCGTCTCTCCATCGTCGTCCGGACCGCCTGCGCGGTCCTCCTCGGCGTCTTCCGGCACGGTCGGGCCGGTGTTTCACGGCGCGTCCGGCCCTTCGGGCGGCGCGGGGGTGTCGGTCCTGCGCGGGCGCAGGAGCTCGTGGCGCGCGTCCGGCCCTTCGGGGCGGCGCGGGGCGGCCGCCGGTTCAGCGCTGCTGGATGCGGATCAGGTTGCCGGCGGGGTCGCGGAAGGCGCAGTCGCGGATGCCGTAGGGCTGGAGGGTGGGTTCCTGGACGACCTCGGTGTCGGTGGCCTGGACCCTGTCGAAGACCTGGTCGAGGTCGGACGCGGCCAGGAGGATCCACCCGTAGGTGCCCTTGGCCATCATCTCGGCGATGGCGGTGCGCTCGGCGTCGGTGATGCCGGGGTCGGTGGCGGGCGGTGCGAGCAGGATGCCGGTGTCGGGCTGTCCGGTGGGGCCCACGGTGATCCAGCGCATGCTCCCCTGCCCGACGTCGTTGCGGACCTCGAAGCCGAGGACGTCGCGGTAGAAGGCCAGGGAGGCCTCGGGGTCCTCGTGCGGCAGGACGCTGGTGTGAATGGTGATGTCCATGGCCACCACGCTAGTTCCGGGCCGGTGAAGGGCGCTTCTCGATTCCTGACCGGTCGGGTCACCTGTTCCTCGGGGGCCGGGGGAGGCGTGGCCCCGCTCCGGCTTCCCGGCGGGCGCCGGGGCGGGCCGGGGAGCCCGGCGCACGGGCCCGTGCGCCGGAGGCACGGGCGTGCCCGTGTTCCGGCCCGCGGGCCGACCGCTTCCGGGCCGGACGCCGACCGTGCGGTCGGCGCCCGGCCCGGGTCGTGCCCTCACCCCCGCGGGGGACGGGTCACAGGTCCCACGCGGTCCCGTAGCGCTCGGTCAGCTCGCGCACGTCCTCCGCCGAGAGCACGGAGAACCCGCCTCCCCGCAGCGAGACGACGATGCGCGAGGCCTCCTCCAGTTCCACGGCCCCGTCCAGCGCGGCCGCCGGGTCGGCCGCCGCCATGAGCGAACCGTGGTTGGCGAGGAGGGCGGCGCGGAAGGACCCGGGCAGGTCGGCGAGGTTGCGGGCGAGCCGCTCGCTGCCCGGAGCCGCGTACGGCACCAGGGGCGCCTGGCCGACACGCATCACCAGGTAGGGCGTGACGGGCGGCAGCGCCGAGGAGGCCGACCAGGCGGGCAGGCACGAGGCCGCGGTCGCGTGGGGCGAGTGCAGGTGGACGACGGACCCGGCGCCCTCGACCCGCCGGTACATCGCCAGGTGGAGCGGGTACTCCTTGGAGGGCGGCGGGCCGGAGACGTGCTCCCCCTCCGGGCCCAGGACGGACAGGCCGTCGGGGTCCAGGTCCCGGAGGGACACCCCGGTGGGGCTCATCAGGGTGTGGTCCCCGGCGCGCACGGACACGTTGCCCGACGCGCCGGGGCTCAGCCCGAGGTCGACGGCGCGGCGTCCCGCCCGGCACAGCTCCCGCGCGGCCTCGCGTGGTGTGCGGTTCACAGGCCCCCCTCCCAGGCGCGGACGAAGAGGTCCTCGCGGCCGAAGTTCCCGGACTTGAGCATGAGGTGGATGTCCTCGCCGTCCCGGCGCCCGCGCATCCACGCGACGCCGGGGTCGATCTCGGGGCCGAGCGCGAGCGCGCCCACGCCGAGGCGCTGCACGACGGCTCCGCTGGTCTCGCCGCCCGCCACGAGGAGCGCCCGCGTCCCCGCGGCCACCAGGCGCTCGGCGGTCTCGGCCAGCGCCTCCTCGATGAGCGGGGCGTCCGCGGTGTCCACGACGTCCTCGGGGGAGGCGGTCGCGTACACGACGAAGGGGGCGGCGTCCGCGGCCTCCAGCGCGGCGGACACCGCGGCGGACACGGCCGCCTCGAAGTCCTCCCGCAGGTCGGCGGGGCGCAGCTGCCGCCCCCCTCCGGCCGCGAGCGCGTGGCGGACCTGGCCCTGGGTGGTCCGCGAGGCGCTGCCGGAGAGCACGACGCGCGGCCCCCCGGGCAGGGTGACCGGCGTGCGCGCGAGTGCCCGGGGACCCCTGAGCCCCTGGGCGAGGGCGCTGCCGCCGGTCAGCAGGCGCAGGTCCTCCGTCGCCCGGGCGAGGGTGGCGAGGTCCTCGTCGGTGAGCGCGTCGACGACCACGAACCGGGCCCCGGCGCGGCTCGCGCGCCCGATGGCCTCGCGCACCGCCTCGTCGCCCCGGGCGACGGTCGGCCACGGCACCAGGGCGACGTCGTCCTCGCCACCGCTGACCTGGGGTGCGAGCAGGCGCAGCAGGTTCGAGTCGGTCATGGGCGTGAGGGGGTGGTGGCGCATCGGGGACTCGTCGAGGGGCTCGTCCCCCACGAACAGGTGGCCGCGGTAGACGGTGCGCCCGTTGGCGGGGAAGGCCGGCGCGACCACGGTGACGGTCTCGCCGAGGGCTTCGAGGACGGCCTCGGCCACCGGGCCGATGTTGCCCGCCGGCGTGGAGTCGAAGGTCGAGCAGTACTTGAGGTAGAAGCGCTCGCAGCCCGCCCGCCGCAGCCGCGCGAGGGCGTCCAGCGAGGCGGCGACCGCCTCGCCGGCGGGCATGGTGCGCGACTTCAGGGCGACGACGACGGCGTCGGCCCCGTCCGCGGCCCCGTCGCCGTCGGGGGCGTCGGAGCCCAGCACGACGGCGGTCCGGTATCCGGCGGACGTGAGGGCGAGAGCGACGTCGGTCGCTCCGGTGAGGTCGTCGGCGATCGCGCCGAAGGTCGCCATGGGTTCTCCTGTGGTCGGGTCGGATGGGCGGGGCCGGTCCCGGGCCCGCGGCCCGCGGGCCGTGGGCGCGGGGACCGGCCGCGCGTGGGGTGCGAGCGGTCTAGACGACGCCGGTCGCGATCATGATGTTGAGGACGGCGAACCCGGTGAGGCCGGAGATGACCGAGGCCACCCCGATCGAGCGGATCCCCTGGCCCACCGTCATGTTGGACAGCGTCGTGGTCACCCAGAAGCCCGAGGAGTTCGCGTGCTTCATGAGCTGGGCCCCGGTCGCGCAGGCCAGGTACACCACGATCGGTTCGAGTCCGAGCGCGGGCAGCAGGGGCTGCATGATGGCCGCCGAGGTCATGACGCCGAGGATGTTGGAACCGGTGATGGTGCACACCGCGGCGGCGATGAGGAACGGGATGATGACCGGGGACATCCCGGTGCTCTCGATGCTCGTCGCGATGTTCTCCGCGACGCCCGTCTCCCGGATGATGGTGGCGAGGGCGCCGCCGACGCCGGTCAGGGCCAGGGGCATGGCGGCGATCCGCAGCCCGGCCTCGAACAGGTCGTTCAGGGTGGACTTGTCGCGCCAGCGCCCGCGGAACAGCGGCAGGGCCAGCAGGCAGGCGAGGAACAGCGCCATCGTCGGCTCGCCGACGAAGAGCACGGTGTCGGTGAACCACGCCCCCTCGGGGAGCGCGGGGCCGGCCAGGGAGGCGAAGACGATGAGGACGATGGGCGCCAGGATGGGCACCAGGGAGCCGAACAGGCCGACCGTGTGCGGCGCGGCCTCCTCGGCGGCTCCGTCCGCGTCCCCCGAGCCGGAGCCGGCGGACGCGGGTGCGTCGGGGCCGCCCACCAGGTGCTCGACGAACTCCGGCTTCGGCGGCACGTGCGTCTTGATCCGCGACAGGTAGATCGTCGCGGCGACCACGCCGGGGACGCCCACCATCAGTCCGTAGAGGATCGCGTCGCCCATGCTGACGTCGAGCAGTGCCGCGGACGCGAGCGGGCCCGGGCCGGGAGGGACCACCGAGGTCATGACGTAGGCGCCGATGTACAGGATCGGGCCGAGCTTCATCATCGAGATGCCCGTGCGGTAGGCGAGGGCGGAGACGATGGGGATGAGCATGACGACGGCGGTGTCGGCGATGAGGGGGATGCCGAGGACGGTCGAGGCGAGCGCGATCGCCCAGGGCACCTTGTTCCTGGAGAACAGGCTGAGCGCGGATTCGGTGATCTTCAGGGCGGCGCCGCTCAGTTCGAGCATCTTGCCGAGGACGCAGCCGAAGATGATCAGCAGGCCGACGCTGGCGAGGGTGTTCCCGAAGCCGGTCGTGATGAGCTCGACGGTCCCGGTGCCGCCCATGCCCAGGACGAGCCCCAGCGCCACGACCACGATGAACAGCGTGGCCACGGGGTGGACCTTGAACCGCGCGATGAACAGCACGAGGACGACGATGGCGGCGAGAAACGCCAGCAGGGTATAGATGTCCGACATGTCACTGGGTCCTAACGGTCACAGGTGGGTGCGTGTGTGACGCCAGGCGTCCAGGAGGGATTCGGCGGGGTCGGCCAGGTCGCCGAGGCGTACCAGCTCCCCGGCGGCGACGTCCCGGGCCAGAGTGGCGTGGGCGGCCAGGTACAGCGGGGCCACGTCGTCGGGGGCGCTCGCGGCGTCCAGCAGGACGGGGGCCACGCCCCGGACGTCGTGGTGGTGCCCGCCCATGTCGAGGCGGGTCCCCCGGAGGAGGTCCTCCCCGGCCCGGCCCGCGAGGACCGCGTGCGGGGCGGGAGGGCGCGAGGTCACCGCGCGTCGGCGGTCGACCGCGTCGAGCAGGCTCAGGGGCGTCTCGACGCCCATGAGGTGGTAGGGCAGGTAGAGGCAGGCGTAGCGTCCCGAGCGGGAGACCACGTGCCCCTTCTGGGCGAGCAGGTCCCAGGAGACGGGGTCCCCGGTGCGGACGACCACGAACACCCCTCCGGCGAAGGAGGCCTCCTCCGGGAGGCGGAGCACGCTGAAGACGTCCACGGCGCCGGACCGGGAGAGGATGCCCCCGTCCTCGGCGAGGGAGTAGACGTCGGCGAGCTCGGCGACGCGGGCGACCGGGTAGTGCAGTGCCTCCACGTCCGGGACGAGGCCGGTGTGGTTGGCGACGACGCCCATCTCGCAGTAGTCGGCGGCGGCCGAGCGCTTGAGCGCCCCGACGGCCCGGGCGCGGGCGGCGAGCGTGGCGGGCACGTCCTCCCCCAGGGTCAGCAGGCCGGCCAGCTCCGGGGCGTCGACCTCCTGGTCGAGCTGGCGGACGCGCCCCGTCGAGGGGTCGAACACCAGGTCGTACTCGCCGGACTTGCCGATCGCGACGACGTCGAGCCCGAGGACGCGTGCGCGCTCGTACCACTCGATGAGGTTCGCGGGCTGGTCCCCGATCCCCGGCGTGTACACGACGCCCTTCGCCCGGGCCTCGTCGGCGAGGGCGACCCCGGCCACCGAGTCGACCTCCTTGGAGACCATGACCACGTGGCGGCCGGTCCCGATGGCGGTCCGCGCGGCCGCCGCACCCGCCTCAGGGCTGCCGGTGGCCTCGACGAGCACGTCGTAGCCGGCCCCCGCGAGGAGGGCCGCGTCGGCGACGACGGCGATCTGCCCGCCGGTCAGCGCGGACACCTCGTCGGGGCCGGTGCACACCTTGAGGTCCTCGGGCGCGTAACCGAGCTCGGCGCACAGCGCGACCGTTCCCTCGGCGTCCAGGTCGCACAGGACCGAGGGGCGCAGGCGGTCCATCCGCAGCGTCTGGGCGAGCAGTGTCCGGGCGAAGCCGCCCCGCGCCCCGGTGAGGGCGTAGCGCACGGGTGGCGGTGTGGCGGTGGCGTCGGTGCCTTGCATGGTTTCTCCTTCTTCCGCCTCTGAGCGGCGCGTATACGACGAAGCCGCGGCGGCGACCCGCCATGTTTAACACTTACGGAACATATGAGTCAACAATTTTCACGCTTGGGATCATCTGGTAACTATCGGTACCATGGTTCCTCTGGGTGACCCCCCGAAGGAGGACGATGATTCCGGCGCAACGGCGTGACATGCTCCTGCGAGAGCTGCGAGGCACGGGAGTGCTGAGCGTGAAGGAGCTGTGCGACATCCTCGACGTCTCGCACATGACGGTGCGCCGCGACATCATGACGCTGGAGGAGGAGGGGCGGGTGCGCTCCGTGCCCGGCGGCGTCGAGCTGGCCTCCCAGGTGCGCTCGGAGCCGTCCTACCGCGACAAGTCGCGCGTGGACGTGGACGAGAAGCGGGCGATGGCCCGTGCCGCGGCCTCCCTCGTGAGCGAGGGGCAGACCGTCTACCTGGACGCGGGCACGACCCTGGGGCACCTCGTGCCGTCGCTGTGGAGCGTCACCGGCCTCACCGTCATCACGAACGACATCACCACCGCGGCCTCCCTCACCGACCACCCCGACGTGACGCTCTTCCTCATCGGAGGGCAGGTCGACCGCGAGAACCGCTCCTCCGTCGGTGACATCGCGGCGGCCACCATCGCCGAGTTCAACATCGACGTCGCCTTCGTATCGACGAGCTCCTGGGACCTCGGCAGGGGGTCGACCACACCGTCGCGGGCGAAGGTGGCGGTCAAGCGCGCGGCCATGGCCGCGGCCTCGTCGTCGGTGCTCGTGGCGGGCGCGGACAAGTACGGCGCGTTCGGCACCTTCAAGGTCGCCGCGCTCACGAGTTTCGCGTCGGTGATCACCGACGACCGGCTCTCCGAGGCGTCCGTGCGCGCGATCCGGGACCTGGGGGTCGACCTGGAGGTCGTGACGCCCCGGGGGGAGGCGGTCGGGGACACGGGGCCCGCCCCCGGCGCGGAGGAGGCGCCGGCCCCGACGGCCTCCGCCTGACCTCCCCGGGGGCGGCCGCGGGGGCCGCCCGGGCAGGACCGCCCACCCCGGGCCGGCGGCGCCCCGCGCGGCGGCGTGGTCCGGCGCGTCCTCCGGCTCCGCGACCGCGCCCGGACACACGGAACGGGGCCGCGGGAGCCCCCGCCCGGCTACTCGTACTCCGTGCCGCCCTTGCGCGTGAGGTAGGCCTCGGACACGAACTTCGCGATCGCCCTCCCTCCCAGGACCCCGGACGCGCGTTCGCGCGCCGGACGGACGACGACCCCCTCCCGCATGTGCAGCCCCGAGCCGCTCCAGGTCTCCGCCCCCTGCGCGACCGCCGTGAGCGCGGCCTCGTCGTAGGGGCCGTCGTGGAGCACGGGCACGGCGGGCAGGCCCACCGCGTCCAGGACCCCGGGCAGGTCGACCGCGTCGATCCAGGTGCGGGCGCCGCCGATGTCGAGCGCGATGTCGAACACCGCGTAACCGGGGCGCGCGCTGCGGCCGGACTCGCCGTAGACGAGGTCCTGGACCCCCGCCCCGAAGACCTCTCCGAACACGCCCACCCTGGCCGCGCCGAACCGGTCGGCCACCTCGCGCGCCGCCTCCGGGACCCCGTGGGCGGCCACCGCCCTCCAGTACAGGTTGTCGTCGGCGGGCGCCAGCGCGAAGTTGCGCGACCCGTGGCCCTTGGAGGAGACGAACTCCTCCCCCGTCCCCGCGACCAGGGTGAAGAGGCACGCGGTGCCGTGGATCTTCTCCGTCGCCACGACCCGCTCCCCCGGCTCGAAGGCGTCGGGGTAGCGCTTGGCGTTCTCCACCTCGATCCACCGCATCAGGTCGGGCGCGGCCACGAGCTCCCCGCTCATGTGCAGGGGCACCTCCGGCACCCACTTGGTGATGCCCAGGTCCGCCGCGAAGTCCGTCCCCTCGCCGTGCGCCGAGGCCAGGTCCACGCCGGCCAGGCGTCCGGGCCGGCAGACGATGCCCTGCGACAGCTCCCCCCGCAGGCGGACGGCCTTCACCCTGTTGCGCCCGGAACCCGCGAGCCTGCCCGTGAGCCCCAGTTCACCGATGAGGTCGTCGGGCAGCAGGGCGTTCTCGGGGATGTACACCGCCCAGTCCCCGGTCCGGTACGCCCCCTTCGCGACGACCGCCCGGAACAGGCCGACCTGGGCCAGCTCCAGCGCGTCGGCGTCGGGGTGCGGGTGGATCGTGAGGCGCTCGGCGGTGACCCGCAGGGTGGACATGCTGTTCCTCCGTGGTGGTGGGGCGCCCTCGGACGGCGCCCCCGCGACCGGTTCACCATGCCCGGTCCGCCGACGGGCCGACAACGCCTTTTCGTGACGGCCCGGCGGCGCTTGTCACCGCACCGGCCCGTGACCTGGCCCTTCGGCGTCACAATTGGCAGGAAAAATGATCATTCGCCACCCACCGGGCCACCTGGAAGAAAAGGACCCTTGTCAGGGGGTGCGGGGGGACTTATATTCTTCACGTCGCACCACCGGCGCGGCTTCCGGGAATCCCAGGGAGGACGACACCATGAAGATGCCCTACTAGGACACGCCTTCTTCCTCCGCGAATACGCGGAATGAGCGACTGCCCGGGCCGGGCGGCATTCCATCTCCGCCGCCCGGCCCCTTTCGGCACGAAGAGCGCGGTGGAGCGCCCGAGGAACGCGCGGCTCGAAGAGGAATCGGAGGACACCCGTGAAGTCCCTCGTGGCGCGCGCGGTCAAGGGCTCCCCCTACTGGCCCGTGCTCACCCATCCGCTCCTGCGGCGCGTCCTCCCCGGCATCGGCGTGTCCGCGCTCGGCGGCGGGATGAGCTCCCTCGCCGTGAGCTGGCTCGCCATGGAGCTGGCCCCGGCCGACCACCGCGCCGCCTGGGTGGCCGCCGCCGTCGCGGCGTACACCCTGCCCGGGGCGGTGGGCGCCTTCCTCCTCGGCGGTCTGCTGAACGGTCGCAGCGGCGCCCAGCTGGCCGGCTGGGACGCCCTCCTCCGCGCCGGAGCGCTGGCGCTGATCCCGCTGGTCCACGTGCTGGGCTCGCTGGACATCCTGCTCTACGTCGCCCTGCTCGGCCTGTCCTCGGTGCTGAGCGCGTGGGGCAAGGCCGGCCGCTACACGATGCTCTCCGAGCTCCTGGACAAGAAGGACCACCTCGCCGGGAACTCCGTCGTCAACGTGATGCTGGAGCTGTCCACGGTCGTCGGGCCGCTCCTCGCCGCGATCGTCATCGACAGGGGAGGGCCCGAGTACGTCCTGGCCCTCGTCGCGCTCTCCTTCGCCGTCCTCGCCGCGACCTACCGGTTCGCGATCCCCCGGGGCTCCGGGCAGGACGGGGTCAGGGCGGGCGCGTCGCGCTCGGAGGGCTTCAGGGCCATCGGCCGCGACCCCGGCCTCCTCGGCCTGCTGGCGCTCTCGTTCGGCTTCTTCCTCTTCTTCGGCCCGTCGAGCGTGGCGATCCCCCTGTACGTGGTGGAGGACCTCCAGGCCTCGGCGGCCACCCTCGCGGGCTTCTACACGGCCTTCGGCATCGGCGCCGTCACGGGAGCGCTGCTCACCGGCTACCTGCGCGACCTGCCGCTGATGCCGACCACGATCTGCATCGTCCTGGGCTTCGGCCTCGCGCTGGTCCCGCTGGGCCTCGGCCTGCCCGTGGCCGTCTCCTGGATCTCCTTCGGCGTGTGCGGGCTCTTCTGGGGACCGTTCCCCTCGACCACGACGGCGCTCTTCCAGAACTCCGCGCCCGCGGCCGCGCTTCCGCAGGTCCTGGCGGCGCGCGGAGCGGTCACCGGGGTCGCCGTCCCCCTCGGCGCCATGGCGGGGGCCCCGATCGTCCTCGCGGTCGGCGCGCAGGGCACGCTGCTCGCCTCCGCGGTGTGCCTGACCGCCCTCGGCGCGGCCGCCCTGCTTTTCCGGTTGGTTCCGCGGCGTTCCGTAAAGCGTTCCCCCGAAGAGGCGGGACAGGATATGCGCCCCTGACCCGGACGTCCGATCGCGCTTTCCGCCGGGCCCTCCCTTTCCCGGCCCGGAAACGCCCCCCGGAAGAGGAGAATTCCATGACCGCAATGATCATTGTCAACGTCCCCGAGGAAATGGTCGGCGACATCGGCAGGATTCCCTTGGAGAAGAGGCGGGCCTTCGGCCTCGGCGCGCAGCGCATGCTGTGGTACGCCGAGGACGGGGACGTCCTGGTCCTGCCCTCGCCGCCGAGCACGGACTTCATGGACTACGTGACCGGGCTGACCGGCACCCGCGCCTCGACCCTGCGGTTCGTCATCCCCCCTCCCGGCCGCTTCGGGCCCGACATCCTCACCGCCGACCGGCTGGTCGACCCGGTCTTCCTCCGGGACCTGGGCAAGGCCCTGGCGGACCGGCCGGTCGACCGGATCACCTGCACCTACAGCGACCTCGCCGTGACGGCCATGGCGTCGGCGGTCGGCGTCGAGGACGCCCTGCCGGGGCACGCCTTCAGCGCCCAGGGCGGGGACGCGCTCGTCAACAGCAAGGCGGTCTTCCGCGCCGTGGCCGCGGGGAACGGGATCCCCATCGCTCCCGGCGTGATCACCGACAGTCCCGACCACGCGGAGGGCACGATCGAGTCCCTGCTGGCCGACGGGGCCGCCGTGATGGTCAAGCAGCAGTTCGCCGGCGGGGGCCTGGGGAACGAGATCCTCAGCCGTGCCGAGGGGGTCCGTGCGGCGGGCGCGGGCAGCGTCGTCGTCCTGGCGGACCGGGACGCCGTCCGGCGCTACGTCAGCGACCGGTGGGAGTGGCTCACGGGACACAAGGGGCACAGCCTGATCATCGAGCGCTACTTCCCCGACTCCACGACGGTGTACGCGGAGTTCGTCGCCGACGACGACGGCTGCGTGCTCCGCGGGGCCGGGGAGATCCTGATGGAGCCCGTGGCCACCGGCGAGGTGATCCCGCCCCAGTCGGTCGGACCCGCGGAGGTCGCGGAACTGGTCGAGACCGGCCGGCGCGCGTGCGAGCCCTTCCGGCTGATGGGGTACCGGGGGACGCTGTGCGCCGACGCCATCCGGACCCCCGGGGGCGATCTCGTCTTCACCGAGGTCAACGGCAGGCTCACGGCCTCCTCCCACCTGCACGTCAACCTGATCGACAGGGTCGTCGGCCGCGACCGCCGCGACGACCGCGTGTTCCTGGAGCGCGCGGGCCGGTGGGCGGTCCCCTCCTTCGCGGAGGCGCTCAGCCGGCTCGCCGGGTCCGGGCTCGGCTACGACCCGCACTCGGGACTGGGGGTGGTCGTCACCGCCGACTACACGCCGGTCACGGGCCGGGTGACCTACTGCGCCGTCGCCGAGAACCTGGACGCCGCGCGCGCCCTGGAGGAGCGCGTCGCGAACCTGTTGAGCGACCCGACGGCCTGAGGACCGCGGAACCGACGCCCTCGCGGTACCGGCCCCGGCGGCCGGGCCCCGCGGACGAGAGCCCCGCCCCCCGGAAGGAACACATGAGCACTGGAACCGCGGACGTGCCGACGGAGCGTCCGGCACCGCCTCCCCCGCCGGCCGGCGGGCCGCGGCCCGCCCTGCCGGCCGTCCACTCGTGGGACGAGTTCACCAGGCTGAGGGAGGTGGTCGTCGGCGACGCGACCCATTCCCGGGTCCCCCCGCTGTCGGACCCGTCGGCCTGGCTCAACTGCTACCCGGAGCTGACCCCCGCCGAGCTGCGCGGCATCGGCGCGGGGCTCTTCCCCCGGCACGTCATCGAGGAGTCGAACGAGGACCTCGCCGTCCTGGCCGACACGCTGCGCGGCCTCGGTGTCACCGTCCACCAGCCGCCCGCGGTCGACCACGGCGTGGAGTACGGAGGGCCGGGCTGGCGGACGACCGGCCGCAGCTCCTACTGCCCGCGGGACCTCACCCTCGTCGTGGGGTCCGCCCTCATCGAGAGCCCCAGCCCCATGCGGGCCCGCTACTTCGAGGCCTTCGGCTGGCGTCCCCTGTTCCAGGACTACCTCCTGCGGGGCGCCCACTGGATCTGCGCCCCGCGGCCCCGGCTCGACGACTCCCTGTTCGGGACCGACGAGGACGGCTTCCCCGTGCTGGGCGAGGCGGAGCCCGCGTTCGAGGCGGCGAACTGCCTCAGGCTCGGCCGCGACGTCTTCTACCAGGTCTCCCGCAGCGGCAACGAACTCGGGCTGCGCTGGCTGGAATCGACCCTGGGGCTGCTCGGCGACGTGCGGGTGCACCCGCTGCGCGGCGTCTACGAGGGCACCCACATCGACAGCACCGTCTGCCTGCTGCGTCCCGGCCTGGTGCTGCTCAACCCCGAGCGCATCGGCCCGGACACCGTGCCCGAGCCCCTGAAGGGGTGGGACGTGCTGTGGTGTCCGCCCATGACGGGCGGCCCGACCGCGGTCCCGCACACGCTCAGCACCCCCTGGGTCGGCATGAACCTCCTGATGGTGGACGAGGAGACGGCGATCGTGGACGGCGACCAGACCGAGCTCGTCCGCCTCCTGGAGGGACGCGGCATCACGGTGGTCCCGCTCCGCCTCCGGCACTCCCGGGTCCTGGGCGGCGGGTTCCACTGCGTCACCCTCGACACGGTGCGCGAGGGGGGCCCGGAGGACTACCTGGGATGAGCGGCCGTGCGCGGACCCCCCGGGCGGCCGGGGAGGATCCGCGCACCGCCCCCCGCACACCGGGACTCTCGAGGATAGGCTCGCCTAACCCGAACCGAACGGAGTCCCATGTCCCCCGGTCCCGCGCCGCGCGCCCTCGTGTGCGCCTCGCTCTCCCTCGTCCTCCTCTCCGCCTGCGGGGCCGGCGACGGCTCCCCCGAGCCCGAAGCCGCTCCCGCGTCCGACACGGGGGCCTTCCCCGTGACGGTCGACCACGAGTTCGGCTCCACGACCGTCGAGGAGGCGCCCGAGCGGATCGTCACCCTCGGGGTCACCGACGCCGACGCCGTCCTCGCCCTCGGCGCCGTCCCGGTGGGCAACACGGGCTTCTCCTTCTTCGAGACCGGCCTCGGGCCCTGGACCGACGACCTGGTCGGGGACGCCGAGCTGACGCACATCGCGTCCGACTCCGAGCCCAACATCGAGCAGGTCGCAAACCTCGCCCCCGACCTCATCGTCGGCGTCTCCGCGGGGTTCGACCAGGCCGTCTACGAGGACCTGTCGCAGATCGCCCCCGTCGTCGCCCGCCCGGCCGGCGTCGCCGCCTACACCGTGCCCCGGGACGAGGCCACGGAGCTCATCGCCACCGCGCTCGGCCGGCCCGAGGAGGGCGCCGCCCTCAACGAGGCCACCGACGAGCTCCTGGCCGAGACGCGCGCCGCGCACCCGGAGTTCGAGGGACGCGTCGGCGCCGCGGTCCTGCCCTTCGACGGCAAGTACGGCGCCTACCTGCCCGGGGACGCGCGCGGGCAGTTCCTCGCCTCCCTCGGCTTCGACCTCCCGGAGGCCGTGACGGAGCAGGACACGGGTGAGAGCTTCTTCGTCGAGCTCTCCCCGGAACGGGTGGACATGCTCGACGGGGACCTGCTGCTGGTCTTCGGCGACGACGAGTCCTTCGACATCACCGAGGGCTCCACCGCCTTCGACTCGCTCGACGTGGTGCGCGACGACGCGGTCGTCACGACGTCGCTCGACCAGAGGGGGGCGGTCACCTACAACTCGGTCCTGTCCATCCCCTACGCGGTCCGGACCCTGGTCCCGCGCCTCTCGGACGCCCTGGCCTGACGCCCCCGGCCCCGTCGGCCCGCGCCGCCCGGCGGCGGGTCGCCCCCCGGCCTCAGCGGCGGGGAGCGCCCCGGCGGGGCCGGGCGCGACCGCAGCGGTTTCTTTCCGTACGGGGACGCGAATCGAAACTTCCCTACGGGGTATCTGTTCCTCTGGTATCTCGCAGCCCCCCGCTGTGCGAGGAAAGGACCCCCGTGAAGACCCCCCGCTTCCTGACGACCCTCAAGAGGCTCGGCGCCGCCGTTGCCGCCGGAGCACTCCTGACCGTGCTCGCCCCGGTCGGCGCCGCGGCCGACGACCTGGCCGTCACCGCCGTCAACCTGCGCACCCCGTTCGACTGCGGCCAGGTCTGGAACGCCAACACCCGCAGCAACCACAACCCCCAGCTGGCCGTGGACTTCCAACGCGGCAACGCCCAGGGGCAAAACGTCCGCTCCAGCGCGTCGGGCACCGTGACCACGGTCGCCGACCGCGGCAGCACCAGCTACGGCAAGTACATCGTGGTCAGCCACGGCAGCGGCATCACCACCCTCTACGCGCACCTGAGCTCCCAGTCGGTCTCGGTCGGCGACAGCGTCGGCACCGGCACCGTGATCGGCCGGGTCGGCAGCACCGGCGGCTCGACCGGCCCGCACCTGCACTACGAGCAGCGGGTCAACGGCACCGTGGTCCGGGCCGTGCTCAACGGTGTGCGCATCGCCTACTACGGCAACACCACCATCACCAGCAGCACCGGCTGCTGACGCCTCCCGGGCGCCCGACCCGCGCCCTCGCGGTGCGGGCCCGCGGCTGGATGGTATGCCCCGCACCTGAGAGCTGGACCAGGAGGGAGCACTGTCTTGTTCCGCTCTCACCGGTGCCGGTTTTCCGGAGATC
>NZ_JBEXSY010000094.1:0-20507 GCF_040613895.1 Nocardiopsis sp. NPDC006198 | reverse complement strand
AGAGCGCCGAGGCCCTGCTCACCCCCGGAGAGGTCGCCCGCCTCTTCCGCGTGGACCCCAAGACCGTCGCCCGCTGGGAAAAAGACGGCCGCCTCGCCTCGGTCAAAACCCTCGGCGGACACCGCCGCTACCCCCGCGCCCAGATCAACACCCTGCTCGACGCGCGCCCCGACCACGGACGCCTCCTCCAGACCCTCGAAGAGGCCCGCGACCTGGCCACCGGCACCGGAGCCCACACCACCGCCGCACACATCGACGACCTCATCACCACCCTGCACGCACAGGAGGAGAAGCTTCGGCGAACACCCGGCACATGACAGGCATGCCGCCCGCGACCGCAGGAACCGCCCCGTACGCCACCTCGGCGACGCACGGGGTTTCGGTCCTCGACCAGCGAGTTTGAGGCCCCCGCAGAAGGGCCGTTCCGCATGAGCACCACACCTGACGGGTACCGGCGGACCATGATCCTCTGCCCTACATGCGGCACCCCAGCCGTCCGAGTTCACCGCTCCCCCAGGTACTCGGCCCTGCCCGGCTCCGAACCGGCCGCGTTCTCCCACGCACGCGCCCGGTACGAGCCGTGCGGCCACGAGGTGCCGGGCGCCGACGTCGCCACCGGGGAGGAGCCCGTCGAAGCGGACCCTGCCCGAAACGCTCCCGCCGAGGAGATCGCGCGGGTGGCGGAGGCCGGCGTCCCCGCGCTCGACCACCTGGTGCCGGACGGCATGAGGATCATCCGGCGGGCGGCGGGGTTCGTGCGCGGAGGCCCGGACTTGGACGCGGACCGGGTCCGCGCGGTGGCGTCCGCCTACGAGGACGAGGACGACCTCCCCGACCTGATCCTGTGGATGACCCCGGAGGAGGCCCGCACAGCGGGGTTCAGTCCGCCGCCCGAATCGGTGGAGTGCCTGGTACGGGTGTCGTGGAGCCCCGCCTCGGACGACTGAGCCGCCCGGCGGGGAGCAGAGCGGCCTGCCCGCGGGGCCCGGTCGCGCCGTGGCGGCGGGGCCGGGACGGCGACCACCGGGGAGCGGACCGACGCGGCCCCCTCGCGACCGCGGTCAGGAGAGCGGTCGGCACCCCGCGCCCGTGGCGTCCGCACGGTCGGCCGACGGGGTGATCTCCTCGCAGGCGTACCTCGTGCCGACCTCCTCGGAGTGCATCTCCCCCGGGCTGGACTCCCCGTTGCTCTCGCAGTCCGTCCCCTCGGCCACGGCTCTCGCCTCGTCGAAGACGATCCGGGCGCAGGTGTGGATGGCCGCGGCGTGCGCGGACGCAGCCGGCGCGGTGCCGCACAGCAGGACGAGGGTCAGAGTGGTGGCGAAACGACGCATGACTACCTTCCGTTCCCTTTTATTACCCCAGGTAGTTGAGCCTCTCCCGAATGGAGGAGCGCAAACAATCGGGAACGCCAGGTCCGGAGGGCCGTGCCCCCGGAGCTCGGTCGGCAGACGATGCGCGGGGCCTGGTCACGGCATGGGGCGGCAGCCCCCGGGCCGCCGCGGCCCGGGGACACCCCGCGCCCGACCGGGCGGAGGCCGGCGGCCGGACCCGGCCGTCCCGGAGCGCGAGGCACGGCGGGGCCGCGCTCCGCGTCCGGCGGGGCGGCCCGGCGAGGTAGTCGGGCCGCCGCCGGACCGCCGCCGGGCCTCCCCGCTCAGGCCCTCGCGCCCGGCCGCACCCCGTGCTCGCGGGCGACGGCCTCCTGCACCCTCCGGTCGGCGTCGAGGGCGCGGCAGACCTGTTCCAGGGTCGAGTTCAGCTCCGCCAGTCCCGTACGGACGAGGGCGCGCGCCTCGGCGGTCACCGCGAGGTCGATGTGCACCTCCTCGTCCTCGCACTCCCGCAGGTGCCGTTGGGCGGCTTCGACCCGTACGGCGTCCCTGGCGTCGAAGGCCCTGACCAGCTCCCTGCGGGCGGAGGCGACCCGGGTCCGGGCCCACTGCTGGGCGGCGTCGAGATCAGCCAGCCGTGCCTGGTGCACGGTGCGCTCCGCGAAGACCACGGCGCTGGCTTCGTAGACGGCGCGCCACAGTGCTTGGGCCGTGGCGTGGAGTTCTTTCACGTGGGATTCGGGCTGACGGTTGCTCATGTCCTTTTTCACGGGTCTCAGGCGGGTGTGGGGGGATGCGGGGTTGCTCCGTTCCGGGGAGAGGGACGACGGGGTGCGGCTCCGGGCGGGACGAGGGGTTGCGTCAGACCGCGGACAGGCCGCGACACAGCACTCCATCGCCACTCAGAGTGATCGTCATATTACCAATTGGAGTAATGCCTGGGTAACGCGCACCCCAAGAAGGGTTGCGCCGAGCGGACGCACGGGAACCAGGCCCCACGGAGAGCCAACCGCCCGACCACTCCCGCACTTGCAAAGCGGACCGCCAGTCCGTATGTTTTAAACGGACCCACGGTCCGAATACATCGAGCGAGAGGGAGGACACCCGTGTCCGCACCGACTTCCCCGGCGGATCTCCACCGCCACGGCCTGCGGCTCCTGCTGGACAAGGACATCGCCGCATGGGTCGCCCTGTGGGCCGAGGACGGCCTCATGGAGTTCCCCTTCGCCCCCGAGGGATGGCCGAAGCGCCTGGAGGGCAGGGATGCCGTCGCCGCGTACATGAGCCGCTACCCGGACCACATCGACCTGCACGACTTCCCCGAGCTGCGGATCCACCTGACCGCCGAACCCGAGACCGTCGTGGCCGAGATGCGCGGCGCCGGCCGCCTGGTGGAGAGCGGGAGCCCCTTCGACATGACCTACATCGCCGTCGTGACGGTCCGGGACGGGCTCATCTCCTCCTACCGCGACTACTGGAACCCCCTCGCCGCCCTCGAAACCGGCGCCGACTTCACCGGGAGCAGCCGATGACCGCCACCTCCACGACCCTGGTCATCGGCGCCACCGGCACCACCGGCAGCCGCACCGCCGCCCGGCTGGCGGCCGCCGGACACCGCGTCAGGGCCGCGAGCCGCCGCGGTGCCCCGGTCCCCGGCGCGGAACCGGTCCGCTTCGACTGGTACGACCCCGCCACCCACGCCACCGCGCTCGGCGACGCCGACCGCGTCTACCTCGTCCCGCCCGTGGGGGACCCCGGTCCGGCGGCGGTCATGCTGCCGTTCCTCCGGCTGGCCCGCGCCTGCGGCGTGCGCCGCGCGGTGCTCCTCAGCTCCTCGGCCGTCCCCGAGGACGGCCCCGCGGTGGGACAGGTGCACCGCGCCCTGCCCGACCTGTTCGGGCAGTGGGCGGTGCTGCGGCCCTCGTGGTTCATGCAGAACTTCACCGGCACACACGTACACGCCGCCGGCATCCGCGAGGAGGGCGTCATCCGGACCGCCACGGGCGACGGCAGGATCGGCTTCGTCGACGCCGAGGACATCGCGGCCGTCGCCGCCCGTGCCCTGACCGACGCACACGCCCCCGACACCGATCTCGTCCTCACCGGGCCGGAGGCGCTCAGCCACGACGACATCGCCGCCGCCGTCACCGGGGTCACCGGCCGGCCCGTGGAGCACCGCCGCCTGACCCGCGAGCAGATGCGCGACCGCCTCTCGGCGCAGATGCCGCCCGCGTTCGCCGCGTTGCTGGCCGACATGGACCACGCCATCTCCGAGGGGGCGGAGGACCGCGTCACCGACACCGTCCTGCGCGTCACCGGACGGCCCCCGGGCTCCTTCCGCGCCCTCCTCGAACGGGAGGCGCAACGGCGCGGCTGAGACCGCGGACGCGGCGGACCGCCGGGCTCCCGCGCCCGCGGGTCGTCCGGCTCCCCGTACTCGGGCAGCGTCACGCGGCCCATCCGTTTGACAGCGTCATCCGTATGGGGGACCGTAGTTCACGTGACACCGTCACATGAATTGTCCGCGGACGATGCCCGCGCGTGCCGCCCGTCCGGGCTGCCCACCGCCTCCGGAACAGCACCGGTGGGCGCGGGCGAACCGTGTGCGGCGCCGCGTCGGCCGGCTCGGGCGGGCAAGACCATCCGAACAGGAGACACGAACCCATGGCGCCTCCGCCCAACGACCTCCCCGACCTCACGGGCCGCACCATCGTCGTCACCGGGACGACCTCCGGCCTCGGCCTCGCCCTCTCCGGTGCGCTGGCGGGGGCCGGGGCCCGGCTCCTGATGACCGTTCGCGACGCCCGGCGCGGAGAGGCGGCCGTCGAGCGGGTGCGGGCAGGAATCGACGGCCCGGGCTCGGCCGAGGCCGTTCTGCTCGACCTGGCCGACCTCGACTCGGTGCGCGCCGCCGCCGCGGACATCCGGGAACGCACCGGGGACCGGGTCGACGTGCTGGTCAACAACGCCGCCGTGTCGCTCGGACCGCACGAACGGACCCGCGACGGGTTCGAGCTGCAGATCGGGACCAACCACCTCGGTCCGGCCGCGCTGACCTGGCTGCTGATGCCCGCGCTGCGGTCGGCCGGGACCCCGGGGCGGCCCTCCCGGGTGGTGACGACGTCGAGCCTGGGACACCGCACCGGCGGACTCGACCTCACCGACCTGCACTGGGAGCGCCGGCGCTACTCGCCGACGCGCGCCTACGGGGCCTCCAAGCTCGCGAACCTGCTGTTCGCCGCCGAGCTCGACCGACGGCTGCGACTGGCCGACGACCCCGTGCTGTCGGTCGCCGCCCACCCGGGACTGACGACGTCGGAGCTGCTGAACAACGCCCTCGCCCGCGGGGGCACGTGGAAGGACCGCCTGTTCGTGCTGCCGGACCGCTACCTCTCCCAGCCGGTCGCCGCCGGGATCGGACCCCAGCTGCTCGCGGCCACCGGCCCGGTCCCCGGCGGCAGCTACCTGGGCCCGACGGGGCCGTTCGAGACCCGCGGTCCGGCCGGTCCCGCCCGCCGGTCGGCGACCGCGCGGGACACCGTGCTCGCGAGCGGGCTGTGGCAGGCCACGGCCTCCGCCACCGGCATCGCCCCGGACCCCGACCCCGGTCCCACGATCGGTGCGTGACGACGACTGGACCGGCCCCGCCGCACGCACAGGGCTCGCGGTGGCGCCGCATCGGCTCTCCGCGGAGCCCATGCGCAGTGCCCGGGCCGCGCCGGACACGGAGCGCCCCTCCCGCGACGGCGCGCCACGGGAGGGCTCCGGCGCCGGACCCTCCGGAACCTCCGGGTCCCCGGGGGTCCGGCCTTCCGCTCCGCGGCGCTACTTGGGCCAGTAGAAGACGTCCGCGGTGGCCGACACAATCGTCGCGGCGGTGTCGCCCTGCTGGGCCAGGCGCACCCGCACCCGCCGCCCCTTGGCCAGGTTGCCCTTCCACGTGTAGGTGAAGTGGCCGTTCCCCCCGGCCTGCACGGGGCTGTCGACCGGCCGGTTGCGGGCGTACCGCCACCCGCCGTCGCCGTCCGGCTCGTACTCGGTGGCGCGGATCTGCACCTCCGCCCCGGCGGACAGGTCGCTGATGGTCATCCCCACGGAGAAGTCGTAGAGGGCGCCGTCCGGCTCGTTGACGCCGACGAGGCTGTACAGGCTGCCGGTGGAGGTGCCGCCGTGGTCGGCGTCGACCACGGTCTCGAACTCCAGCGACGTCCACTCGCCGGGGGTGAGGGTCTGGGCCCGGTCCTTCTCGAAGCGGCGGTGTCGGGGCATGTCGTCTTCCTCTCGGGGCGGGGGAGGTCGCGGGCGTCCCGGCCGAGGTGCTGTCGTCCGGAGCGCGTCGGCACTCCCCGTGGGATACGGGTCGGGAGCGTGGCAGCGGTGGCCGGACGCCTCGCGGAAGGGGGAGGCGCCGGATCGCGCCGGCCGTCGGCGGTGGCCGCGGACGGCGTCTGTGCGGAGCGGGGGTCACCGACCGCCGGGGGCAGGGGGCGGTACGTCGCGGAAGGGGTGTCCGCCGGGCCGGGCGGCCCGGGGCGGGGCGGACCCGCCCCTACGGAAAGTACCCGCGGGAGCACGCAACGAACACCCGTCGTGCGTCCGGTCCGCGGCGACGGGCAGGCCGCCGTGCCGGAGAACGGGCGGCCCGGGGCGGCCGTGGCCTTCATCCCCGTCCGCGGAACGGAATTCTCTACCCTGTGCTACTTTGTAGCGGTACCTAATGACACGTAGTACCTAGGAGAGGCCGGAGGGCTCCGCCATGGACGACCTGACGGAGATGCTGAAGGGCACGCTCGAGGGCTGCGTGCTGGAGATCATCGGCGGCGAGGAGACCTACGGCTACGCCATCACGCGGCGGCTGAACGAACTCGGCTTCGCCGATGTCGTCGAGGGGACGGTCTACACCATCCTCCTGCGCCTGGAGAGGAACGGGCTCGTCCAGGTGACCAAGCGACCGTCCGGGATGGGGCCGCCGCGCAAGTTCTACGCGCTCAACGACGCGGGGCGCGCGGAACTCGCGACGTTCTGGGCGAAGTGGGAGTACCTCTCCTCACGCGTCGACGAGCTCAGGAAGGGTGGGAGATGAACCTCTGGGAGACCGTGACGGGCAGCGACCTCACGAGGGAGTGGAAGGCGTTCGAGGTCCGGGCCGAGGCGTTGCCGGACGGACACCGGGCGGCGTGGAAGCAGATCAAGGCCCACCTCTTCCCCTACTCGGGCTTCACCGGCCGCAACCTGGTGCCGATCCTCGACAGCGCCCTGGGGCTGCTCGAGGAGACGGCGGCGGACGGGCAGGACGTCCATGACGTGCTGGGCGACGACATCGCGGGCTTCTGCGCGGCGCTGGCCGGCGGAGAGGGGTCCCGGAGCCACCGCGACCGGTGGCGCGAGCAGTTGAACCGCAACGTCGCAAGGAAACTGGGCAGGCTGGGAGGCTGACGTGGGCGTCCAGGACATCATCGAGGGCAAGAGGCAGTGGCGGGCGCACGTGGCGCGGGTCAAGGCGCTTCCGCCGGACTACCGGATCGTCTACAAGGAGATCCAGAGGTACTTCTTCAAGGTCGGACCGGTCGACCTGGCCGACGGCGACCTGCTTCCGGGGATCGTCGAGTTCTTCGAGGAGGGCGCCGCGGCCGGCAAGGGGGTCCTGGAACTCATCGGCGACGACGTCGCCGCCTTCTGCGACGACCTGGTCAAGGACTCGCGCACCTACGCGGACCTCTACCAGGAGTCCGTCGGCGGGGAGTCCGGCGCGGCCGGGAAGGGGGGCGGCCCCGTCCGGGGCCGCGGCTGAGCCCTCCACCGCGGCCCCGGACGGGTGCGGCAGCGTCCCTGCGTGTCCCGGGGCCGCGCCCCGGCCCAGGGGCACGGGCCTCCGTGACCCTTCGCGGGCAGGCCGCGGGGTCCGGCGCCGGATCCCTCCGCGCGAACGCACGCACGGGACCTCGGAGGGCACGGCGGGCGGGGCCCGGACGGCCCGGGGCGGGTGTGCCGCGCCGGCCCCGGGCCCGGGGGTTCAGCCGAAGTGGTGCGCGGGCGCGGCGGGGACCTCCACCGGCAGCGCGAACACCGCGCCGTCACCGGCCCCCGGGTCCGTGAGGCCCACGGTCGCGGAGGTGACCATGAGCACGGGCTCATCGTCCCCGACCACGCACACGCTGGTGGGCTGCGCGGCGGGCACCTCCACCACCCGGTCCAGCGTGCCGTCGGGCGCGTAGCGGTGCACGCGCCCCCCGCCCCAGACCGCGACCCACAGGTGCCCCTCGGCGTCGACCTGCATACCGTCCGGGCTGCCCTCCCCGACGCGGGCCAGCACGGTCCGCTCCCCGGGCAGTCCCTCGGCGTCCAGTGCGTAGGCGTCGATGCGCCCCTCCGCGCTGTCGGCCAGGTACATCACGGAGCCGTCCGGGGTGAAGGCGGGGCCGTTGGGCACGGTGTAGCCGTCCAGGACGCGGGTGACCCCTCCGGCGGGGTCGGCCCGGTAGAGCGACCCGGCCCCGGGGGTGCCGTCGTAGGCCATGGACCCCGCCCAGAACCGTCCGTGCGGGTCGCAGCAGCCGTCGTTCATGCGCATCGGCGTGGCCGCGCCGTCCTCGGGGCGGCCCAGCCACTCCACGGCGGCGGAACCGCCGCCGGTGCCCGTCAGCAGGGCGATGCCGGTGCCCGCCGCCGCCACGAGCGCGCCGGCGCGGTGCCGGACCGGGGCGACCGCGCCCAGGGGGACGTCGAGGGCCGCGAGTTCGTGGGCGGGCCCCGGGTCCCCGGGGGCCAGTCTCAGCAGGCGGCCCCGGAGGATGTCCACCATGAGCAGGTCGCCGCCGACCCAGCGCAGCCCCTCCCCGAGCTCGAAGCGGTCCTCGCTCCAGACACTGACCACCGGTTCCATCGGTCCCCCTACCATTCCGCGAAAGATCCGTCCTCGTGACTCCACACCGGCGGACGCCACCGGTGCCCCACCCGGTCGGCGCGGCGCACCGCGTCCTCGTCCACCTCCACTCCGAGCCCGGGGGCGTCCGTACGGTGGATGTTCCCGTCAGGGAAGGCGAAGACTCCGGCGTCCACGACGTAGTCGAGCATCTCGGCGTCCTTGTTGTAGTGGATGCCGATGCTCTGTTCCTGGATGAGGAAGTTGGGGGTGGCGAAGGCGACCTGGAGGCTGGCGGCCAGGGCGACCGGGCCCAGCGGGCAGTGCGGGGCGAGCACCGCGTCGAAGGTCTCGGCCAGGGAGGCGATGCGCCGCACCTCGGAGATGCCGCCGGCGTGGGACAGGTCGGGCTGGGCCACCGCGATCCCGGCCTGGAGCGCGGGCAGGAAGTCGGTCCTGCTGTACAGGCGCTCGCCCGTGGCGATCGGCACCGGGCTGCACCGGACGATGTCGGGGAGCAGGTGCCCGTACTCGGGCAGGAGCGGCTCCTCGGCGAACATGGGGCGCAGCGGCTCCAGCAGCGGCAGGACCCGGCGGGCGGTGGCGGCGTTGAACCGGCCGTGGAAGTCGACCGCCACGTCGCGGTCGGGCCCGAGGACGTCGCGCACCTGGGCCAGGCGGTCCACGATGGCGTCGATCTCGCGGACGGTGGCGGAGCGGCCCATGACGCCGGAGGCGTTCATCTTCACGGCGGTGAGGCCGGACTCCACCCGCGCGGAGACCGCGTCGGCCAGCTCCGCCGGGTCGTCGCCCCCGACCCAGCCGTAGACGCGCACCCGGTCGCGGACCGGGCCGCCCAGGAGCTGGTGGACCGGGACCCCCAGGCGCTTGCCCGCGATGTCCCACA
Source organism: Nocardiopsis sp. NPDC006198 (assembly GCF_040613895.1). Classification (NCBI taxonomy): domain Bacteria; kingdom Bacillati; phylum Actinomycetota; class Actinomycetes; order Streptosporangiales; family Nocardiopsidaceae; genus Nocardiopsis; species Nocardiopsis sp. NPDC006198. The sequence continues at coordinate 11,404 of NZ_JBEXSY010000094.1, read as the reverse complement.
GGGCCTGGTCGAGTCCGGCGACCGCGCTGGAGAGCACGGGGCCGCCCCGGTAGAACGCTGCCTTGGTCAGGCGCTGCCAGTGGTGCTCGACGGGTGTGGGGTCCTCGCCGATGAGGAGGTCGGACAGCTCCCCGACGGCGGCCCGCACGGTCTCGGCGCGGCCCTCCACCACCGGTTCGCCCCAGCCGACGACCCCGTCGTCGGTCTCGACGCGGCACAGCAGCCACCGGGGCGGGACGAGGAACGTCTCGATGCGGGTGATCCTCACTGGGGCTTCTCCAGATCGTCGTCGTGTGCGCCTTCTCCGGTGGCGCGGAGGAGGTCCTCCCTGGCCTGGTCGAGCAGGGAGCGCATGGCCTGCTCCGCCGCGACCGGGTCGCCGGCCGCGACCGCCTCGGTGACGGCGGCGTGGCTGGGCACGGGGTCCTTGTGGGCTCCCCCGTGCACCAGGCGGTCGCGCTCGGAGAGCCCGGCCGCGAAGAAGACGTCCGTGCGTGTGTACAGCTCGTTGCGGGTGGCGGCCAGCAGGGCGCGGTGCCAGCGCAGGTCGGCGTCGGCCGCCGCCTCGGGGGTGGCCTCCCCGGACTCGGCCATGTCCGCCACGGCCGCGCGCAGCGCCGCGACGTCCTCCGCGGTCCCGCGCAGGGCGGCCAGGCGGGCGGCGGCCGGTTCGAGGGCCTCGCGGAGTTCGGCCAGGTTGCGGAAGAACACGTCCCCGGCGCCCGCCGCTATCTGCCACCTGACCACGTCGGGGTCGAGCAGGTTCCAGTCCGCGCGCGCCCGCACGAAGGTCCCCTTGCGCTGCCGGGAGCCGACCAGCCCCTTGGCGGCGAGGACCTTGATCGCCTCGCGGATCGCGGTGAGGCTGAGGTCGAGTTCGTCGCTGAGGGCGGCCAGGTCGATCGTCTCGCCCTCGGCGATCCGGCCGGAGAGCACGCGCTCCCCCAGCAACCGCACGGTCTGGCCGTGGACCCCGCGCCCCGAGTAGGCCGCCATCAGTTCCTCCCCTTCCGGTGCGTCACGACGACGCCTTGTAGATACTCCACCCTCCGTCGACCGGCAGGCTCACCCCGGTGACGTAGGAGGCCTCCGCGGAGGCGAGGAAGGAGATGGCGGAGGCGACCTCCGCGGGGTCGCCGAAGCGCCGGGCGGCGGTCTGGGCGACGCTCTCGCGCCGGTCCTCCTCGTCCACCCCGTCCCAGGCGGAGGTGAGGATGGGGCCGGGCAGGACACAGTTCACGCGCACGCTCGGGCCGTACTCGACGGCGAGCTGCCTGGTCAGTGCGGTCAGGCCGCCCTTGGTGGTGGCGTAGGCGGGGCGGCCGGGCAGACCGAACCAGGCGTGCACGGACGAGGTGAGGACGACGCTGCCCCGTCGGGCGGTGAGGTCGTCCAGGCAGGCGCGCATCCCCAGGAACGCGCCGGTGAGGTTCACCGACAGCTGGCGCTCCCAGGAGGCGAGCGTGGTCTCGTGGGCCGGGGCGACCTCGACGGTGTAGGCGTTGGAGACCAGGACCCCCACCGGGCCGAACTCCGAGCGGGCGGTCCCGACCAGGCGCGCCCAGTCGCCCTCGTCGGACACGTCGGCGCGGACGGCGACGGCCCGGCCCCCGTGCGCGCGCACGCGCTCGGCCGCCTCCTCCACACGGGGCGAGAGGTCGGCCAGCACCACCGCGGCGCCCTCGTCCGCCAGGCGGCGGGCGGTGGCCTCGCCGATGCCCTGGGCCGCGCCGGTGACCACGGCGGTGACCCCGTCGTGCCTGCTGTTCGTCATGTCACTCCTGGTCCGGGTGGTGGTCGTGGGTCCGCGCGCGGTCGGCGGACGCGGGCGTGCCGGGGCCGTGGGCGGTTTCCGGCCGGGGTCCTGCGGGCTCCCCCGCCGGGGCGCCCCCGTCGTGTGTTCCCTCCCGCAGGGCCGTGAAGACCGCGGGAGGGGACGGGTCCGTGTCCGGTCCGGCCCCGGGGCCGGACGGCTGCGACCAGTAGCCCTGCGGGGTCACCCCCAGGACGGGTCCGGCGGTCGTGCCGAAGCCGAACTCGACGGTGAGGGCGGTGCTCGCGCCCGGGGCGATGACGGTGAGCGGGCCCAGCGCCTCGCACTCGACCACCCTGTCGACGGGGCGCAGGCCGCCCAGGTGCTCCAGGGGCTGCTCGACGGGGTACTCCAGCCACACCTCGACCCGCGACCCCTCGTCGGGGTAGGCCGCGCCCTCGTCCACGGCGAAGCGCTGGGTGAGGGTGCCGGCCGCGCCCACGTGGGCCAGCCAGCCCGAGGCGGTGGGGAAGCCGACCTTGCCGACGACGTCCTGCGCGGGCACGCGCACCACCGAGGGGGTGTGCTCGGCGGTCGCGGGGTTGGCGTCGCCCGCGACCAGGGGCACGGTGTGCGGGCCCCCGCCGCGCACACCGACGTAGACCCCGTGGCCGCGCGCGTCAGCGGGCGTCCCGCCGTCCGCGCCGCCGGGTCCGTCGCCGCCGTCGATCTGGGTGACGTTCCACAGGGCCCACTCGCGCGGGACCCCGGAGGCGTTGACCGCCTCCAGCTCCAGGCGGTAGCCGGAGGCCCCCGGCTCCAGGGTCAGGCGCCGGACCAGGCGCAGCCCCGAGCGCGGGTCGTCGCCGCTGGTCATGGTGAGGGTGGCCGAGCCGTCCGGGGCCGTGGAGGTCTCGGCGGCGTAGGCCCCCGAGTCCAGGACCGGGTCGGGCGGTCCGGCCCACTGGCCGGGGCCGTCCCACCCCTGGGGCGCGGGCCACGTCTTGTCGCCGCCCACGTTGTGCCACGCGCTCATCGGCCCGCCGACCGGGCCGAGCACGACGCCCGGGAGCGGCTGGAGGTCCTCCCCCAGCAGGCGCGGGTTGCGGTACAGGTGCTCGCGCCCGAGGTGGCGGACGGACAGGATCCGCCCGCCCAGCGCGGGTGCGGCCGTCACCCTGAGCAGTCCGTTGTCGAGGACGACGAGCTCGTGCGCCCCGGAGGCGTCGCGCTCGACCGTGACGGCCCCGGTCACGACCGGTCCCCGTCCACCAGGACGACCTTGCCCCGGCTGCCGCCCGCGGCGAGCCGGTAGGCCTCGTCCGCGTCGGCCAGCGCGAAGCGGTCCGAGACCACGCGCTCGGGGCTCAGCCCCCACCGCACCAGGTTCTGCGCCAGCTCGGCCATGGCGGGCAGGGAGGTCACCCAGGACGCGTACAGGGTGAGCTGCTTGTGCAGCAGGGTGTCGGAGACCTCCGTCTCCAGGGTCCCGCCCTCGCCCACCAGGGACACGCGCCCCCACTCGGCGGCGTTCTCCAGCGCCAGGGAGCGGCCGGGGCGCGATCCGGAGCAGTCGATGACGGTGGCCGCGCCGCGTCCGCCGGTGGCGCGGCCGACCGTCTCGGCGGCCTCCTCGGGCGAGGCCAGGGCGTCGAAGACGCCGAGGCCGGCGGCCCAGTCGCGGCGCACCTGCGAGGGTTCGACGCCGATGACGCGGGCGGCGCCCATGCCGCGGCCGATCATGCCGGCGGCCAGCCCGACGGGGCCCAGTCCGACGACGAGGAGGTCGCCGTCGCCGTTGACCGCGATGCGGCGCAGCCCCTCGTAGGCGGTGCCGAACCCGCACGCGATGAGGGCCCCGTCCACGAACGACAGCTCGTCGGGGAGGGGCACGCAGGTGGACTCGTCGGCCAGCAGGTAGCGGGCGTGGCCGCCGTCGCGCTGCCACCCGTAGGCCGCGCGGGAGGGGTCGGTGCAGCTGATCATGAACCCGCGGCGGCAGTTGTCGCAGAGCCCGCAGCCGGCGATGTGGTAGACGATGACGCGGTCCCCGGCGCCGAAGCGGCGGCAGCCCGGGCCCGCCTGCACGACGGTGCCGGAGGGCTCGTGGCCGGCGACCACGCCGCGGTAGGCGGGGCCGTCGACGCCCCGGTGGGTCTTGTGCTCGTGGTAGATGAACCCGATGTCGCTGCCGCAGATGCCGGACGCGCCGACCCGCAGCAGGACCTGCCCGGGGCCGGGCTCGGGCACGGGCAGGGTGTCGAGGACGGCGGTGGAGTCGCCGGGCAGGCGCACCCCGGGCATGGTGTCCGGGAGCGGTTCGGTGGTCGCGTTCATGGGTCTCCCCCGTTTCTTCGTGCGGACGGCATACGGCCGGGGCGGTGTGGCGGGCCGCCCCGGCTCGGGTGGGGCGCCCGCGGGACCGTGCGGTCCCGCGGGCGCTCCGCTAGGTGAGTCTGTGGGCGGACTCGCGCCTGCTGATGATGACGTTGACGAGGACGGCCGCCACGATGATGAGGCCGCGCACCACGTCCTGGAAGAACGAGTTGACCCCGAGCAGGACCAGCCCGTTGGCGATGACGGTGATGAAGATGACGCCGAGGAAGGTCCCGCCGAGCGAGCCGCGCCCGCCCGCCAGGGCGGTGCCGCCGATGACGACGGCGGCGATGACGTCGAACTCCAGCCCGGCGGCGGCGCCGCCGTTGCCCGACCCCAGGCGGGCCGCCATGAGCACGCCGGTGATGGCGGCGAGCAGGCCGGTCGTGGCGAACAGCGCGATCCGCACCCGGGAGACGTTGATCCCGGCGAGCCGGGCGGCAGCGGCGTTGCCGCCGGTGGCGAAGACGGAGCGGCCGTAGGCGGTGTAGCGGGAGACGTACGCGAAGACCGCGAACAGGACCAGCATGATCACCGCGGAGGTCGGCACGCCCAGGACCGATCCGCCCAGGACGTCGAACACTGCGCTCTCGGGGAGCGGGACGGGCAGGGCGTCGGTCATGTAGAGGGCGAGGCCGCCCAGGACGCTCCACAGTCCGAGCGTGGTGATGAACGAGGGGACGTTGAACCGGGCGCGCAGCCACCCGGCGAGGGCTCCCCACAGGACGCCCATCACGAGGGTGAGGACGATCGCCCCGCCCACGCCGATGTTCCACTCGGTGGCGCCCTTGGCGACGATGACGGACGCGAAGGCGACCGCCGGGCCGATGCTGATGTCGATCTCGCCGGCGACGATCACCAGGGTGACGCCCCAGGCGGCGATGCCGATCATCGCGGCGTTGCGCAGGAGTCCGAGCTGGTTGTCCAGGCTCAGGAACCCGGCGGCCGTGGAGCCGAGCACGACGTAGAGGAGCACGATGGCGGCCAGCAGGCCGATCTCGTTGAGACGGGGGCCGAAGCGGCCGATGAGGTCGCCGCGGGCGGAGACCGCCTCGCCGGTGACCTGGGTGGTGGTGGTCATAGTTCCTCGCCGTTCACGCCGCCATCGCGGCGGCCATGATGTTGTCCAGGGTGATGTCGTCGCCGGTGAACTCGCCTTCGAGGCGTCCGCCGCGCAGCGCGAGCACGCGGTCGCACACGAGGGGCAGCTCCTCCAGTTCGCTGGAGACGAAGACGACCGCCGCGCCCGTGGCGGCCAGTTCGCGCACGATGCGGTAGATCTGGGCCTTGGCCTCGACGTCCACGCCCCGCGTGGGCTCGTCCAGGAGCAGGATGCGGCTCCCGGCGTGCAGCCAGCGGCCGATGACGGCCTTCTGCTGGTTGCCGCCGCTGAGGTTGACGATCGGTGTGTCGGGGCGGGCGGCCTTGATGGAGAAGCGCTCGATGAGCCCGCCGCCGATGGCCGACACCCGGGAGGGCAGGACCGTGCCCGCCCTGGAGGCGCCGCCGAACCAGGTCATCACCATGTTCTCGGAGACGCCGAGGAGCGGGACGACGCCCTCGCCCTTGCGGTCCTCGGGCGTGATGCCGACGCCGAGGCGCTTCATGGTCCGCGGCGTGGGCCTGGCGACGGGCGTGCCCTCGACCTCGATCGTCCCGGTGGCGGGGGTGAAGCCGGCCAGCGCGCGCAGGATCTCGGTGCGGCCGGAGCCCATCAGCCCGCCCAGGCCCAGGACCTCGCCGGGGTGGACGTCGAAGGAGACGTCGCCGACCTTGGGCGGGACGGACAGGCCCCGCACGGACAGCAGCGGGGTCCCGGAGCGGTCGACTTTACCGCCGGGCCTCTCCTGCTCCTGCTCGTCGTGGCCGAGCATGAGGGAGACGATCCGGGCGGTGGTGGCCCCCTTGACGGGGACGGTCTCCACGACGGTCCCGTCGCGCATGACCGTGACGGTGTCGGCGACGCGGCGGATCTCGTCCAGGCGGTGGCTGACGTAGATGACGCCGACGCCGCTCGCGGCGACGCGCGTGACCGCCTCCAGGACGATGTCGGCCTCGCCCGCGGCGAGGGCGCTGGTCGGCTCGTCCAGGATGAGCAGGCGGGGGCGCGAGCGCAGGGCGCGCGCGATCTCCACGAGCTGCTGCTGGGCGAGGGGCAGGTCGCCGGCCGCGGCGGCGGGGTCGATGTCGACGCCGAGTTCGGCGAAGGCCTCGCGGGCGCCGTTCCTGATGGCGGCGTGGTCGACGCGCCCGGCGGCGGTGGGCCACGTCCCGAGGTAGAGGTTCTCGGCGGCGGACAGCTGCGGGACCAGGCTGAGCTCCTGGTAGACGGTGCCCACGCCGAGCTCGGCGGCCCGGCGGACGCCGCCCTCCCCGAGGGGCGTGCCGTCGATCTCGACCTCGCCCGTATCCGGGGTCTCCACCCCGGAGAGCATGCGGATGAGGGTGGACTTTCCGGCTCCGTTGCGGCCGAGCAGCGCGCGGACCTCTCCGGCGCGGACCTCGAAGTCGGCGCCGTCCAGGGCTTTGACCCCGGGGTAGGTCTTGGTGGCGGCCCGGGTGCGGGCCACGACCGGCGCGTCGGCCGCTACCGGGGAGGTGTCGCTCATGGGTGCTCCACTGGTGGGACGGGTGGGATGGCTGGGGTGCGGGTCTCCGGTCACGGGATGCCGTCCGGGTGCTCCTCCAGCCACCGGGAGCCGTCCTCCGGCGTGGTGTAGAGGTCGATGGGGGCGTTGGTGACGAACTCGCCGCCCTCCTCGCCCGCGATGATGTCCTCGACCGTCTGCCCGGCCATGCGGCCCACCGCGATGCCGGAGATGTCGACGTTGGCCTTGAGGACCGTGTGGTCGGCCAGGGCGCGGGCGGCGTCGGTGGACATGTCGCTGCCGAAGACGACGACGTCGCCGTCGCGGCCCCTGCTGTTCACGGCGCGGACCGCGCCCATGGTGGCTCCGCCGGCCTCGCCGTAGAAGGCGTCGAGGTCGGGGTGGGCGGTGAGGACGCGCTCGCCCACGTCGACGGCCTCGTCGATGGTGGCGCCCTGCTGGTTGGCGACGATCTCGGCGTCCGGGAGGCGGTCGAAGAGCGCCTCCTCGAAGCCCTCGCGCCGCTGGACGCACACCTCGACGAACTCGCAGTTGAGGACGGCGATCTTGGGGTCGTCGACCTTCTCGGCCTCGAAGTGCTCCGCGGCGGCCTCGCCCAGCAGGCGGCCGAACTCGTGCGGGTCGCCGAGGATGTAGGAGGTGACGTACTCGCGGGCGGCCTCGTCCTCGATGCAGGTGTTGTAGCAGACGACGGGGATGCCGCTCTCGTGGGCCAGCCGCAGGGCGGGGATGGAGGCGGTGGCCGAGACCGGGGACAGGACGAGCACGTCGACGCCCGCGGAGGCGGTCACGTCCACGAAGGTGCTCTCCTCGGAGGCGTCGCCGCGGGCGTTGAGCTCGAGGAGCTGGAGTTCGCGCCCGGACTCCTCGGCGTGGTCCTGCATGCCCTGGCGGACCCCGGCGTAGTAGCCCTGGGCGTCCATGTAGACGACGCCGATGCGGCCGTCCTCGCCGAGTCTTCCTCCGGCGCACCCTGCGAGCGTCACCGCGCACACGGCTACCGCCAGTGCGGCGAGCGCGCGCCCGCGGAAGCGCCGCGGTCGTCTCTCCATGGGGGACCTCCCTGGTATGTCAGCGCCCGCTCTCACCTGCGCGGACACCTCTGTTGCTCGCTGAGAGCATGCCACCGTGACGCAGGTAACGTCAAGAATAAATACTAATTAATTATTTTTTCCAGAAGTGGAGGCGACCAGAAGGCGACGACAGCGTGACCCCGGGTGACGACGAGGAGCGCGCCCGAACCGGGAGGAGGTGCGGGCGGAGTGCCGTCGGGGCCGGGAATCCGGGCGCCGGGGGGCCGCGCGCGGGGCGCCGGAGGGCGCGGTCGCGCCGGGGAGGGCGGGCCGGGCGGAAGGCGTCGGAAACGCGACCGGTCCCGCCGACGAGTCGGCGGGACCGGTCGTGCGGGCGCTCCCCCGTCAGGCCTGGGAGGTCGTGCCGCCGAAGAGGACGGCGGGGATGACGTCGGTCAGGACCCCCATGCCGGCGTGGTCTTCAGCGGCAGCGGCAGCGGGGGCGATCGCGGCCCCCACCAGGGCGGCGGACAGGGCCAGGGTTGCCAGGACACGGCTCATGTGACTCCTCCGATGGAAACGACAATGGTCACTCAGAGTAACAAGCCACGCCTCTGGAGTTGCGCAGGTGCGCCGCGACGTGGCTCGGAGGCGTGCCGCGCGACAGCCGCCGACACCCCCCTCGCGCCCACCGGCGTGTTCGCGCCCGCCGCCGGGAAGACCTGGAGGCGGGCGGGGGTCGACCGCCGGAAGGGGACAGGCATCGGGTCCGGCCCTGCTGGGTAGCGTGGGACCGGCGGTGCGCCGGACCGCACCCACCGGAGCCCGACCCGGGGGCGCTCCCGCGATCGCCGCGGCGGTACCGGCGGCCCCGCCGACGGCCGTGTCGGCACTGCCGTGGCGGCACTGCCGTGGCGGCACCGGATCCGAGGAGGGGGGCGATCGTCGCGCACACGCCGGAAGGGCGCCGGGCACGGCCGGAGGGCCGGTGGCCGCGGACCCCGACGGCCCGGCCACACCGGAGGACACTGACGCCCGATTCAGGGTCATTCACGTAGAGTTGCCGAGCAACTACTTGGCGATGGCACGCCACCACACGCACGGGGGACGAGACGAGATGACACACGACTTTCCCGACGACCGCGGCAGCGACCCCGGGTCCTTCGACGAGTTCCTGGCCCGGTTCCTCGGGGCCCGGGGCCCGGTCCGCCGCGTGGACCTGTCCAAGCTGATGAGCGTCGAGGCCCAGGAGGTGGCCGACGCCGCGGTGCGCCGTGCCCTGGAGGCCGGCGGCGCCGACGTGGACACGGTCCACCTGCTGTGGTCCCTGCTGCGCCACCAGCCCACGCGCGAGCTGATGGGCCGCACCGACGCCAACACCGACCAGCTCACCGCGGTGATCGACCAGGCGGTGGCGCAGGCGCCCCGGACGGTGCGCGGGTCGGCCAGGCTCACCCCGTCCGCCAAGAGGGCCCTGCTGGACGCGCTCCAGATCGCGCGGGCCACCGGCAGTTCCAGCATCACGCCCGAGCACCTGCTGTTCGCCCTGGCGGTCAACCCCGACAGCCCGGTGAGCCAGCTCATGCGCGACTCCGGGATCACGCCGCCCGCACTGCAGAAGGCCGCGGGTCCCGTGCCCGCCGCCGACCGGGGCGAGGAGGAGCCCTCGGCCACGCCCACCCTGGACGAGTACGGCACCGACATGACGGCGCTGGCCCGCGAGGGGCGCCTGGACCCGGTCGTGGGCCGCGACGACGAGGTCGAGCAGTGCATCGAGGTGCTCGCCCGGCGCCGCAAGAACAACCCGGTGCTCATCGGCGACCCCGGCGTGGGCAAGACCGCGATCGCCGAGGGCATCGCCCAGCGCATCTTCGACGACGACGTCCCCGAGACCCTGCGCGGGCGCCGCCTGGTCCAGCTCGACCTGGCCGGGATCGTGGCGGGCACGCGCTACCGGGGCGACTTCGAGGAGCGCCTGACCGCGATCGTGGACGAGATCCGCGCGCAGTCCGAGGGCCTGCTCATCTTCATCGACGAGATCCACACGATCGTGGGCGCCGGGGCCGCCGAGGGGTCGATGAACGCCGGGAACATGCTCAAGCCCGCGCTCGCCCGCGGCGAGCTGCACGTCATCGGCGCGACCACGGTGGACGAGTACCGCAAGAACATCGAGAAGGACGCCGCGCTCGAACGCCGCTTCCAGCCGATCCAGGTGCCCGAGCCGTCGGTGGAGGACACCGTCGAGATCCTGCGCGGCCTGCGCGACCGCTACGAGGCCCACCACCAGGTGCGGTTCAGCGACGAGAGCCTGGTCGCGGCGGCCGAGCTGTCGGACCGCTACGTCACCGACAGGTTCCTGCCGGACAAGGCCATCGACCTGGTCGACCAGGCGGGCGCCCGGGTGCGGCTGCGACTGAAGACCTCCAGCTCCTCCCTGCGGGACCTGGAGAAGAGGCTCAGGGAGCTGGAGGAGCAGAAGGACAGGGCGGTCCAGGAGGAGGACTACGAGCGGGCGTCGGCGGTGCGCGACGAGATCTCCGCCGCCCGGAGCTCGATCCACCAGGCCCGCGGCACCGGCTCCGCGGTGCCGGAGGTGACCGGCGACGACATCGCCGACGTGGTCTCCCGCAGCACCGGCATCCCGGTCTCCCAGCTCACCCAGGAGGAGCGGGACCGGCTGGTCAACCTGGAGGAGGTGCTGCACACGCGGGTGATCGGCCAGAACGAGGCGGTCACGGCGGTCTCCGAGGCGATCCGCCGCTCCAGGGCCGGGCTGGGCGACCCCGACCGGCCGGTGGGCAGCTTCCTGTTCCTGGGGCCGACCGGCGTGGGCAAGACGGAGCTGGCCCGGGCACTGGCCGAGGCCCTGTTCGGGTCCGAGGACGCCATGGTGCGCATCGACATGAGCGAGTTCCAGGAGCGGCACACCACCAGCCGCCTGACCGGCGCGCCTCCCGGGTTCGTCGGCTACGAGGAGGCGGGCCAGCTCACCGAGGCGGTGCGCCGCAACCCCTACTCCGTGCTCCTGCTGGACGAGATCGAGAAGGCGCACCCGGACGTGTTCAACCTGCTGCTGCAGCTGTTGGACGACGGACGGCTGACCGACGGCCAGGGACGGACGGTGGACTTCCGCAACACGGTGGTCGTCATGACCAGCAACCTGGGGTCGGAGGCGATCACCGGCGGCGGCCCGATGGGGTTCACCGCCGACGGCCAGATGGACCCCGACACCGAGCAGCGGGTGATGCGGCGGCTGCGCGAGGAGTTCCGGCCCGAGTTCGTCAACCGGATCGACGAGGTCATCGTCTTCAAGCAGCTCGGGAACGAGGAGCTGGCCCAGATCACCCGGCTCATGCTGGAGAGCCTCGAACAGCGGCTCAGGGCCAAGGACATCACGGTGCGGTTCACCGACGAGGCGGTCGCGTGGCTGGCCGAGCACGGGTACCAGCCCGCGTACGGCGCCCGGCCGCTGGCGCGCACGATCCAGCGCACCGTCGGCAACCGCCTCTCGCGCATGGTGCTGGACGGGCAGGTCGTCCCGGGCGACCGGGTGATCGTGGACGAGAAGGGGTGCGACCAGGTCGTCTGGCTCGACTCCCGCGAACACCGCTGGGTCGAGGAGATGGGCGGCATGAACCTGTGGTTCGTGTTCG
>NZ_JBEXSY010000093.1:0-21596 GCF_040613895.1 Nocardiopsis sp. NPDC006198 | reverse complement strand
GCCTGCGGGGACCAGCAGCAGCGTGGGGTCTTCGGCGATGAGGCTTGCCGAGGGCACCACGGTGTGTCCGTTCTTCTCGAAGAAACTGAGGAAGCTCTCCGAGCGCGATCCGTGCTCGCGGTCCCGGTCGCGGGGGTCGCGGGGACCGCTGCCCGCCCTGCGGCGTCCGCCGGAGCGCGCCTCGTTCTCGGGGGGGCGGCGGCGCTGACCCTCGGGGCGTCCGCCGCGCTCTCCCTCGGGGCGGCGCCGGGGCCGGTCGCCGTCCTCCGGCCTGCGGGGCCGGTCTCCCTCGGGTCGCCTGCGGGGCCGGTCGCCGTCCTCGGGGCGCCTGCGCTGCCCCTCGGGGCGGCGGGGGCGTTCGCCCTCGGCTCTGCGGCGGCCGCCCTGGCCCTCGGAGCGCGCCTCGTTCTCGGGGGGGCGCGGACGGCGCGGGCGCTCGGCCCCGCCGTCGCCACGGCGGGCGCCGCCACCGGAACCCGATCGACGCCGGCCTCCGGACTGGTGGTCACCCGGCGGCGGGCCGTCGGCCCTGCGCCTTCCGCCCTCGCCCCGTGGACCGTCGCCCGGGCCATCGGCCCGGCGACGGCCGCCGTCGGCATTCCGTCGTCGTTCGGTACTCACGTGGTCCTCGATTGCCTCTCACGGCCGGTCGGCCTGACGATTCCTTGGTGGAAACGGGGGGACGGTCCCCCTGGGGGATCGGTGATCCGCGACCTGTTCCTCGGGCGACCTGGGCGAATCGGCCCCGCGGGGCCGCGTCCGCCTCCTCACCGGTCGTTCAAGGCTTGATAAAAGGGACGCACAGAGGCGGTTCGGGGTTTTCAACAGGTCGCGAAGACGTTAGCCGCTTCATCCTCCTGATCGTTGGCCTGCGGGAGCGCTGCCCGCTCGTCGGTGCTCTGTGCCGACGGGACGTCACCGCGGCGGGGGCTCCGTCCGGGGGCTCTACCGGCTACGCACGCAAATCAAAGGTCACGTTAGAGCGATGGAACGGTATAGCACAACCCACGCGCGAGGGTATCGCGCGCCATGGGACACCTGGCCATGTTGTGTCCGAAACCGCCCGTCGCGCCTGTTCAGGGCGCGGGAACCGAACGCCGGCAGGCAAAGGGGCCGTGTCCGCGCCCCGCTCGGGGACCTCGTTCGCGCAGGTCGGGGGCAGTGTGTGAGATTTTGCCCCCAGTGTCTCCGGATATCCGCTGGACGGAGGGGGTCCGGGCGTCGCCGGGCGGCCGTGTCGGCGGTGCGCCATGCGGTCCCCCGATCGGGCGGAGATAGAGTCATAGCTGAACAAAACAGCCATACATGCATGTTCTCTCCCCGGCGGTCGACAGCCGCCCACGGGGGAACAGAAACGCCGTGTTCGCTGCTGACCACATACGGAAGACGAACGCAGGACGACGAACCCGACCGCCTCCGGCGCGGGGCCGTCGCCGTGCGCTGTGGAATCCATGTTCGCGGAGAAGAAGGAGCAAGGACCAATGGGTTCGGTACGTGTAGCCGTCGTGGGCGTCGGCAACTGTGCGGCATCGCTCGTGCAGGGCGTTCACTACTACAAGGACGCCAACCCCGAGTCCCGGGTGCCCGGCCTCATGCATGTGCAGTTCGGGCCGTACCACGTGAGTGACATCGAGTTCGTCGCCGCCTTCGACGTGGACGCCAAGAAGGTGGGGCACGACCTGGCCGACGCCATCACGGCCAGCGAGAACAACACCATCAAGATCTGCGACGTGCCGCCGACCGGCGTCACCGTCATGCGCGGCCCCACCTACGACGGCCTCGGCAAGTACTACCGCGAGATCATCCAGGAGTCCCCCGAGGACGCCGTCGACGTGGTCGCGGCCCTCAAGGCCGCCAAGGCCGACGTCCTCGTCTCCTACCTCCCCGTGGGTTCCGACGAGGCCGGGAAGTTCTACGCCCAGTGCGCGATCGACGCGGGCGTCGCCTTCGTCAACGCCCTCCCGGTGTTCATCGCCTCCGACCCCGAGTGGGCCGACAAGTTCACCCGGGCCGGCGTCCCGATCATCGGCGACGACATCAAGTCGCAGATCGGCGCGACCATCACCCACCGGGTGCTGTCCAAGCTGTTCGAGGACCGGGGCGTGATCGTCGACCGCACCTACCAGCTGAACTTCGGCGGCAACATGGACTTCAAGAACATGTTGGAGCGTGAGCGCCTGGAGTCCAAGAAGATCTCCAAGACGCAGTCCGTCACCTCGCAGATCCCCCACGAGCTCAAGGCCGGCTCCGTGCACATCGGCCCGTCGGACCACGTGCCGTGGCTCGACGACCGCAAGTGGGCGTACATCCGCCTGGAGGGGCGCGCGTTCGGCGACGTCCCCCTCAACCTGGAGTACAAGCTGGAGGTCTGGGACTCCCCCAACTCCGCGGGCATCATCATCGACGCCGTCCGCGCCGCGAAGATCGCCAAGGACCGCGGGATCGGCGGCCCGATCCTGGAGCCCTCCTCCTACTTCATGAAGTCCCCGCCCGTCCAGTACAGCGACGCCGAGGCCCACGACAAGGTCGAGAGCTTCATCGCGGGCGAGTAGCCACCGGTGTGGGGCGGCTGCCCGGGGCCCCGGCCCCGGGCACGCCCTACCCTGGTCCGGTGTCCTTCTTCGGTGATCTGCGCGCGGTCCTGCGGGGCCCGCGGTTCCGCCGCCTCTTCGGTACCCGGCTGGTCTCGCAGTTCTCCGACGGGATCTACCAGGCCGGGCTGGCCGGCTTCGTCTTCTTCAACCCCGAGCAGCACACGAGCGCGGGCGCCGTCGCGGCGGCCTTCGCCGTCCTGCTCCTGCCGTTCTCGGTGGTGGCGCCGTTCGCCGGGGTCCTCATCGACCGGTGGCCCCGCCGCCAGGTCCTCCTCCTGTCCTCCCTGGCCAAGGCCGCGCTCGCGGCCGTGAGCGCCCTCCTGGTGTCCGGGGGCGAGGGGCCGGCCTTCTTCGTCGCGGCGCTCCTGGTGCTGAGTGTCAACCGCTTCTTCCTGTCCGGCCTCTCCGCCGGCCTGCCCTACGTCGTGCCCCGCGAGAAGCTGATGATGGCCAACGCCGTCACGCCGACCTGCGGCACCGCGGCCAGCTCCCTCGGGACCGGGGCGGGCCTGGCCGTCGGCCTCGTCGGCGGCGGGGCAGCGCTCGGGACGGGGCTGATCCTCCTCGTCGCCGCGCTCGGCTTCGCCGGCGCCGCGCTCGTCTCCCTCACCCTGGGCCGCCGGGAGCTGGGGCCGCACCTGGAGCGCGAACCCGCCGAGGTCGCGGACGCCGTCCGCAGCGCGGCGCGGGGCATGGCGTCCGGGGTACGGCACATCTGGGAGCGCCCCGCCCCGAGGGACGCCCTCGCCACCATCGGCGTCCACCGGGTCCTGTTCGGCGTCTCGACCCTGCTGACGCTGCTCCTGTACAACAACGCGTTCGCCGACGGCGGCGTGGCCGGGCTCGCCGGATTCTCGGTGTCGGCCGGGCTCCTGGCGGCGGGGTTCTTCCTGGGCGCCGTGGCGACTCCCTGGGCGACGGCCCGGATGGCGGCCGGGAGCTGGATCGCCCTCCAGCTGGCGGTGGCGGCCGCGGCCCTGGTCGTGTTCGGCCTGCCGTTCTCCGCCGCGCTGTTCCCCGTGGCCGCGTTCGTGCTCGGCTTCGTCTCCCAGGGGGTCAAGGTCACCGTCGACACCCTGGTCCAGCGACATGTCGACGACGCGTTCCGGGGACGGGTGTTCTCGGTGTACGACGTGCTCTTCAACGCGACGTTCGTCCTGGGCGCGGCCCTGGCCGCCGCACTGGTCCCGCCCTCGGGGATCAGCGTGCCGGTGGTCGCGGGCATGGCGACCGCCTACACGGCGGCGGCCGCCGCCTGGGTGGTGCGCGGCTTCCGCGTCCCGGGGCCGGAGGCCGTGCGGGAGGCGGCGTAGGGCGTGTTCCGCGGACCGTTCCGGGTCCGCGGGCGCCGGGCCCGCCGAGAGCGTCCGCGGACCACGCCCCGGCGTTCCGGCGACATGTCGACAGGGGGACCTGTCGACGTGCCGACCCGGCGCGACCGGCTCCCCGTCAGCCGTGCTCCGTGGTCTCCTCGTAGACGCGGAGGCCGCGGGCCAGGTAGTTGGCCAGCGCGTGCTCCCCGTCGAGGGAGCAGGTGTGCAGCCACACCCGCCGGGTCGGGTCCCGGTCCGGCCAGCGCCCGGCCAGGTCCCAGGCGCGTTCGATGGCCAGCGTGAGCATGTGCCCGCCCATCCCCCTGCCGAGGAAGCCGGGCACGAGCCCGAGGTAGGCGATCTCCACCGCCCCGTCGGGCTGGGCGTCCAGCTCCGCGTAGCCCGCGGGGGTGTCCTCCTCGTACAGGACCCAGGTCTCGCGCCCCGGGTGGTCGACCCACTCCCGCCACTGCTCGGCCGAGAGGCCGAGCCCGTCGGCCGCCTCCCAGTCGCCGCCGACCTCACCGCCGTGCATGAACCGGCTCAGCACGGGGCTGGGGATCTCGGCCCGGGAGAACGTCACGTCCGCCCCGGGCTCCCGCGCGGGGCGCAGGTCGGCGGGGTCGGTGGACTCCAGGTACCAGGTGGTGATGGTCACCGCGCCAGTCTCCCCCGCTGCCGCCCGGCACGACAAGGACGGGGATCACTCCCCGGCCGGCCCGCCTCCGGGGCCGCCGTGTCCGCCGGGCCGCACACGTGTCGACGTGGTGACATGGCGACGAGTCGACGGATCGACGGGTCGACGAGTCGGCACGGCCCCCCGGCACGGCCGGGGAGGACGGCGCCCCGGCCGGGCCGGACGCACACCGCCCGATCTGTCCGTGACGACTGAGTCACGTGTTGTAGTGTCCCGGAAAAGACTTGTCGACACACAGGGATGGTGCGCCATGGGCGGCGAGCTGGGCCCCGGGAACCCCTCCGGCGCCTTCGGGGCGCGCGGGGTGACCAAGCGGATCGGGGCGGTGTCCCGGCAGCTGCCCGTCCGCGGCGACCGGTTGCTGGACGTGGGGTGCGGGGACGGCACGTACACCGTCGAACTCGCCCAGGGCTACGTGCGCGTGGACGCCATCGACGTCGAGCCCGGCCGCCTCGACGCGTTCGCCGCCAGGATCGCGGGCACCGGGTTCGAGGACCGGATCGGCCTCCACAAGATGTCCGCCGACTCGCTGGCCTTCGACGCCCACACCTTCGACCGGGTCACGGCGTTCGAGGTGGTCGAGCACATCGAGGACGTGGAGGGCAGCCTCGCGGAGATCCACCGCGTCCTCAAGCCCGGCGGGGCGCTCTCCCTCACCACGCCCAACCGGTGGTTCCCGTTCGAGACCCACGGGGTGCTGTGGGGGCGCAGGCGCAGGTCCGCCCTGACGGCGCCGTTCCTGCCCTGGGTCCGGCCGCTCCACGAGCGCATGTCGGACGCGCGCTCCTTCACCACCCAGGAGATGGGCCGGCTGCTGCGCGCGGTCGGGCTGAGCATGCGCGCCGTCGACTACGTGATGCCGCCGTTCGACCGCCGGACCCGCGGGCTCCAGTCCCTGTCCGACGGCCTGGAGGGCACCCCACTGCGGGTGTTCGGCATGGCGATGGCCGTGACCGCGGTGAAGCCGCACCGCTGATCCCCGCGGAACACTCCCTAGAGGTGTTCCGCCGCCCAGGCGCGCAGCTCCGCCGCCGCCTCCTCCTTGCCCATCGGCCCGTTCTCCAGGCGCAGCTCCAGCATGAAGCGGTACGCCTTGCCGACCACGGGCCCCGGCGAGAGGCCCAGGACCTCCTGGATCTCGTTGCCGTCGAGGTCGGGGCGGATGCGGTCCAGCTCCTCCTGCTCGGCCAGCTTCCCGATGCGCCGCTCGATGTCGTCGTAGGCCTTCGACAGCGCCGCCGCCTTGCGGCGGTTGCGGGTGGTGCAGTCGGCCCGGGTGAGGATGTGCAGCCGCTCCAGCTGGGACCCCGCGTCGCGGGCGTAGCGGCGCACCGCGGAGTCCGTCCACTCGCCCTTGCCGTAGCCGTGGAAGCGCAGGTGCAGCCCGACCAGCGTGGACACGTCGGAGACGACGTCCTTGGGGAAGCGCAGGGCGGTGAGCCGCTTGCGGCTCATCGACGCCCCCACCACCTCGTGGTGGTGGAAGGTGACCCGGCCCCCTCCCTCGAACTCGCGCGTCTTGGGCTTGCCGACGTCGTGCAGCAGCGCGGCCAGGCGCAGCACCAGGTCGGGCTCGTGGCCACGGGAACGCTCCAGGTCGAGGGCCTGGTCGAGGACGGTGAGCGAGTGCTCGTACACGTCCTTGTGCCGGTGGTGCTCGTCGATCTCCAGGCGGAGCCCGGGGATCTCCGGGAGCACGTACTCGGCGATGCCCAGGTCCACCATCAGCTCGATGCCGCGGCGCGGGTCGGGGCTGACCATGAGCTTGGTCAGCTCGTCCCGGACCCGCTCGGCGGAGACGATGGACAGGCGGTCGGCCATGCCGCGGGCCGCCTCGGCGACCTCCGGCGCGAGCGTGAAGCCGAGCTGCGCGGCGAAGCGCACCGCGCGCATGATGCGCAGCGGGTCGTCGCTGAAGGAGTCCTCCGGGCGGCCCGGTGTGCGCAGCACGCCCGCCTCGAGGTCGGCGAGCCCGCCGAAGGGGTCCACGAACTCCAGTTCCGGCAGGCGCACGGCCATCGCGTTGACGGTGAAGTCGCGCCGGAACAGGTCGTCGTGGATGTCCGTGCCGTAGGCCACTTCGGGTTTGCGGGACTTGGGCGAGTAGGACTCGCTGCGGTAGGTCGTGATCTCCAGCTGGTGGCCCCCCTTGCGCAGGCCCACCGTGCCGAACTCGATGCCGACCGTCCACACGGAGTCGGCCCAGCCGTCCACCAGCTCCAGGATGCGCGAGGGGACCGCGTCGGTGGTCAGGTCGACGTCGTTGGAGCGCCTGCCGAGGAGCGCGTCGCGGACCGGGCCGCCGACGAGGGCGAGCTGCTGTCCGTGCGACGCGAAACGGGCGCCGAGCTCGTCCGATACCGGCTGCACGGCCTCCGCCAGCGCGGTGATCGCCGCGCGCCGGGTACCGTTCAGCGACCCCGGTCCCGGGACCGTCCCGGCCTCCGGCCGCTGGTCGGCGTCGTTCTCACTCGAAAACTCTGTGTTCGGCACACCACGCAGATTAGGCGGCCGTCGGTCCAAACTGCGAATCGTCCCGCGGCCCCCGGCCGGGCCGGGTCGTCCACAGGTCGGCCCCGGCTCTGGTGGAGCGCACCCGTTTGATGAAAGAGTGGCCCCTCCGCCGAGCACCACGCGGTGGTCCTCCCCCGACCCGACGGACAGCGAAGACGGTATCTTCGGGTGGAGTGGTAGGACCGCGGTCATCTCGCGCCCACCCGACCCGCGTACGCCGTGTGCGCCGTGCGGGCACCCCGAGCGTCTCCGCCCCTTCACCGTGTTCCCCGGCGGGACGGCCACCTGGACCCGAATCAGGAAACCGGTCAAGCGTTGCGTCGAATTGCCTCCGCGACGGTGGTCATGGCCATGACCACCGCGCTGCTCCCGATACCGGCCGCGCACTCACCCGCGCTGGCGGACCCCGAGGACGACGGCTCCGTCGAGCCGCTCGTCGTCGAGCGCATCACACCGGACGCGGTCCGCGAGGACAGCACCCTGCGGATCGCGGGCGAGGTGACCAACACCACCGCGGACAGCGTGCGCGACGTGACGGTCCGGGTCAGGTACTCCCGGCACCCGTTCACCAACCGCGACGAGCTGGACGAGTTCGCCTCGGGGGACGGCTGGCAGCCCAACGCTCCCGGCCCGGACGAGGAGGTCGCCTCCGCACTGCCGCCCGAGGCCTCCGAGGAGTACTCGCTGAGCGTCCCGGTCGAGGACCTGGACCTCTCGTCCTACGGCGTGTACCCGCTCGTGGTCGAAGCGGTCGACGGGGACGGCGGTGTCATCGGCTCCCAGTACACGTTCCTCCCCTACACGGGCTCCGGAGGGGACGACGTGCCCTCCGTCGACATCGCGTGGGTGTGGCCGCTGATGGACCGGCCCCAGCGGGCCGACGACGACACCTTCCTCAGCGGCGAGCTGCACGAATCGGTCCGCGCCGAGGGCAGGCTGGGCCGCCTCCTCTCGTCCGGTGCGCAGGTCCCCCTGGACTTCGCGGCCGGCGAGGAGGACCTGGTCGAGCTGCTCGGCCTCGGGGAGGAGCCCGAGGAGCCGCCGTCGGAGGAGGACGAGGCCACCGCGGAGGAGACCGCCGACTCCGTCCCCAGCGAGGAGGCCGCCGAGGACGGCGGGGAGGGCGACGAGGAGGACCCCGGCGCCGAGGGCGACGGAGGCGGGGAGGATCCCGGCGCCGAGGAGGAGCCCCGCCCCGCACGCACCGAGGGCGTGCCGGTCACCTGGGCGGTGGACCCCGGCACCCTCGACGACATCCACCGGATGGCCGCGGAGGACCACGAGGTCCTGGAGGACCTCCTCGCCGTGCCGGCGGAGGCCGACCCGGTCAGGCACGGGGCCGGCCCCGACGAGGCGGCCCAGGTGTGGCTGCGCGAGGCGCGCGCGGTGCTCGCCCGCGACACGGTCGTGGCGTCCCCCTACGCCGGCGCCGACCTGGGGGCCCTGCTGCGCAACGACATGGGGGACGACGCCGCCGCCTCGCTCCGGATCGGGCAGGAGGCGGTCCTGCGCGCCCTGTCGTTCGAGGCGGACGGCGCCTTCGCGATGCCGCCCGGCGGGTTGATGGACGACCCCGTCTACGAGTTGTACGCCGCCCAGGGCGCCACCCGCTTCCTGCTGGGCGAGGGCGCCATGCCGCCCGCGTCCTGGATGTCCACGACCCCGACCGCGCAGGCCCCGCTGGCCGCTCCCGAGGAGGAGCCCGTCGAGGAGCCGTTCGCGCTGGTGGCCGACTCCGGGCTCACCGATGTGCTGTCCATGCCGTCGTGGGAGCCCGGCGAGTCCGCGCTCGCGCTCCAGCGGTTCGCCGCCGAGACCGCGATGATCGCGGGCGAGAACGCGGGCGGCGACCGCGTGGTCGTCGCCTCGCCGAACCCGGGCTGGGACCCCAGCCCGGAGTTCGCCGACGGCGTGCTGGCCGCCTCCGACGGCCTCCCGTGGCTGTCGCCGGAGAAGCTGGACGAGATCGAGCCGGCCGACGCGGACGAGCGCGAGGACACACGGCGCAACCTGAACTACCCGGACAGCGCCTCCGAGGACGAGCTCAGCCCCACCTATCTGGGACTGGTCGAGGACGTCAACAACGACGTGCGCCTGTTCAACAGCGTCCTGGTGGACGACGTCGACCCGTTCCGCCCCGCGCTCCTGCGTCTGGAGTCCGTGTACTGGCGGGAGGAGGAGGCCCTCGCGGGTGCGACCCGGTCCCTCGTCCTGGACTCCGTGCAGGACCGTATGGGCGACGTGCGCGTCATCCCCGGCGAGCCGGTCACCCTGGCGAGCCAGACGGGCACCACCGGTGTCCTGGTGGCCAACGACCTGGAGGACCAGGCCGTCATCGTGCGCCTGTCGGTGTTCTCCGAGAACTCCGAGCGGTTGAGCATCGGCTCGTACACGGACTTCTTCGAGATCGACCCCGGCGCCAAGACCACCGTGTACGTCCCCTTGTCGGCCCGGGTCAACGGCCGCACCGAGCTGACCGTGAGCCTGCACAACTCCGCGGGCGAGCCGATCAGCACGCAGGACACCGTGATCCCGGTGAACGCCACCGGCCTGGGCACCCAGGCGCTGCTCATCAGCGGCATCGGCCTGCTGATCCTGGTCGCCGCGCTGGCGCCCCGCGCCCTGCGCAAGTGGGCGCGCAAGCAGGCGTCCCGCTCCGACTCCGAGGCCGCAGAGGCAGCCGAAGCCGCCGGGGACGGGGGACCGGACGGCGCCGCGACCGGCACCGCCGCGGATCCTGCGGCTCCCGGGGACTCCGGGGACCCCGCGGGCTCCGCCCCTCCCGGGGCGGTCGCCACGCCCGGGGAGACCGGGGCGTCCGCGTCCTCCACCGGGCCCGGGGAGGACGCCGAGGCCACCGGGGCAGGATCTCCGGAGGCCGGGGAGGACGCCCAGGAACGGGACAAGGACGGCTCCGGGAAGTGACCCCGGCGCCCCGACGGACCGATGGGTGACACGGCTCCTTACCGACAGGACGTCATGTCGACACACCCGCACATCTCCATGTCGGCACACGCGGCGCCGAGCCGCGTGTCCGGCCCGGCCGGACAGGCGCCGGACCACGGCGCCGCGGACGGACCCTTCCAGTCGGACGAAAGGAACCCTGATCCACGGTGGTCACCGACTCTCCGAACGGCGGCGGGAAACACCGCCGTTCCCCCCAGCCCGAAGGCCCCCTCCCGGGTGAGAGCACTCTCCGTCCCAGCGGCGGCCCCATGCCCTCCTTCGAGGAGGGCGAACTGCCCGAGCCCGGCGCCGTCCCCGCCGGGGACGCCGCTTCCGGCTCCGGGGCGGACGGCGCGGGGGCGGGTTCCGGATCGGACTCCGGCGGGATGATGCGCTCCAGCATGATCATGGCCGTGGGCACCATGGCCTCCCGGCTCACCGGGTTCGCCCGCACCATCGTGCTCGGCGCCGCCATCGGCACCCACCTCCTCGGTGACGCCTACCACACGGCCCACACGATCCCCTTCATCCTCAACGACCTGCTCATCGGCGGGCTGATGGCCAGCGTCATCATCCCGTTCCTGGTCAAGCGCAGGAAGAACGACGCGGACGGCGGCAAGGCGACCGAGGACCGCCTGTTCACCACCACGGTGCTGGCCCTGTTCCTCCTGACCGCCGCCGCGATCCTGGCGGCCGAGTTCCTCATCTGGATGTACGGGTCCCGGTTCACACCGGTCCAGTTCGAGGCGTCCGTCTACCTGGCGAGGTTCCTGCTCGCGCAGATCTTCTTCGTCGGCCTGAGCGGCCTGCTGAGCGCCATGCTCAACACGCGGGGCAAGTTCGGCGCCGCCGTGTGGGCGCCGGTCCTCAACAACGTCGTCATCATGTCCGTGGCCGCCGTGTTCCTGTGGGTCGCGGGCCCCGGCCGCACCCCCGAGACCGTCACCGACGGCCAGCTCACGCTGCTCGGCGCGGGCACGGCGGGCGGCATGCTGCTCCAGGCGGTCGTGCTGTTCGTCGCCCTCTCCCGGACCGGCTACCGCTGGCGCCCCCGCCTGGACCTGCGCGGCTCCGGCCTCGGCGACGCGCTCCGCACCGCCGGGTGGATGATGCTCTACACCCTGCTCACGCAGGCCGGCCTGTGGATCACCACCAACATCGCCAACGCCGCGAACGTGTCGAGCATCGAGCAGGGCCTCGACGTCGGCGCGGGCATCAGCGCCTACAACCTGGCGTACCAGCTCTTCCAGCTGCCGTACGCGATCATCGCGGTCTCCCTCATCACCGTGCTGCTCCCCCGGATGAGCGCCCACGCCGACGACCGGAACTGGGACGCGGTCCGCGGGGACTTCTCCAGGACCCTGCGGGTCTCCGCGTTCGTCCTGGTGCCGACCGCGTTCGCGGTGGCGATGTTCGCGGAGCCGCTGTCCGTCCTGGCCTTCGCGCGCGGGTCCATCTCGGTCGGCGACGCCTCCAGCATCGGCCAGATCCTCGCCGTCATGTCGCTGGGCCTGGTGCCGTTCACCGTCTTCCAGCTCATGCTGCGGGTGTTCTTCGCCATGGGCGACACCCGGACGCCCGCCATGATCGGGGCGGCCAACCTCGCCGTGCACAGCGGCCTGGCCCTCGTCTCCTACCTTCTGCTCCCGCCGAACCTGGTGGTCGTGGGTGTGGCCTCGGGCTTCATGGTCTCGTTCCTGTCCGGTCTGACCATCGCCGGGCTGGTCCTGAGCCGGCGCATCGGCGGACTTGACGGAAAGCACATCATTGGCACAATGTTGCGCCTGCACCTGGCCGTCGTCCCGAGCATCGCGGCGGGCCTCGGTGTGCTCTGGTTCTTCGACGCCTACGTCGGCCCCGGCCTGGCCTCCTACATCGGCGCCCCCGTCACCGGGTGCGTCGTCGGCGCACTGCTCTTCCTCGGGTTCGCGCGACTGCTGCGCGTGCCGGAACTGAGCGCGGCGGTGGAACTGGTCCGCGGCCGCATGCGTCGTTGATGCCGTAGCGCCCCGGCTCTGATCCCGCCGAAGGTCTCCCCCGAAGCGCCCCGACCGAGATAAGGACGTCCCGACGGTGCCCAGCGATCACCCCAGAGAGCAGGACCCCGCACCGAGCGGGGCGTCCGCCGAGGCCAGGACGCGCCATCGCCGCCCCGTGGTGATGCCGGAGGACGTGCTCGACACGTACGAGCGCGACGAGCCGGAGGGCGTGCCCGAGACCGGGCTGCGGACGGTCCGCGATCCGAGCGACATCGGTGACGTGGGCACCGCCGACCGCCTGGAGGACGGCGACGAGATCGGCGGCAGCGCCCACACCGCCCCCGGCAACATCGCCAGGTCCAGCGCGGTCATGGCGCTGGGCACCATCGTCTCCCGCGTGACGGGGTTCGTCCGGACCATCCTCCTGGCGGCGGCGATCGGCACCCAGCTGCTGGGCGACGCCTACCAGACCGCGGGCATGGTCCCGTACATGATCTACGACCTGCTCATCGGCGGGTTGCTGGCCAGCGTGTTCGTGCCGTTCCTGGTCAAGCGGCGCAAGCTCGACCAGGACGGCGGGGACAGGACCGAGCAGCGCCTGGTCACCCTCATGCTGCTGGCGCTGTTCGTGATCACGGTCCTGTCGGTCCTGGTGGCGGAGTGGTTCATCAGGATCTACGCGGGCGAGTTCACGGGGGCGCAGTACGAGGTCTCGGTCGTCATGGCCCGGTACCTGGTGACGCAGATCTTCTTCATCGGGGCGAGCGGCCTGGCGAGCGCGATGCTCAACGCGCGCAACCGGTTCGGCGCCCCGATGTGGGCGCCGGTGCTCAACAACGTCGTCATCATCGGCATCCTCCTGTGGTTCATGGCGGTCGCCGGTCCGGGGCGCACCCCGGAGACCGTCACCCCCGGCGAGCTGATGCTGCTGGGCCTGGGCACGGCCATGGGGCAGGTGCTCCAGGCGGCGGTCCTGGTGTGGGCGCTGGCCGCGGCGGGCTTCCGCTGGCGGCCGCGCCTGGACCTGCGCGGCTCCGGCCTGGGCGAGGCGGCCGGCGCCGCCTCGTGGATGATGCTCTACATCGTGGTCGCGCAGCTGGGCGCGCTCGTCTCCACCAACGTGGCCACGCGCGCGGGGACGCGCGCCGCGGAGCTGGGCTTCGACTCCGGGGCGGGCATCACCGCGTACAAGTTCGCGTCGATGCTGTTCCAGCTGCCGTACGCGATCATCGCGGTCTCGGTGATCACCGCCCTGCTGCCGCGGATGAGCGAGCACGTGGCGGCGGGGCGCAAGGACCAGGTGCGCAGCGACTTCTCGCGCGGGTTCCGGCTCTCCTCCGTGCTGATCGTGCCGATCTCGGTCGCGATGATCGTGTTCGCGATCCCGTTCTGCGTGATGATCTACGCGCAGGGCAGCACGACGGCGTCCGACGCCGCGGCGATCGGGCGCATCCTGATGGTCTTCTGCGTGATGCTGATCCCGTTCACGCTGTTCCAGCTCCAGATGCGCGTGTTCTACGCGCTGGGCGACACCCGGACCCCCGCCCTGGTGTCGATCCCCTCCGAGGCCGCCCACGCGGTGACGGCGATCGCCCTGCTGTTCGTGGTCGAGCCCCAGCACGTGGTGGTCTGGCTGCCCGTGCCGTACGGTCTCTACTACATCGTCGGCTCTGTCGTCATGTGGTACCTGCTCCACCGGAAGCTCAACGGCATGGACGGCCGCCGCACCGCGGCGACACTGTTCAAGCTGCACGTGGCCACGGTCCCCGCCGCGGTCTTCGGGGTGGCGATGATCTACGCCTTCCGGGGTCTGCCGGGTGATCTGTGGCCGGGTCTGGCGGCGATGCTGGCCGGGGGCGTCGTCGGTGCCGTACTGTTCGTGGTTACCGCGAAGTTCCTGAATGTGACCGAAGTCACATCCTTCCTCGATTTGCTCAGAACACGGCTGCGACGCCGCTGATCACCAGGAATGGATGACGTTGGGTAGCCGAGCACCGATACGCCCCGGAAGGTGAATGAGTATCCGATGTCCTCCGAAGATGCTGTTCAGGCGTCCTAGCATGGACACGCATCGCTTTACCGCTACAGCAATGTTCATCCGAGCTGCCCGAAGGGAGGCTGGGGACAGCAGGCAGGGCCGATAACCCCCTCGCGCACACCCCGCACCGCTCCGGTCCCCAGGGACCCGTTGCGGGAGGAGCGCGCGGAGCTCACGGCACTGGCGTCCGTCACTCCCAACATGAGCACCTTCCTGATCGAACCCGGGGCGAAGCTGGCCAACCGGTACCGCCTCGACCAAGTGGTGAGTGAGACCGGCGGGGCCACCCGCTGGAAGGCCACCGACGAGACCCTCGCGCGACCCGTCGCGGTGTGGACCTTCACCGAGGGCTTCCCCCGCACGTCCGAGGTCGTGCGCGCCGCCAGGGCCACGAGCCGCATCCCCGACGCCCGCGTCACCCAGGTCTTCGACGCCGACGACACGACCCCCGTCCCCTACGTCGTCGAGGAGTGGGTCATCGGCTCCTCCCTCGCCGACCTCCTCGCCCAGGGCCCCATGGAGCCCGAGCGCGCCGCGGGCCTGGTCGCCGAGGCCGCCGAGGCCATCGCCGCCGCGCACGCCGGCGGGCTCCACCACCTGTGCCTGACCCCGAGCAAGCTCATGTGGAGCAGCGGCGGGGCCGTCAAGGTGACCGGCATCGGCGTCGACGCCGCGCTGCTGGGCGCCGTCGTGGCCGACCCCGCCGCGGTCGACGCCCAGGGCCTGGGCAACCTGCTGTACGCGGCGCTCACCGGGCACTGGCCCGGCGGGCCGCAGAGCGGCCTTCCCGGAGCCCCCCAGGGCCCCGCGGGCCCCTACCCGCCCGGACAGATCCGCCAGGGCGTCACCGAGCCCCTCAACACCATCACCACGCGCGCGGCGCTGCCCCAGCTCGCGGGCCAGATGGTGCCCGGCCCGCCCATCACCTCGCCCGCGGACTTCTGCGCCGCCATGGCCGAGGTCCCCCGGCTCATCCCGCTCCCCGTCTCCCCCGTGGAGTCCGCGCCCCCCGAGCCCGGGACCTCGCGGCGCACGGGCGAGCTCGACACCACCGGCTCCGGCCCCCGCCGGAGCGCCCGGAGCGGCGGCTCCGCCCGCGGCGCCACCGCGGCGCGCAGCGCCTCCGCCCCCCGTGCGGAGCGCCCCGCCCCCTCCCGCATGGACCAGCGCGCGGCCCGCTCCCAGGCCTCGCCCAAGAGGATCCTCGTCGGCGTCGTCGCGGTCGTGCTGTTCGCCGCCGTGGTCGTGGGCGCCTGGAGCCTCGGTTCCAGCCTCCAGCCCGGCGACGACCCCGCCACCCCCAGCGCGGGCTCCGCCGAGGACCCGGCGGACGACGCCGCGGACGCGTCCCCCCTGGAGATCGTCGGCTCGCGCGGCCTCAACCCGCACGGCGACACCGACGAGCACAGCGCCAACGCGCCCCTGGCCTGGGACGGCGACCCCTCGACCGCCTGGAACACCCAGGGCTACAGGGACCCGCTGGACATGATCAAGCCCGGTGTCGGCCTCCAGCTCGAACTCGGCGCGAGCCACGAGATCCACGCGGTGGACCTCGACATGGCCGGCGACGGGTACGAGTTCGAGATCCGGGTCGGCGACGCGAACGGGAACTCCGAGAACGACTACGAGGTGGTCGGCAGCGGCAGCGGCTCCTCCCAGGAGGTCGTCCTCGACGAGCCCGCCACCGGTCAGTACGTCCTGGTCTGGTTCACGGCCCTGCCCCAGAACGGGGGGGACTACCGTGGGAGCGTCAACGAGGTAGAGGTACGCGGAACCTAGTAGTGGGATATGTGATCAGCGCTGATGGACGCGGTCCACGAGCTTCCTGACCGGGAGCTGTTGACGAGGCACGCTCAGGGTGACGAACAGGCGTTCGGGGTACTGGTTCGCCGCCACCGTGAGCGCCTCTGGGCTGTCGCAGTGCGGATGATGGGCGACCCCGAGGAGGCGTCGGACGCCCTCCAGGACGCTTTCCTGTCGGCGTTCCGCGCCGCCGAGCGGTTCCGCGGGGAGTCCCAGGTGACCACCTGGCTGCACCGGATCGTGGTCAACGCCTGCCACGACCGGCTGCGCCGGCGCAAGGTGCGGCCCGCCACCCCCACCGAGGACGCCACCCTGGACGTGGTCGCCAACGAGCGGATGGGCCGCGCCGGAGGCGCCCCGGACCACGCCTCGCAGACCGAGGCCCGCCTCGACGTGCACGCCGCCCTGGACCTGCTGCCGCTGGACCAGCGGATGGCGCTGACCCTCGTGGACATGCTCGGCTACCGGGTGGAGGAGGCGGCCCAGATCCTCGACGTGGCGACCGGCACGGTCAAGAGCCGGTGTGCCCGGGGTCGCGCCAAACTTCTTCCGTCACTGGCCCATCTGAGGAACCCCCGGGATCCGCGAGACGTCACATCTGGGAGAGGAGGTGCCAACCCATCGTGACGTCCCATCCAGACGTGGAGGCACTCGCCTTCTTCGCCGAGGAGCTCCTGGAGCCCGGCGAGGAACGTACCGTCGCATCCCACATCGAGACCTGCGCGACCTGCGCGACCACCCTGGAGGAGCTCACGGGGGTCACGGAGGCGCTGGCCGCCGCACCCGCTCCCGAGATGCCCCGGGACGTCGCCGACCTCCTCGACCGGCGTGTCGCCGAAGCGGCGCGCGAGCGGGCGGAGAACGGCGGCGCGCCGGGACCCGCCACCGCACCCGCCGCCTCCGGCCCGCCCGCCGGGGTGACACCGATCTCGCGCCGCCGGCGCGGTTTCGGCGGCGCCGGCCTGCCCCGGCTGATGATGGTGGCCGCCGCCGCGGCGATCGTCGCCGGCGGTGGCGCGGCCCTGTTCAACGGCCTGGCCCCGCAGGAGGAGGCCGGCGTCGCCGCGCCCCTCCTGCAGGACGGGCAGGAGGAGGCCGCGCCGGACACCGCCCAGGCCTACACGCCCCAGGTGGTGCGGAGCGGCACCGTCTACACCGGCGGCGGCCTGGCGGAGCAGGCCGCCCGGACCCTCGACCTCTCCCCCGTGGGGGCCGCGCAGGAGGACGGCGCCGAGCCCCTGGCCGCGGAGGAGAGCCCCCCGCCCGGGGTGGTGGAGTGCGCGGGGCGTCTCGGCGAGGCGCTCGACACCCGTTTCAGCCTGGTCGACGACGCCCACTACGGCGACGGGACGACCCCGGCGTGGGCCATGTTCGCCCTCGACGGCGACGAGTACGACGTGTACGTGGTCGATCCGCTCTGCGCGCAGGGCGGGGACACCGAGGACAGCGTGATCACCCAGGAGCGCGTGCCCGAGCCCGGCCCCTGAGTGGGCCCGGCGGCCTCCGGGCCCGTACACAGGACGCGGAGGGGGCGGACGGGACCGCGAAGGTCGACATGTGGACCCGCCCGCGCCCCGTCACCCGCCCGGACTGACCAGGCCCGTCTCGTAGGCGATGACCACGAGGCCCACCCTGTCCCTGGCGCCGAGCTTGGACAGGACGCGGCCGACGTGCGTGCGGGCCGTGGCGGGGCTCAGGTGGAGCTCCGCGCCGATCTCCTGATTGGACAGCCCGCGCCCGACCAGGGCCAGCACGTCGCGCTCCCGGGCGGTCAGCACGTCCAGGCGGCGGGCCGCCTCCGGGGGGACCGAGGTGTCGGCCACCCTCTCGATCACCCTGCGCGTGACCGCGGGGGACAGCAGCGCCTCCCCCGCGGCGACGGTCCGCACCGCCGAGCGCAGCTCGCCGGGTTCCGCGTCCTTGAGGAGGAACCCCGAGGCGCCCAGCCGCAGCGCCGTGAACACGTTGTCGTCCTCCCCGAACGTGGTGAGGACCACCACCCGGGGGCCGCCGGACGCGGCATCCGCGCCGGCCTCCCCCGCACGCTCCGGCCCCGGGGCCCGTGTCGACCTGTCGCCCTGTCGACGTCCCAGCTCGCGCAGGACCGCGAGGCCGTCCACCGCGGGCATCTGGAGGTCGAGCAGGACCACGTCGGGGCGGTACCTGCCGATGTCGGCGAGGGCCTCCCTGCCGTTCCCCGACTCCGCCACCACCTCGATCCCCCCGTCGCGCTCCAGGAGCGCGCGCACACCCGTGCGGACGAGCGGCTGGTCGTCCACCAGCAGGACCCGGATCACCGGTCCCCTCCGAGCGGCAGCCGCGCGTGCACCGCGAACCCTCCACCGGGGCCGGGCCCCGCCTCCACCGAGCCCCCCACCAGGCGTACGCGTTCGCGCATGCCCGCGAGCCCGCTCCCGGGGGCGGCCGCCGGCCCTTCGCCCGCGTCGCCGCCCGCGGTGGACGGGCCTTGTCGTCCGTCGTCGGTCACCCGCACCTCCAGGACACCGTCCCTCCTCGTGAACACCACCCGGGCCCGGTCGGCCCGGGCGTGCCGGAGCGTGTTGGTCAGCGCCTCCTGCACGATCCTGTAGGCGGTCGCGTCCACCATCCCCGGTATCTCTCCGGCCCCGGGCCTCCCCTCCACCTCGACCGCCACACCTGCCGCCCGGACCGAGTCCGCGAGTTCGTCCAGGTGCGCGAGCGAGGAGGTCCGTTCTCCGCCCGGATCGGCGTCGCGCAGGGCGCGCACGGTGGAGCGCAGCTCGCTCAGGCCCGCGCGGGACGCCTGGGTGACGTGCACGAGCTCCGCACGCGCCGCCTCGGCGTCCGCGGGGTCGTCCTCCAGCGCCTCGGCCGCCACCGCCGCGTGCAGGGACACCACCGAAAGATGGTGCCCCACCGCGTCGTGCAGGTCGCGCGCGATCCGCGTACGCTCCAGCGCCAGCCGCTCGGCCGCCTCGGACTCGCGCGCCTGCGCGTCCAGGAGGGCGGCCCTCTCCCGCTGGTGGTCGGCCTGGCGCCGCTGCCACTGCGCGTTTCCCAGGGCGATGGCCGCGCCCATGATCGCCGCCGTGGAGGGCAGCTCGTACCCCAGGAGGTAGGCGGGGTCCTGGCCCTCGCCCAGCCGGGCGAACGTGGAGACCGCCACCAGCGCCGCCGCCGTGCCCGCCGACCACGCCGTCCGGCCGGCCTCCGCCGCGGAGTACAGGGCCGCGGCGGCGGGGACCGCCAGGCCGATGGTCGGCAGGTCGATCACGTAGTTGGCGACGATGAGCACCGCCGTCGCCAGGAGCACCCCCACCGGCCACCGCCGCCGCGCCGGCATGAGGCCGCCGAGCACCGCGGCCATCGCGTAGCCGAGGGCGAGGTTCCCCCTGTTGCTGACGTCGGATCCGACCGCGATCGCCACCACGGCGAAGACGGCGAACCCGAACAGCGCGTCGACGACGACGTCCTGGCGGTCGCTGGGCATGCGGTGATTCTACGGACCGGTCCCCCGGCGGGCACGGGACCGGGGACGCTCGCCGCTACGCGCCGCGACGTACACCGACCGGTCGGGACCGCGTACCGGGACGCGGTCCGCGCCGGACGCGCGAGGGGGCCCGCGGTCCCTACCGTCGGGGCTGTCCGTCCCCGGCGCGCCGAGCGCGCCACGATCACGCGAGGCGCCCGTGAACCAGCCGCACCCCCCGTCCGCCGGACCGTTCTCCGGTGTCCCGTGGTCGCTCGTCCTGGGCCTCGGCGCCCTGGCGCTGCTCCGGCCCCTGCTGGGCGTCACGGGCGTCGCGGAGGCGATCGACTGGAGACCGTACCTCCCGCTGGGGATGACCGTCGTGATCACGGTCGCGTGGGTGGCAGCGGTCGTGGTCGCCCGTGTCCCCCGGCCGCTCCTCACCCTCGTGTACGCGGGCCTGGCCCACGCCGTGTTCTCGGCCGTGCTGGTCGCCGTGCTCTCACCGATCACGCCGGGCGGGCCCCGGGGTCCACTCGACGATCCGCTCGCGCTCGTCTCCTCCCTCGCCGCGAACGCCCTGTGGGGACTCCTGGCGGGGGCGGTCGCCGTGGCGGTCCGGGCGGCGCTGGAGGACCACCGGCGGGGCCCCTGAGCGGCGGACCCGGGCCGCGGACCCCCGCGACGCATACCCCGCCCCCGTAAGCTGGGCGGATGTCCCGGGGGGAATGCCCTGCACCTACCATCGGTTGTGCTAACCATCTTCCCCTGAGGTCACGACGCGTGGCCAGGGCAGCGACTGTGTGAAGGGCCTACGAGCGTGAGTGACGTCCGCAATGTCATCATCATCGGTTCCGGACCGGCGGGTTACACCGCTGCCGTGTACGCCGCCCGAGCCGAGCTGCGCCCGCTGGTGTTCGAGGGTTCGATCACCGCCGGCGGCGCCCTCATGAACACGACCGAGGTCGAGAACTTCCCCGGCTTCCCCGACGGCATCATGGGGCCGGACCTCATGGACAACCTGCGCAAGCAGGCCGAGCGCTTCGGAGCCGAGCTGGTCCCCGAGGACGTCACCTCCGTGAACCTGGACAAGCCGGTCAAGGAGGTCGTCGCGGGCGGAGAGACCTTCCTCGCGCACACGGTCATCCTCGCCACCGGGTCCGGCTACCGCGAGCTGGGCGTGCCCGGCGAGAAGGAGCTCTCCGGCCGGGGCACCTCCTGGTGCGCCACCTGCGACGGCTTCTTCTTCCGCGAGCAGGACATCGCGGTGGTCGGCGGCGGCGACACCGCCATGGAGGAGGCCCTCTTCCTCACCCGCTTCGCCTCGTCGGTGACCGTCATCCACCGCCGCGAGGAGCTGCGCGCGAGCCGCATCATGGTCGAGCGCGCCGAGGCCAACGAGAAGATCCGCTTCCTCTGGAACTCCGAGGTCACCGAGGTGCTCGGCACGGAGCGCGTCACCGGCCTGCGGGTCCTGAACAACAAGTCCGGCGAGACGAGCACGCTCGACGTGACCGGCCTGTTCGTCGCCATCGGCCACGACCCTCGGGTCGAGCTGTTCGACAAGCAGATCGAGCTGGACGGGGAGGGCTACGTCAAGGTGGACTTCCCGTCCACGCGGACCACGCTGGAGGGCGTGTTCGCCTGCGGCGACGTCGTCGACCACCAGTACCGCCAGGCGATCACGGCCGCCGGCACCGGCTGCTCCGCCGCCCTGGACGCCGAGCGCTTCCTCGCGGCGCGGGGCAACTGACGCCTCCGCCCTCCCGCGGGCCCGCCCGAGAGGGCCCGCGTTCCTCCCCCCTGCCATCCGCCACCAGGTGAACCAAGGAGAACCATGTCCACTGTCAAGCACGTCACGGACGCCAACTTCAAGGAAGAGGTCCTCGCCAGCGGCAAGCCCGTCCTGGTGGACTTCTGGGCCGACTGGTGCGGCCCGTGCAAGCAGATGGCCCCGGTCCTGGACAAGCTGGCGGCGGAGTACGGCGACAAGATCGAGATCGTCAAGCTCAACACCGACCAGAACCCCGAGACGCCGCGCGCCTACAACGTCATGTCGCTGCCGACGATGAACCTCTACAAGGACGGCGAGGTCGTCAAGCAGCTCATCGGCGCCAAGCCGAAGCGCGTCCTGGAGAAGGAGCTCGCCGACTTCCTGTAACGGGACGCGGGCGACACCAGAGGCGGCGAGAGGCCCCCAGGTCCACCCTGCCGGGCGTCGGGGTCGTCGGCCGCGCCCACGACCACCTTGGACAGGCGGT
>NZ_JBEXSY010000092.1:0-21982 GCF_040613895.1 Nocardiopsis sp. NPDC006198 | reverse complement strand
GCGCCCCCGGCCGCCGGTCCGGGCGGTGTCCCGGGGCGCGCCGCCGCACGGTGGCACGCCCCGGGGTGTGGACGCGGCGGCCCCGGGAAGGGGCACCGACAGCGGCACGGTTCCCCGCGCCGCCGGCCCCGGGCCACGGGAAGGGGAGTCCATGGACCACGCGAGCGAACCGACCGGAGACGCACCGCCGGAGGCGGGGCCCCCGCGCCCGGCCGCGCGCGACTCCTCCCGGTGGGCGCCCCGCCCGAGCAGGGACGAACTGGAGGCGGCGCGCGGCAGAGTGGTCCCGGACGTGGTGAGGGACGGCCTCGACGTGCTCTTCTGCGGTATCAACCCCGGTCTGACCGCGGGCGCGGTCGGACACCACTTCGCCAAGCCGGGCACGCGCTTCTGGCCCTCCCTGCACGGTTCCGGCTTCACCCCCCGGCGGCTCCGGCCCGACGAGGAGGAGGAGTTCCTGGCCCTGGGCCTGGGGATCACCAACTTCGTGGAGCGGGCCACGGCCCAGGCCGAGGAGCTGGGCCGGGAGGAGATCGTCGAGGGCGGGAAGAGGCTCCGGGCCAAGGTCCTGCGCAGGCGGCCCCGGTGGCTGGCCGTCCTGGGGATCACCGCCTACCGGGAGGCCTTCGGCGACCGCCGCGCGGCGGTGGGGCCCCAGGACATGTCGATCGGCGACACCCGGGTGTGGCTGCTGCCCAACCCCAGCGGCCGGAACGCGCACTGGCTGCTGGGGCCGCTCACCGAGGAGTTCGCCCGTCTGCGGCGCGCCGCCGGGCTCCCGGACCGGGCCTCCGGCGGGACCTGACGGGCGCGGCGGGGGCACGGCGCACCGGCGGGGCGGCGCCGGACCCCGGGTACGGAGGGGCCCGCCACCGCCGCGGAGGACCTGGCGCGCCCGCGGTGCCGGGACGCGGGGGGCGAGGGCTCGGGCCGTCCCGGCGCACGCGGCCCCGGGACGGCCTCCGGCACACGGCCCGCGGCTCAGCGGGGCCCGCCGCTCCCCCGCTTCGGCGGCAGGGGGACGAACGCGCTGGTGCGCCGGGCGTACTCGGCCCAGCCGGGCCGCCCCGCCATGTGCTCGTCCAGCAGGCGCTGTCCCGACCCGCGGGTGAGGAGGTAGGTCATCACCAGCGGCGCGGGCAGCGTGAGCAGCACCCACCACGAGCCGTCCAGGGCGACCAGGAACAGTCCCCACCACACGCAGGCGTCGCCGAAGTAGTTGGGGTGGCGCGTCCACGCCCACAGCCCCCGGTCCATGATCCGGCCCCGGTTGGCCGGGTCGCGCTTGAACCGGGCCAGCTGGGCGTCGCCGGCCGACTCGAACACGAACCCCGCCAGCCACACGAGCACGCCGAGGGCGGCGAGCGGGCCGAGCGGGGCGGTGGTGTGCGCGGCCGCCTGGACCGGCAGGGCGACCAGCAGGACCAGGGCGCCCTGGAGGAGGTAGACGATCCGCAGGGCGTACAGGTGCGGGTTGCCGGGGGCCCGGGAGAGCAGTCGCTCGTAGCGCGGGTCCTCTCCCTTGCCCCGGCCCCGCCGGCCGATGTGGACGGCCAGGCGCACGCCCCACACGGCGGTGAGCCCGAACAGGAGCCAGACGCGGACCGGGTCGCCGGTCGCGGTCAGGACACAGGCCGCCGCCACCAGGACGAACGCAGCCCCCCAGGCCGCGTCCACGACGCTGTGCCGCCCTACGCGCAGGCCGACGGCGAAGGTCGCGAGCATGAGCGCGGCCACGGCCGCGGCGGACACGGCCAGGGTGGGGAGGAGCGCGGCGGCGTTCACCGGGCGCCCCCGCGGGGCTCCCCGGCCCCGGCCGTCCCACCGGAGCCGGCGGGACGGCCGTCCCCCTGCGCGCGGGCGTGCCCGGAGGGGGGCGGGGTGCGGCCGGGCCGTACGGCGAGGACCTGGTCCACGCCCATGCGCCCCTCCTCGAAGGCCAGCGCTCCCCCGGCCAGGTAGAGCCGCCACACGCGCGCCGACTCGGCGCCCACCAGGTCCACCAGCTCCCCGTGGCGGCGTTCCAGCTCGGCGGACCAGGCGCGGGCGGTGCGCACGTAGTGCTCGCGCATGGCCCGCACGCCCCGCACCTCCAGCCCGGCGTCCTCCAGCAGGCCGACCGTCTCCCCGACCGGACGCATGTGCATGTCGGGGGCGATGTAGCGCTCGATGAACGGGCCCCCTCCCGGGTGCCTGCCGCGCCGGGACATCTGCTGGAGGAGCAGGCGCCCGCCGGGCCGCAGCCGCGCGCGCAGGGCGCGGGCGAAGGACGCGTACCCGTCGCGCCCCACGTGCTCACCCATCTCGATGGAGGCGACGGCGTCGAAACCCGTGTCGTCGACGTCCCCGTAGTGCTGGAGCCGGACCTCGACCAGGCCGTCGAGCCCCTCCGCGCGGGCGCGGTCGGCGACGTGGTCGCGCTGGCGGGCGGACAGCGTGACGGCGGTGACCGCCGCCCCGTGGTGCCGGGCGGCGTACAGGGCGAGGGAGCCCCAGCCGCAGCCGACGTCGAGGAGGCGGTCGCCCTCGGACAGGCCGAGTTCGGAGCACACCAGGGCGAGTTTGTCCCGCTGGGCGTCGGCGAGGGTGTAGCCGGGGGCGTCGCTGGTCCAGTAGGCGCACGAGTAGGCCATGGACTCGTCCAGGAGGAGTTCGTACAGGTCGTTGCCGGCGTCGTAGTGGTGGGCGATGGCGGCCGCGTCGCGTGCGCGCGAGTGGCGGCGACCCCTCAGTGCGGCCTCGGCGGAGGGCGCGGGCGGGGGCGGACCGACCACGCCCAGGGCCACGAGCGCGCGGGCTGCCCTGGCGGCCTCCACCGGCCCGGGCAGGGAGGTCCCGTGGCGGGCGACGCTCGCCCAGGCGCGGCGCAGCCCGTCGGTGAGGTCGCCCTCGACGTCGAGCGAGCCGGTGACGTAGGCGCGCGCGAGTCCGAGTTCTCCGGGGCGGGCCAGGACGTGGCGCACGGCGTCGCGGTCGCGCAGGACCACGCGCGGCGCGTCGGCGGGTCCGGCCTCGCTGCCGTCCCAGGCGCGCAGCCGGACGGGCATGACCCCGTTGAACAGGCCGGCGACGAGGGGCGCGAGGAAGTGGGCGGCGCCGCGCGGGACGGAGGTCCCCGCCCCCGGTCCCCCCGCCGCACCGGGCGCCGGGGCGGTCACCGCAATCGTGCCGACAGGGTCGGTGGTCGCGGTGGTGGTATCGGTGGTCACCGGGCACGCTCCATGATGATCTGCTCGACGTCGATGATCCCGGACAGGAATCCGGCCTCGCAGTAGGCGAGGTAGAAGAACCACATGCGGCGGAAGGTGTCGTCGAAGCCGAGTTCGCGGACCCTGTCCGCCGCTCCGTCGAAGCTCTCCCGCCACACGCGCAGGGTGTCGGCGTAGTCGCGGCCGAAGGACAGCCGGTCGACGACCGCGAGGGAGGTGCGGGCCCGCAGCTGCTCCTGGACGGCGGTGACCGAGGGGATGAGCCCGCCGGGGAAGACGTACTTGTGCATCCAGGTGTAGGAGCCGCGCGAGGCCCGCATCATGCCGTGCTCCATGGTGATGCTCTGGAGGGCCACCCGGCCCCCGGGCCGGACCAGCCGGTCCAGGGCCGCGAAGTAGACCGGCCAGTAGCGTTCGCCGACGGCCTCGACCATCTCCACGCTGACGACGGCGTCGTGGACGCCCCGCACGTCGCGGTAGTCGCGCAGTTCGACCTCGACCAGGTCGGCGACCCCGGCGTCGGCGACGCGGGCGCGCGCCAGGTCGCGCTGTTCGGCGGAGAGGGTGACGGTGGTGACGCGGGCGCCCCGGCGGGCGGCCCGGATCGCGAGCTCGCCCCAGCCGGTGCCGATCTCCAGCAGGCGGGTGCCCGCGGTGACCCGGGCGCCGTCCAGCAGGCGGTCGATCTTGCGCTCCTGGGCCCGGGCGAGCGTCTCCCGGTCGCGCGGCTCGTCCCCGGCGAACAGGCCGGACGAGTAGGTCATCGTCCGGTCCAGGAAGACCGCGAACAGGTCGTTGGACAGGTCGTAGTGGTGGCTGATGTGGCGGCGCGCGCCCGCCCGGGTGTTGCGGTCCGAGGGGGGCCGCCGCGGCAGGGTGACGTGGCGCAGCGGCTGGAGGGGCCGCGGCACGAGGTTCGCGTAGTCCCCCGCCAGGCGGGTGAGCAGGGCGACGGGGTCGGGCGAGTCCCACTCGCCCGCCATGTAGGACTCCCCGAAGCCGATGAGTCCGCCGGCGGCCAGGCGCCGGTGGAAGGCGTCCGGGTCGCGCAGCCACAGGACCGGGGCCCCGGCGCGGTCGCTCCCCGGGTCCGGGCCGGGGTCCTCGGGCCCGGTGTGCACGCGGACGCCCGCGCGCGCGGCGGCGTACCCGGTGAGGGCGCGGGCCGCGAGGGCGCGCAGGGGGACGCCGGGGACCCGGGCCACGTCGGGCCATCTGCGGGCGTCCAGGGCCTGCGGCGTGTGGGGACTGGTCGTGGTCATGACCGTGCTGCCTTCCGTTCCTCTGTGCTGGGCGGCGGCCCGTCGGGGCGGGGCCGGACGGGCAGGCCGCGCAAGTGGAGTGCGATGCCCTGGACGCGGATGCGCAGGGCTCCGACCAGGGGTGCGAGGGGGTACCGCAGCGCCCGCAGGAGCAGGGACGCGGCGGTGGCGGGGCGCCGGACGCCGTGCACGGAGGCCGTGAAGGGGGGCCGGCCCTCGCGGTGCAGGGCGATGGTGAGGGCGAGTCGCTCACCCGGTTCGGGGAGGCTGACGCGGTAGTGGCCGTCGACGTCGTTGAACGGCGACACGTACAGCTCCTTGCCGGTCCGCGCACGGCCGCGCCCGTCCACCTCCAGCAGGTAGCGGTGGCGTCCGCCGTAGGTGTTGTGGACCTCGGCGACGACGCGGGCGAGGCCGCCGTCGCGGTGGTGGCACCAGTAGACGGTCAGGGGGTTGAACACGTGGCCGAGGACCCGGGCGTGGGCGAGCATGAGCACGCGTCCGCCCTCCAGGTCGACGCCGTGCTCGGCGAGGTAGCCGTCGATGTCCGCGCGCGGCGGGCCCGCGGGGGCGCCCCCGGCCGGTCCGTGGTCGGCGGCGCGGAACCCGGCCAGGAGGCGCAGCGGCAGCGGCGGGCGCGGCAGGTCGTCCAGGTCGACCAGCCAGTAGTAGGTGCGGTGGGCGAAGGCGTTGCGCACGGGTTCGACGCGCACGTGGCGCACGGTCGCCTCGTACAGGGCGGGCGCGGGTGCGGGCCTCACCAGAGGGTCCCCAGGGAGGCGGCGGCCCGGACGCCCGACGCGCACCCGTCCTCGTGGAAGCCCCAGCCGTGGTGGGCGCCGGCGAACGCGACCACTCCGTCGTCGAGTTCCGGCAGCCGGCGCTGCGCGGCCAGGGAGGCGGGCGTGTAGACGGGGTGGGCGTAGTCGGCGGCGGCCACGACCCGGGCGGGGTCGACCCTGTCGGTCCCGTTGAGGGTGACCACGTACTGGTCGGCGGCGTCCAGGCCCTGGAGCCGGTTCATGTGGTAGCTGACACGCACGGGGTCCCGGTCGGGTTCGCAGGAGGCGAGCCGGTGGTTCCAGCTGGCCCAGGTGGAGCGGTCGCGGGGCAGCACGGAGGTGTCGGTGTGCAGCAGGGTCAGGTTGCGGGAGTAGCCGAAGGCCCCCAGGACCTCGCGCTCGGCGTCGGTGGGGCGTTCGAGCAGGGCGAGGGCCTGGTCGGCGTGGGTGGCGACGACCGCCGCGTCGAAGTCGAGGGTGCCGGTGGGGGTGCGCAGGCGCACGCCGTCGGCGGTGCGGGCCAGGGAGCGGACGGGGCTGCCGGTGCGCACCGCGTGCAGGTTCCCGGCTATGCGCTCGACGTAGGAGCCGGAGCCGCCCACGACGGTGCGCCAGCGGGGCGAGCCCCACACGCCGAGCATCCCGTGGTTGGCGAGGAAGGCGAAGAGGTAGCGGGCGGGGTAGTCGGTGGCGGCGCCGGGCGGGCACGACCAGACCGCCGAGACCAGGGGGAGGAGGAAGTGGGCCCTCATGTACGGGCTGAACCCGTGCCGGTGGACGAACTCGCCGAGCGTGGGCTCGTCCGTGCCCGGCCTCGCCCCGGGCAGGAGCGTGCCGGGGCCCGTCCCGGAGGAGGGGGCCCGGCGGCCCGCCGGGCGGCGGACCCCGCGTGTGCCCCGCCCGGCCCATCGCACGCGCGCCCCGGCGGTCCCGCCGCCGTGCGAGGCCCCCTCCCCCGCGGCGTCCACCCCGTCCGGGGCGGAGGCCAGCAGGTCCCGGGCGGCCCGGTGGAAGCGGGGGATCTCGGCGAGCATCCGCAGGTAGGCGGGGCTGCGGCGGGAGCGGTTGGGCAGCATGGCGCGCAGCCCGCGCGCACCCGCGTACTCCAGGCCGCAGCCGTCGCAGCTGACCGACATGCTCATCTCGGTGGGCTGCGTGCGCACGCCGAGTTCGTCGAACAGGCGCAGCAGGCTGGGGTAGGTCCGGCGGTTGTGCACGATGAAGCCGCTGTCGACCCGGAGCTCCCCGCCGCCCGCGTCGGCCACCCGGTGGGTGTGGGCGTGCCCGCCCAGGCGGTCGTCGGCCTCCAGCAGGGTGACGTCGTCGTCCCGGTTCAGGATGTGCGCCGCCGTCAGTCCGGCGACCCCCGACCCGATGACGGCGACGCGGCGCCGCCGGAGGGTGTGCTGCCCTGTGCCCATGCGTCCTCACTCACGTGTGCGATGTGGTGTGGGTGATTCGGCGCGGACGGGACCGCGGATTGGTCCGGATGGCGATGAAATGGGGTCGGGGCGTGGCCGGGGGGCGGCAGGCCCGGCAGGGCACGTCCGGCGGCGAGGAGCGTGCGACCGAGCCGCGCGTGCGGCACGGACACGGTCGGGGCGGGGGGCGTGCGACCGGACGGAGCCCGGCCGGACCGCTGTAGCGCGGGGCGGGCCGCGCCGGCCGCCCCCTGTGGGAAGCCCGCGGGGCGCGCACCGGGGGACGCGGGGCCGGTCCCCGGCGTGGCACCGGCCGGTCGGACCCCCGTGAAACAGGACACCTCCGAGCGGGGGTTCCCGCGCCGACCGGCGGGGACGGAACCGGTGCGCGGGCGGTCCGCATCCCCGGTCACCACGGCGTCCTCCCGACCGCGGGGACCCCGGGTCCGGCCCCGCGCGGCCCCTTTCCGCGGTCGGACGCCGGGCGCGCCCTTATGGACATCTCACCCCTCGCACACCACTCTGGGGCCATGAGGCTTCTGAGGCGTCTACAGACGACGGACAAGAGGATCTACGACCGGGTGACCGGGATGGGGATACCGCTCCTGGACCCGTACACGCCCAAGTTCGTCCAGGCCACCGACAACATGGCCCCCTGGTTCGTGATATCGGCGACCCTGGCGGTCAGCGGCGGGCCGCGCCTGCGGCGCACGGCGCTGCGGGCGATCATCGCCGCAGGGACCGCCAACGGGGTCTCCGCCGTGGTCAAGCAGCTCACCAGGAGGGTCCGACCGGACAACTCCGCGGTGCCTGCGGCGCGCGCGCCCTACAAGCACTACGGCAGCTCGTCGTTCCCCTCCGGGCACACCGCGGCCGCGGTCGCGTTCGCGGGCGGGATCATGGCGGACGCGCCCCGGCCCCTGTCGGCGCTGGCCGCGCTCCTCGCGAGCGGGGTGGCGTTCTCCCGCGTGCACAGCGGCGTCCACTACCCGGGGGACGTCCTGGGCGGGATAGCCATCGGGACGGGCGCGGCGATGCTGGCGCGCAAGATGCTCCCGGCCCGGCCCGAACTGGTCTTCGGCGCCCACGCGGTGGCCGACGGCGTGGCGGACGTGGACTCCGAGGGCTCCGGGACGACCGTGGTGGTCAACCCGCGC
This sequence comes from Nocardiopsis sp. NPDC006198, assembly GCF_040613895.1. Taxonomy (NCBI): domain Bacteria; kingdom Bacillati; phylum Actinomycetota; class Actinomycetes; order Streptosporangiales; family Nocardiopsidaceae; genus Nocardiopsis; species Nocardiopsis sp. NPDC006198. The sequence goes on along the minus strand of NZ_JBEXSY010000092.1, from coordinate 14,151 downwards.
TCCGCCACGGGCGCGGTGCCGGGACTGAGCAGCGCCGACGTCACCAGCCGGGTCGCCCGGGCCCTGCCCAAGGCGCGAATCATCCCGATGTCGGCGGACGACGACGTCTCCGCCGTCCTGGACGAGGCCGCGCGGACCTCGGACGTCCTGGCGATCGCGGGGGGCGACGGCACGGTCAACGCCGCGGCCAAGGCGGCGCTCGACCACGGGCGCCCGCTGCTGGTGCTCCCGACCGGCACCCTCAACAACTTCGCCCGCACCCTGGGGCTGACGTCGGTCGACATCGCGTTGCGGGCCTTCTCCGACGGGCGGCTGGCCCGGGTGGATGTGGGCGAGGTGGACGGAAGGATCTTCCTCAACACCGCGTCGTTCGGCTCCTACCCGCGCATGGTGGAACGGCGGGACGCGTGGGCAGGCCGGATCGGCAAGTGGCCCGCGTTCGCGCTGGCCCTGTGGCAGGACCTGTGGGAGGTGGACCCGACCCCGGCGCTCGTGGACGGGCGCCCGACCCTGGTGTGGTGGGCGTTCGTGGGCAACGGGCGCTACCGCACGCACGCCCGGGTGCCCGCCCTGCGCGAGCGGCTCGACGACGGGTGCCTGGACGTGCGGGTGCTCAGCGCGCGGGAGCCGTTCCCCCGTCTGCGCGCCCTCGCGGACGTCCTCCTCGGAGAGATCACGCAGCGCGACGGCTACGTGGAGCGGCTGACCACCGGGCTCACCCTGTCGATCCCCTCCGAGCCGAGGCTGCTCGCCGTGGACGGCGAGGTGCTGGAGGGCTCGGAGAACGTCCGTTTCACCAAGCGGCCGGCGGCGCTGCGGGTGTTCGTGCCCGCCATGGGCTCGGGGGCCTGACCGGGCCCCGCCCCGGGGGCGGCCCCGTCAGCGGCGACGGCGGGAGCCGCACCGGTCTGCGTCGGAGTCGCAGTCCAGGAGCAGGCTCAGCCCCGCGCCCAGGAGCCAGGAGTCCTTGGCCAGGGGGAGCCCGTCCTGCGTGGGACGCAGGCTCTGGGGACGGCGCATGCCCGGGGTGCGCAGGTACAGGCCGAGGAGGGACGCCCCGAACGCCGTGAGGCCGACGCCCGCGAGGCGGCTGGGCACGACCGGGAGGAGCAGGGCGGTGCCCAGGGCGATCTCCCCGGCGGACAGCAGCCGCACGAACGTGGTGGGGTCGACCTTGCTCAGGAAGGGGTAGGTCCCGACCGCCATGCCGTGCATGCCCTCGGCCGCCTCCCCCTCGACGCCGCGCTTGTCCAGCCCGGAGTTGAGGATGAACGCCCCCGTGATGATCCGCAGGGGCAGGTCGCGTGTCTTGAAGGGCAGCTGCATGGTCTCTCCGTGCCTGGTGGGATGAGTTACCTTCAGTCACGAAAATGCTACCCATCGCCGGACGCGGTGGCGGGGACGACCCGCCGGGGCGCGGGACCCTCGCCTGTCGGCCCGGCGGGCCCCGCCGGGCCGGGGTGTCCGCGCGAGCGGCCCCGTGCCGCCGCCCCGACGGGCCCCGGGAAAGGGGCGCGCACGGGCCCGGACCGCGTGCCCACGGGCCCCGGGCTCCCCGAGGGCCACGGCCTCGCACGGTAACCGGGCCGGGGCGCCGCCCCCGACGTCGTAGGGGCGCACACCCGGGAACCCCGGGTCAGGAGTTCTCCCGGGGACGCCAGGTTCTTCCGCGTCCCGCCTTCTTGGGCTTGCGGAGCAGGGGCCGGGACGACTTGCCCTCGTCCGGCTCCCCGCCCTCGGCGTCCGTCGCCGGGTTCTCGGCGCCGGCTCCGGCACGGGCGGTGGCGTTCTTGCGCTCCGCCCTCTTCAGCCTCTCCAGGCGCTCCGCCCTGCTGGTGACGGTGTCGGCACGGGCCGCCCCGGACTTCGCCGCGCGCTGGGCGCGGGCGAGCGCCCGTTCGGGACGCGCGGACTGCTCGGGGGCGGCGGGCGGCTCGGACCGCCCGACCTGGGCGGTCGGGGCGGCAGGGGCGGCCGGGGTGGGCGCGCCCCCGTCCGGCCTCGGGCGGCGGGACCGGACGGCGCGTTTGGCGGCCTTGCGGAGGGGGGCGGGTTCCTCCTCGGGGGCCTGCTCCTGCTGGGGAGGCGCCGTGTGCTTCTTCTGGGCGGGGCGCTCCGCGCGGGCCGGGGAGGCGACCACCGACGGGACCGTGCCCGTGCTCGGACGCCCGGGAGCGGGCCGCGCGGCGACGGGCTCCTCAGAGGGGGTGGACCGCGCGGGCGCGCCCCCCTGCGGTGCGGCGGACTCGGGGACGGTCTCCTCGGCCGCACGCTCCCGGGATGCGCCGCCCCCGGACGGGGACAGCTCGGAGGCGTACTGCTCGGCGGAGGGCCGTCGGGGTTCGGCCGCCACGGGAGCGGGCTCCTCCGTGGTGGACGCCTCCGGGGCGGGCTCCTCCGGCGCACGCTGCGCGGACACCGGTTCCCCGGGGGCGGCCTCCCGCCGAGCGGGTTCGGAGGTGACGGGCCCGGCGGCCGGGGACGGTTCCGCCACGGCCTCCGGGGACACCGGAGTCTCCGGGACCGCCTGCGCGGAAGCGGACGGCTCGGGGGCAGCCTCCTCCTCGGCGGCCGGGGACGCGACGTCCGTCCGTGCGGCGTCCACGCGCTCGGACGAGGTCGGCTCCGGAACGGTCGGCTCGGACGCGGCCTTACGGGCTTCCGGCTCCTCGGACACCGGCGCCACGGCGGCGGACGGCCCGGGGACCGCCTCCGCGGGAGCGGAGAACTCGGACGGAACCGGTCGCGCCGCGGTTTCCTCGGCGACGGAACGATCCGACCGGGCGCCCGACTGCGCGGCGTCCGCCGACACGGCCCCGGCCCGTTCCACGTCGGTCAACGCGGTCTCGGACCACGCGGCGGCGGACGGCTCGGACACGGACGGGACGGCGTCGGCCTGCTCGGTCTCGGTCTCGGTCTCGGTCTGTGCGGTGTCGGCCTTCCTGGCCGCGCGCGTCTCGCTCTCCCAGAAGTCGGTGTTCCAGACGTCGACGTCCCAGAACCCCTCCTCCGCGACGTCGGCCTCCTTGGCCCTCCTGGTCTTCGCGGCCTTAGCGGCCTTCGTGGCCTTTCCAGCCTTGCGGTCCGCCTTCTCACTCACGGGCGCCCCGGTCGGCTCCGTCGTGCCAACCGCCTCGACCGCCTCGGTCGCCTCGGTCAGCTCGACCGCCTGGTTCGTCTCGACCGTCTCGGCGGGCTCGGTCACCTCAACCGTCCCGGTCACCTCAGCCGTCTCGGCGGACTCGGCCGACGCGGAGACAGCCTGCTCCCCCAGGGCGCCGAGGAACGGCTCGGCGAAGGCACCGGCCTCCTCCGCTGTCTCCACCGTCTCCGCCGGGGCGGCCTCCTGGCTCTGCACCCGGTCCTCGGTCTCCTCCACGGCGGGCGAGGAGTGGCGGTAGGCGCGGACGGCGTCCATGACCTCCTCGGCGGTCGCACCGGGCCAGGAGCAGTGGAAGACCGGGTTGAGCGGCGGACTGGTCTCGGTGATGAGGCCGTCCTCCTCGATGACGCAGCTGCCGCCGAGCGGCCAGCGGCCCAGGATCACGGCCGTGATGCCCTGGTGCTGGCCGTGCAGCAGCAGGCCCGACAGTGCGGTCTCGTGCTCGGAACCGGGCGCGGTCACCAGGGCCAGGGGGCTGTCCGGCCGCGGTTCCCGGTCCTCGGCGATCCGGTGCAGCTCGTGCTGGAGGACGGTCAGGGCCTCCTCCATCGTGCCGACCATCCGCACGGGTTCGCAGGGGTGCGCGCGCAGCAGGTCGCGGCCCCGCTCGCCCACCAGCCGGGCGGCGTCGGCCTCGGTGAGCAGCACGCGCACGGAGTTGTGGTCGAGGCGGTCGAGCGCGTTGACGATGAGGCGCCGGGCGGCCCCGGCGGCGCCCGGACCGGTGATCCCGAGACCGGGCACGTGGTCGAGTTCCACCGTCACGCGCTCGTCGATGTCCTCCCCGGGGGTGGGCCGGGGAGGGCCGGCGGTCAGGGCCAAGCGGCGGGACGCCCTCGGCAGGCGGGGCAGGCTCAGGTTCACGCTGGGCATGCGGACGCCGCGCTTGCCCAGCAGGTATCCCCCGGCCAGGCCGGCGAACGCCACGGCTCCGGTGACGGCGCCGTCGGGGATCTCCACGACCAGCACCTCGCGGCCGTCCTCGGCGGCGGCCTCGGCAGCGGCGGCGGCCGCCGCCTCCACCGGGTCGTCCTCCTCGGCGGCGTCAGCGGCTTCCCCGGCCCCGTCGGCGGCAGCGGGCTCCTCGGCCTCGGCCGCCGCCATCACACGGGACTGGAGGGAGGTCGGCTGCGGGACGACGGTGTAGGTGACCTCGGCCCTGCGCTGGGCGGCGGCGCCGCCCTCGCGTGGCTGCTCGGAGCCGACGCCGTCCACCGTCATCTCCGGGGCGTCCTCGCCGAGGGCCTCGTCGAGGTGGTCGGCGACCGCCTGGGCCCGGCGCTCGGACAGCTCCTGGTTCGCCTGGACTGTCCCGCTGGGGTCGGTGTGACCCGTGATGCGCACGGGCGTCTCGGTGTCGCCGTAGGAGTCGATCATGTCCACGACGGGTGCGAGGTCGTCGCGCATCTGCTCGGTGAGCTCGGCCGAGCCGACGCCGAAGCCGGAGACGGTGCGCACCCTCTCCACTGGCTGGGCGGACGGGGCCTCCTCGGGGGCGGACGGCGCGTCGCCGTCCCGCTCCCCGTCCGCCTCCTGGTCGTCCTGTGTGGTGACCGCGTCGGCGAACGCCGTGGCCGGGGCGAGCGCCACGGTGCCCACGGCAGCTGCGGCCACCACCTGGAGCGGCCCCAGGGGGCGCAGTCTCCGGGGCAGGCCGCGCAGGCGGGCCAGGGTCTCCACGGCCAGTCCGGCCGTGTACAGGCCCCACAGGGCCCAGAGCGCGGTGATGAGCAGGGCGGTGAACACGCCCGGCGGCAGACGCCAGCCGCGCAGGTGTGCCGCGGCCACGGCCCACGAGTCCGGCAGCTCCGGCCAGGGCAGGTGCCACAGGAGCAGGTAGGGGATGCCGAGCAGGATCGCCGCTGCGAGCAGGAGTGCGCTCAGCCGTCGGATCTGGGACATGTCCGCCTCACTGGAGCTAGGGGGTCGCCTGGGTGTGGGGCCGTGCGGTGGCCGTGGCGTCGACGGTGGTCGAGCCCATCGGCAGGAGGGTGAAGGAGTATCCCACGGAACAGGTCACGGTCACGGTGTCGCCGCTGACCGAGACCGTACCGGTGGCGCCGGCGGCGTTGAGGAAGGACTGCGCGGCGGCGGACGCCGCCGAGGGGTCGAGGGCGACCTCGCTCGTGCCCTCGCGGTAGGCGGCCCAGTCGAGCTGTTGGACGCCCGCCCGGGCGGCCTCCTGGGCCAGGGTGGCCGCCTCGTTGCGGGCGCCCAGCAGGCCTCCGCCGTCGGTGACCAGGCCCAGGCACAGCAGGAAGGCCGACGCCAGGACGGCGACGAACGCCGTGGTCTGACCCCTGTCGTCCGTGCGTCTCACGGCTGCCCCCTGAAGGTGTCGACGACGACCGTGGCGTCCCCGGTGATCGTGATGGTCCCCGGGACGCCCAGTCCGGTCAGGCCGCTCACCCCGACGCGGCACTCGACCATGGCGGTGACCGCCCCGCCGGGAGTCAGGCCGCCGTGGTCGAGGGTGACGGAGTGGTCACCGCAGGCCAGGCCGTTCTCCGCGAGAGAGCTCGCGGCGGTGCCCGAGGCAGCAGCCTCGGCCGCGCCGACGCTGCGTTCGAGGGAGGCCGCCCGGGCGGCGGAGTGCGCCACCTGGTCGGCGGTGGAGTTGGCGTCCGCCACCCTCCCGGCGAGCACCATGAGCATGGCGAACGCCAGGAGGGCGGGGGTGAGGAGCGCCAGTTCCACCGAGGCCGAACCGCGATCCCCTTGGCCCGTGTCAGCGGGCTGTCGAAGGCTCACGGGGCTGCCTCCGCGGGGACGAAACGCTCCACGGGCGCGGTGACCTCGTGTCCCACCGGCCAGCTGATGCCGGGGATGAGGCTGGGCACCTCGGCGTCCACGACCACGCGTACCTCCTGTGCACTGCGGTTGACGGACACGTCGAGGCCGGAGAGGAAGGAGCTTCCCCCTCCGTCGGCCACCGACGTGCCGCCGCCCGCCGTGCGCGACTGTTCGGCGGTCCTGCGCGCAATGTCGGCAACGACGTTGTCGCCGTGCATCCACAGGGCCGTCTGGATAACGAACAAGACCAGGAGCAGCAGCGCGGGCGCTGCCACGGCCATCTCCGCGCTGCCTCGGTCTTCCTGGTTTGAAGGCTTCACGCTCAGCCTCCGGAGATTCTGCCCACCTCGGTGGTCACGCGATTGGTGATGGCGACGGTCACCATAAGGGCAACGGTGATGAGGACTGCAGTGATGATCACCGTTTCCGTGGAGTAGCCGTCGTCCCTCCGGCTGAACAGCAGGGAGCTGAGGTAGGCGGTGATGCGCTGCATCGGTGGTCTCCAAAGCGGGTCGAGGACTCATGAGTTGAACAGAATGTGGCTCATCGCCGGATAGCCCAGGAGGGCGAGGAAGCCAGCGAAGAGCAGGACCACCGGAAGGCTCATCCGCTCGGTGGCGGACTGCGCCTCGGCGTCCATCTCGGACAGGAACTGGGTGCGCAGCGTCTTGGCCTTAGCTGCCAGGGAACTGCGGATGCGCGCGCCGTCGGCGCCGGCGAGCTGGAGGCTGGCCGCGAGTTCGGCGAACTCGGGGGTGTCGTAGCGTTCGCCGAGGTCGCGCAGTGCGGTCCAAGGCGACTGGCGCATGAGCGCCGCCTCACGCAGGCTCTCCCGGATACGGGCCATGGCCCACCCGTTGCCCGCGGCGCCGGCGTCGTTCAGCGCCCCGTTGACGCCTGCGCCCCCGGCCAGGGACACCACGACCAGGTCGGCAAAACCGGCCAGGGCGCGCCGCATGCGCTCCCGGCGCTTGTCGGCCTCGTCGCGCAGGGACATGTCCGGGGCGAACCACACGATCACGGCGAAGGCCGCCCACATGGCCACCGCGAGCACACCAGAAGGGAGGACGCCCGCGAGGGAGAGCAGACCGCCCAGCAGCGGGGGAAAGGCGATTCCCAGGACCAGGGCGGTGAATTTCTCGGCGAGGTAGGACGCCGACGAACGCTCGCACACCCGCAGGTTGCGCCGTGTGCGGGGCCCGGGCATACCGAAGCCTTCCAGGATCGGGGCGCCGATCTTTCCCAGGCGCGCCAGCACCCCGGTGTCCGGGCCCGCGACCATGGCCTGCCGGGGAGGGGGCGGGGCGGCCAGGCGTTCGGCGAGCGTGGGCCGGGCCCAGCGGGCGGCGAAGAGCGCCCACAGGGCCAGCCCGAGGGCGGCGCCCGCGAGGGCCGCGGCCAGGACGGGGGTCATCGGGCTGCCTCCGGAGTACGGGCGGGCGCGGGTTCGGGCGCGAGCACCCGCGGACCCAGGTCGAATCTGGACATGCGCGACAACCAGACCAAGGCGCCCGCCCACAGCGCGCCGATGCCCGCGAGCACCGTCTGACCAAGGAGACCGTCGAACGGCTCCATGTAGTCGCCGTTGACCACCAGCAGGAACGCGGCCATGCCCACGGTCGTGCCGACGATGATCCGGGTGGAGGTGCGCAGCCGGGCGCGGCTCGCCGCTACCCTCACCAGCATCGCCGACTGCTCGCGGGCGGCCTCGGCCAGGCTGCCAAGCAGGGTGCCCAGATCGGTGGCATGCCTCGTGGCGGCCGTGCTCAGAGCGGCGGCCACCAGGTCGGCGGTGGGGTTGTCGACCTCGTCGGCGAAGGCTCGCAGGGCGTCCTGCGTGGACCCGCCCGCGCGCAGCCGTTCGGCCAGCCTGGCGACCGGCTCACGCACCGGCTCGGGTGCGATGGGCACCGTGGCGGCGACGGCCTGGTGCAGGCCGGCGGCGCCGGCCATGAGGTCGCGCAGCATCTCGGTCCAGGCCGCGACGGCCTCCACCCCGTCCACCTGTTCCTGGTGGCTGCGGTCGGGGCCCAGCACCGCGGGCCCCCACCAGCAGCCCGCGGCGACGAGCACGCCGGCCACCGGCCAGCCTGTGAGGAACCAGACGAGCAGGCCGCCGGCGATCGCCGCGACCAGGCGCAGCGGCCGCTGCCGGCCGAACAGCAGTGAACGCCAGGGCGGGATCCGCGACGGGCGCGAACCGCCGCCGGACGCGGCCAGTGACGCCAGGGCCAGCCAGAGCCCCGCGCCGAGCAGGACACCGGCGGCGGCGACGAGAAGGACAGGGGTCGTCATCGCGTCCACCCCACCGTGTCGGGGGTCAGCATCGCGGGGTCGAAACCGGCCTCGGCCAGGGCGTCGAGCGTGTTGGGGCTGGGCGGGGCCGCGGGCAGGGGCCCGTTGCGGTCGCGCCGGTAGACCTCGTTGGAGACCACGTTCTGCCCCTCGGCGCCCACCACCTCGCGCACGCTCGTGACCATGCGGCCCCCGGTGGGCAGTGCGGACACGTGCACGACCAGGTGCACGGCGGCGGCCACCAGGGAGGCCGTGGCGTCCAGGGGCAGGCGCTCGGCGGACTGGGCGGCGTAGGCGCCCAGCTTGGTGAAGGCGCCCGCGGAGTTCGCGGCGTGCAGGGTGGTGAGGCTGCCGTCGTTGCCCTGGCTCATGGCGTTGAGCAGCGGGACGGTCTCGTGTCCGCGCGTCTCACCGACGATGACCCGGTCGGGCGACATGCGCAGGGCCGTGCGCACGAGGTCGGCGATGGTGATCTCGCCGACGCCCTCGACGTTGGCCGGGCGGGCCTGGAGGGCGACGCAGTCGGGATGGGCGTCGCGGTCGCGGTCCAGGCCGAGCTCGAAGACGTCCTCGATGGTGACGAGGCGCTCGTCGACGGGGATCTCGGCGGCCAGGGCCCGCAGCAGGGTGGTCTTGCCCGCGCCGGTGCCGCCGGTGATGACCATGTTGCGGCGGGAGCGCACCCCCGCGCGCAGCAGGGCGACCAGGGTGTCGTCGATCGTGCCCAGCTCCCGGAGCTGGCCGAGGGTGGTGCGGCCGTAGCGGTGGCGTCGGATGGACACCGAGGGCTGCCGGGCGACCTCCATGACCGCGTTGAGGCGCTCGCCGCCGGGCAGCTGCATGTCGAGGATGGGCGCCCCCGGGTCGAAGCGGCGCTCCCCCGTGGCGGACTCCGACGCCAGGCGACGGACCAGGGAGACGACCTCCTCGGCGTCGGCGAAGAGGGAGTCGTGCCGCTCGCGGCTGCCGTCGGCGCGGCGCACCCACACGTGCACGCCGTTGATGTTGATGTTCTCGATCCCGGGGTCGTCCAAGAGGGGCTGGAGGGGGCCGAGCCCGCACACCCGGGCCAGGGCGCCCGCGGCGACGGAGGCCTCGGTCGTGGCGTCGAGCACCTGCCGGCCCTCGGACAGGGCCCGACTCGCGTCCTCGTCGAGGATCTGGGCGATGACGCGTTCGGCTCGGGCCCGGTACTCCTCGGGCGAGTCCTCGGGTTCGCCCCGCGTCTCCTCGCTCAGCCGGCGGGTGGCCTCGGTGACGGTCCGCTCCACGCGGTTCGCCACGGTGCGGGCCCGGTCGGTGTCCAGGAAGTAGCCGTCGGTGATGTCGTACCCGGCGTCGTGTCCGCTGCTCATGCGCGGGCTCCCGTCGCCTCGTGCGCGGGCGCCGGGGTCTCGGCGCCGGGCACGGGAGCCGGGTCGGCGTCCCGGGCGAGGTCGGCCGCCAGGCGTCCCGCCGCCTTCAGGAGGGGCCTGCGCTCCGGCTTGCGCGGGTTGGTCTCCCCGCGCAGGAAGGACGCGGAGCGCTCGTCGGTGGGAAGCCGTCCCCACACGCCCGGGCCCAACGCACCCTCGATCTCGCGGACGCCACCGCTGCCGCCGACGACGACGGTGCGCAGGCGCGGCAGGCTGCGGGTCAGCGCCTCGGAGGCCTCCTTGGCCCGGCGCAGCTGGGCGAGGTCGTCGGCGACGAGCAGCAGGGCCGCGTCGGCCCATGTGGCCAACGCGGCGGCCGCCGCGCCGGGGGTCAGGCGGCCCAGGTCCAGCACGACCGCGGGCCCCGCCGGGGAGGCGAGCACGCCGGGGTTCTGGGACAGCAGGCGCACCGCGCCGTCGGCGCGGTCCGCGGTGACGGGCGCGTGGCACACCGACAGCCCTCCGGGGAGGATCTGGGTGTGCGCGGCCAGGTCGGCGGAGGCGCCGCCGTGCCGGGATGCGGCGGCCAGGCCGGTCAGGCCGGGCTCGGGCTGGAGGCGCCGCCAGGTGGCGACGTCGCCGCCGGAGGCGTCGGCCTCCACCAGGACCGCTCCCGCCCCGCCGGGCCAGACCGCGGCCAGTGCCATGGCCGCGCAGGTGACGCCGGGTGCTCCGCCCAGGGAGAAGAGCGCCACGGTCCGGGGCATCACGCGCCTCCCCGGGGGTTGACCTGGACCACGCTGACGCGCTCGACGGCCGCCGCGGAGGCGATGGCCGCGGCGTCGGCGGAGGAGGCGACGAGTTCGAGCTCCACGGAGCCGTCCTCGGCCGCGGAGGGCTGGACGTCCCGCACGAGTGCGCGGTAGGCCTCCACTCCGCCGGTGGCGCCCTCCTCGGGGTGCACCACCACGGAGACCGCGGCGCCGGGTCCGATGGAGGCGGGGAACCGGCCGACGCGCAGGGCCACGCCGAGCACGGCGCGGTCGCGTTCGGGGAAGGCCGCCTCGGCGCCCAGGGCGGCCTCGGGGAGGAGGCCGCCCTCGGTGACGGGCACGGTGAGGGTCTGGCCGACCGTCGACTCCAGGCTCTCGGAGCCGACGAAGGAGACCCCGTCGGCGACGGAGATCCGCTCGATCCGCAGGTCCTCCGCGGCCACCACGTGGCCGGCGGGCAGATCGGTGTCGGCGACGAGCACCCCTTGGCGGTCGTCCATCTGCTCCAGGGCCAGGACGCCGCTCAGGCCTCCCGCGGTCATCATGCCGAGGGCAAGGACCAGCCACCGCCAGCGGCGGGGTCCGCTGCCCAGGAGCCGCACCGGAGGGGTCTCCCCCTGCCGCGGGGAGGCCGCGGGCGCCGGTGCCGTCTTCGTGTCCACCACGTCTGTCGTCTTCTTTCGCTGTTAGCGGTTGCCTGTGTCGGTGACCAGGCCCTGGGATTCGGCCACACGGAGTTCGACCTGCGAGGTCGTGGTGACCGAGTCGAGCGCGCCCGACTCGCCGCCGGAGAACTCGCCCTCGGAGAGCTCCCAGCCCACGTCCCAGCCGACCTGGACGCTGACGGGGTAGGTGCCGCCGGGCTGGCTGTCGGAGGACAGGTCGTAGACGTGCCCGCAGTCGGGGGAGGCCGAGGCGGGGTCGTGCACGGCCGGGTCGAAGGGGGTCCCGGGGCCCTCGCAGCGGATCTGCGTACCGTCGCCCAGGTTCCACACCGTGGCGGTGGGGGTGGCGGTGACCGTGAGGGACCAGTCCTGCACCTCCGCGGAGGCCTCCTCGGCCTCCCAGTCCTGGGACTCCACCCACAGCCACACGGGGGTGTTGACCAGGACCAGGGAGTCGCTGCCGGGGGAGGTCTCGATCTGCGGCGGGGGCAGCTCGAAGTTGGCCATGGACTCCTGGATGAGGGTGACCGGGTCGGTGGGGGCCTCCCCCTCGCCGTCGTAGTCGATGGATTCCCAGTCGATGGCGTCCCAGTCCACCTGCGACCAGTCGATCGCGTCCCAGTCGATGGCGTTCCAGTCGACGCCGTCACCGGCGGCGGGGGCACCCGGGGCGCCCGGCGCACCGGAGCCGACCGAGCCGTTGGAGCCCTGCTGGCCCGCGTGGGTCTGCCACCAGCGCAGCAGGATCGAGCAGCCGAGGCCGCCCGAGCTGCCGCACTCGATCTGGCCGAGGAAGGAGCCGTCGTCGGCGTGCGCCGGGGTGGCGATCCCGGTGGCCAGGAGGGCGAGTACCGCGGCGGTGGCCGCGGGTCGTACGAGTCTCAGCATGATCCCGCTTCCCAGATCCTGAGGTCGGACACGCGCCAGGCGAGTCCGTCGTGAATGAGTGTGGCCTCGACGAGGCGCGGGCCCTGCCCTGGGGAGGAGCCCATGCCGAGGTTCCAGGCGGAGTCGTCGAGGCAGTCCTCGACCGTCGCGCTGTCGGGTCCCTCGACCTCGGCGACGGGGGCGAGGACGGGTTCGCCGGTGACCTGCCCGCTGGAGGCGCCGGCCCCCTCCAGGGCCGCGCTCATGAGGGCGTAGGCGCCGCCCACGGCGTAGTCCTGGAGCTCGGGGGGAACCTCGCCGCCCTCGTGGGAGGCGGCCACGACCGTATCCCACATGCCGGTGTAGGCGTCGAGGGCCGCGGCCTCCTCCTCGTTGGCCGGAGGAGGCGGGGAGCTCGTCGCCGCCCCCGCCTCGGAGCCCGCGTCCTCGGAGGACGCGCAGCCCGTGGCCAGGACGAGGGCAGCGCAGCATCCCGCGACCGCGGCCGCGCGCAGGACCGCGACGTCTCTTCTCGCGGCTGTCGTCATCGGTGAGTTCTCCACTGCCATGGAAGGGGAGGGTGGTGCACGGCGGAACCGACCCGGGTGGGAGGGCACTTTCCCTTCCGACGAGGGGTGGGGGTGGCCTCCTGCGCCCGGGAGGTCACGGGACCGGGTGCGGGGACCGTTGAGCGGAGGAGGGGGTCCTCCGCCCGGGTTCGGGGCCGGCGTGACCGGAGTCGCGCGGAGCGGGTCCCGAGGACTGACCGAAACCATGTGGTATTGGTTGGATTTTTTTCTGTCCTTGCGTGAGCTTATAGAGGAGTCGCCTGTTGTAACAACCCCCCGTGCCCCTTCTGTGACTGTGACACGGTCGACCTTCCGGACATCAGCCTGACAGCAGCCCGGCAAGACCACACACCCTCGCCCCTGCGACAAACACACGCGAAACAACATCTGAACGACATCGCCCTCGAAGCCGGTTCACCCGTCCCCGGCCCGCGGCGCGGCTCGGGGACGGGGTGTGGAGGGCGCCGCGGTGTGGGGGAGAACACCGGGGCGTGGAACGCGATACGTCCGCAGGCCCTCCGTAGGCGCCCGGCGGCGGGCGGGGGTCAGACCACGAGCACGCGCGGACCGCGCCCGCGCAGCCTCCGGATGTCGTCGGGGTCGGTGCCGGCGTCGGTGATGAGACAGTCCACCTCGTGCAGCCGCGCGAAGCGGGCGATGCGGTCGCCGCCGATCCTGGTGTGGTCGGCCAGCAGCACCGTCCTGGCCGAGGCGCGCACCATCGCCCTCCTGGCCATCACCTCTGCGGGATCGGCACAGGTCAGGCCGCGCTCGGGGGACACCCCGTCGGCGACCATGAAGGCCACGTCCACGTGGAGCTGCTCCAACAGGCGCACGGAGGCGAGCGTGGTCCCGGCCGCCGCGCTCACCCGGCCCCCCAGCAGGTGCACGGAGAGGTCGCGGCGCGAGGCCAGCCCCAGCGCGACGGGAACCGCGTTGGTCAGGACGTTCAGCCCGCACCCGGCGGGCAGCAGCCCCGCGATCCGCTCCGCCATCGGCCCGGCGTCGAGCATGACGACCCCGTTCCTCGGCAGTTCCGCCAGGGCGGCCCTGGCGATCCTGCCCTCGGCGGCCGAGAGCCGCCCCGTTCCCGACGGTGTCGTCGTGGCACTCACTCCCCCTGCGGGCCTGACAACCGTGGCACCAGCACTGAGACCACTCACAAGGTCCTCCGATCCGTCGATGGTCAACCCCTTGACCGTGAGGGCGACGCGCCCCGGTCCGCCACGCGCATTGGATCGAGTCCTCTGTTTCCTCACGGAGAGAACATCTCGGCCGAAGGGGAACGGTAGGCGAATACCCCCGCTGCTCGAAGGAAACCGTTGCGAAATGACAACGTGGCCGCTCACCGGGACCCCGGAGGCCCCTGCCGACCTGGGCAGCGACACGGACCGGAGGAGCACGCAGGCGCCCGCCCCGGAGGAGGCTCGCGTTCGGACCGGCTACCACAGCCATGACGCACACAAGGCAACACACACGAACGAGAACAGAAACATAAGCGCAACTACTTCCACATATAGGCGTACTGGTGTTACCTTCATCTCTCTCACGGGCGCGGGCGGGGAGGTGGAGTCGCGTATGCCGTTGGACCACAACATGTCCGACTCCTCACGCAAAGCGATCGAGGTCCTCACCGGCATCCAGGTCCCCAAAGCAGGCATCGCCAACCTC
>NZ_JBEXSY010000091.1:0-22493 GCF_040613895.1 Nocardiopsis sp. NPDC006198 | reverse complement strand
GGCCGAGTACTCGGGGAAGCGTCCGGCGACCGGCGTGGGGTCGTCGGCTCCGGGCGGGGCGGGGTCTAGGGTGCGGCCAGGCCCGCGGTGATCGCGGTGGTGTTGGCGCGCATCATGTCCAGGTAGGTGGCCGCGTCCCCGTCCTCGGCCGTCAGCGACTCGGAGAAGAGGGGGATGACGTCGATCTCCACCCCGGCCTCCTCCGCCATCACGGTGGCCAGGCGGTCGGGCTGGGAGGAGTCGGCGAAGACCGCGCGGACCCCGGCCTCCTCCACGGTCTCCGCGAGCGAGCTCAGGTCCGAGGCGCTGGGCGAGGCCAGGGTCGTGCCGCTGGGGATCACCGCGCCCACGACCTCGAACCCGTAGCGGTCGGCGAGGTAGCCGAAGACGTGGTGGTTGGTGACGAGCTTGCGGTCCCCGGGCGGGATGGCGTCGAACTCCCCGCCCATCCAGTCGTGGAGGGCGGTCAGTTCGGCCTCGTAGGCGGCGGCGTTGGCCCGCACGGCGTCGGCGTCGACGCCGTCCACCTCCGCGACCACGTTCTCGGTGATGAGGCCGACGGCGGTGGCCACCCGCTGCGGGTCGGTCCAGAAGTGCGGGTCGGGCTCGCCCTCGCTCTCGTCGGAGGTGTAGGCGAGGGGGTCGACGTGCTCGCCGACCGCGAGGGTGGGCACGCCCGCCTCCTCGGCGGACTCCACGTTGCGCAGTACCCCCTCCTCCAGGCCGAGGCCGTTGTGGACGAGCAGGGAGGCCTCCTCGATGGTCGCGGCCTCCTGGGCGGAGACGCCGAAGGAGTGGGGGTCGGCGTCCGGTTTCATCAGCACGGTCACCTCCGCCTCGTCGCCGACCACCGCGCGGGTGATGTCGCCGAGGATGTTGGTGGTGACGACCACGCCGCCGCCGGTCTCCCCGCCCGGGGCGCAGGCGGTGAGGCCGAGCGGTACGGCCAGGGCGAGCGCCAGGGCGGCGCCGGTGCGGCGCGGGTTCGCGGTTCGGGGGTCGGTCATCGGTTCACCGTCCGGTCTCGACCATGTACTGCGGCGCGACCCCGGTCTCGAAGGTGCGCGCCACGCGCAGGTCGTCGTTGTAGTCGATCTCGTGGACCAGGCCGCCCCGCACGTCGTTGACGTAGGCCCGGGAGGTGTCCACCCGGATGGAGGGCGGGTGCTCGGTGTCGACCTCGTCCAGGAGCTCGGTCCGGGCCCGCTCCTCTCCCGTTCCGGGGTCGAAGGAGCGCAGGACCCCGTCCTCGGTGAGCGCCAGGACGGAGGCGCCCTCGCCGACCGCCGCGACGGAGACCACGCCGGGCAGCTCCCAGTGGTCCCACCGCTGTTCGGCGAGGTCGAGGGCGAGGACCGTGTCCGGTGCGGGCACCGCGGCCAGGGCTCCGGCGCCCGGCCGGTGGTGGAACTCCTCGGCCCGTGCGCCGTCGGGCAGGCCGTCGGGGTACGGGAGCGTCTCGCCGGCGAACTCCCCGTCATCCTCGGTGACCAGGAGGGCGCCCTCCTCGCACCCGATGACCAGGCCGCGCCGGGTCGTGGCCTGGCCCCGGGGGTCGGTGCACTCCTCGTCCAGGGTCAGGACCGGTTCGCCGGAGCGGTCGTCGACGTGGACCCCGTCCGCACCCGCGGTGACGACCGCCCCGCCGTGGGGGGCGACGACGGCCGGGGCGTCCCCGGTGGTGGCGACGTCGACCGGTTCGACGGCCCCGTCCTCCAGGGAGGGGCGGTCCAGCAGGGAGACCCCGCCGCCGCCGTCGGTCAGCGCGGTGAGGGCGGTGTCGGTCGCCGCGTTGGCGGCGGCGATCCCCTCGGCGGTTCCGGCCGGGCGGATGTCGGCCCGGTAGTAGTGCATGTGGTCCCCGTGGTCCACGGTCCAGGTGCCGCTGTCGATCACGGTTGTCATCCGCTCATCGGATGAAAAGAGGTACGCGAACCTTCCGTCGCCGGCGATCCCGTCGACCGGCCCGACCGGGTCCAGGAGCGTGGTCTCCCCGGTGATGAGGTCGAGGACCTGGACGGCCCCCTCGGCGTCGGCGACGACCAGGCGGGACTGGGGTTCGGCGGCCTCCTCGGCCCCCTCGACGTAACCGTGGGGCGTGGCCTCCCCGTCCTCGGGCTCCTGCGGGTCCGGGGCGGAGGCGCATCCGGTGAGCAGTGCCGCGGCGAGCATCCAGGCGGACACCCCGGGGACCGCGGTCCTGCGGTGGGGGCGGTTCATGACACGTTCGACCTTTCGTGGGCGTGGATCGGTGCGGGGGGCGCGTCGGCGGCCCGGGTCCGGCGCAGCGCCCCGAGCAGGGGGCGGACGCGGGAGGAGGCGACCGAGACGAAGAAGAGGGCGACGGCGG
This sequence comes from Nocardiopsis sp. NPDC006198, assembly GCF_040613895.1. NCBI lineage: Bacteria > Bacillati > Actinomycetota > Actinomycetes > Streptosporangiales > Nocardiopsidaceae > Nocardiopsis > Nocardiopsis sp. NPDC006198. Next base: position 20,143 of record NZ_JBEXSY010000091.1, on the reverse strand, counting down.
TGGCCGAGATGCTGGCCCCGGCGGCCGTCCCCCAGTGCCAGGAGACGAGCAGGCCCACGAAGGTCGAGGCGGAGCCCAGCAGGGCGGCGCCGACCATGATCGCCGGGATGCTCCGGGCCCAGATCGCGGCGGCGGCCGGAGGGGCGATGAGCAGGCCGAAGACCAGCAGGGTGCCGACCACGTGGAACGAGGCCACCACCGCCAGGGTGACGAGGCCGAGCATGGCGGCGTGGGCGGCCCGGGGCGCCAGCCCCAGAGTCGTCGCCTTGCGCGGGTCGAAGGCCAGGGCCACGAAGGAGCGGTGGCCCCCGACGGCGATCACCAGGGCCGCCAGCAGGGCCAGCGCGAGGAGGAGCAGGTCCCGCTCCCGTACGGCGAGCACGTCGCCGAAGAGGAAGCCGGTCAGGTCCACGGCGAAGGAGCCGGAGTGGGAGACGATGATGACGCCCGCGGAGAGCATGCCCACGAAGAGCAGGCCGATGCTCGTGTCCTGGGAGAGCCGGGGCGACCGGTTCAGGGCGGTGACCCCCAGTGCCATGGCGACGGCGGCCAGGGCCGCGCCGACGAAGAGGCTCCCGCCCAGGAGCGAGGCCACCGCGACGCCGGGCAGCATCCCGTGCGACATCGCGTCGCCGAGGAAGGCCATGCCGCGGAGCACGACCCAGGTTCCCGCCAGGGCGCAGATGAGCGAGACGAGGACGCCTCCCCACAGGGCGCGTTGGACGAACACGACCTCGAACGGGTCGAACAGGGCTTCCATGTCGGGCACTCTATAATGAAAACCGTTTTCAATACCAAATCGGGAGTGGTCATGACATCGGTCGATGCGGCGGCAACAGCCGCGGTGGCTCTGGAGGACGTGTACGCGGGCTACGGCGGACGTGCGGTCCTGCACGGCGTCACCGCCACGGTCCACGCGGGCACGGTCACGGCCCTGGTCGGCGCCAACGGCTCGGGGAAGTCGACCCTCCTGGCGGTGATGGCCTCGACCCTGGCCCCGACGGCGGGAAGGGTCCGCCGGGGCGCCGCCCGGCGTCCCGCCCTCGTCGTCCAGCGCAGCGCCGTCTCCGACGCGCTGCCCGTCACGGTGCGCGAGACCGTCGAGATGGGGCGGTGGGCCGAGCGCGGGCCCTGGCGGCGCCTGACCCGCGGGGACCGGGCCGTGGTCGAGGCCTGCATGGACCGGCTGGCCGTCGCCGACCTGGCCCGGCGCGTCCTGGGGGACCTGTCCGGAGGACAGCGCCAACGGGTCCTGCTGGCCCAGGGGCTGGCGCAGGGGGCGGACCTGCTCCTGCTGGACGAGCCCGCCACCGGGCTGGACGCCGACTCCCGCGAGCGCATCACGGCGGTGCTGGCCGAGGAGAGGGCCCGGGGGGTCGCGGTGGTCCACGCCACGCACTCGGCCCGGGAGGCCGCGCACGCCGACCGCGTCCTGCGCATGGAGGACGGGCGCCTGGCGGAGCTGTCCACCACTGCCGACCAGGCCCTTTTCACCGCGGACGATCTCTGATGGACTGGTCGGGCACGCGTCCCGGCCACACCGGGACGACGGACCGTCCAGAGGGGGAGAGATGACGGCGACGCATCCCGTGCACGAGGACCACGGGCACAGGCACGGCGAGGGGTGCGGCCATGTCGCGGTGCCCCACCAGGGCCATGTGGACTACGTGCACGACGGGCACCTGCACCACGGGCACGACGGCCACTGGGACGAGTGCGCGAACGAGGAGCACACCGTGCACGAGGACCACGGGCACAGGCACGGCGAGGGGTGCGGCCACGTGGCGGTGCCCCACGGGGACCACGTGGACTACGTGCACGACGGGCACCTGCACCGCGAGCACGACGGCCACTGGGACGAGCACGCCCCGGTCTCCTGACCCGGCGTGCGGGCCCGCTCCGGGTCCGCGTCCGCCCGGCCGCGAACGCGGCCGGTGTGACGCGAAGGCTCCGGCCCGACCGTCCCGCGCCCGCGGCGGGGGTGGGGCAGCGGACGCCACCTCCTCCGTGCGGGGACGGCCGGTCCCGCTCCCGCCGCCGGCGGGAGGCCCCGGCCCGGTCCCCGTGCCCGGCCGCCTCAGTCGAGGCGCGCCGCGGCTCCGGCCCCGGAGGCCGCCGGGAGCGGGGCCCCGAGCGCCTTCTCGAAGCACAGGGAGGACGGCGACCCCGCGTACGCCCCGAAGCACGGGATGGGCGTGTAGCCCGACCGGGTGTAGAAGCGCACGGCGTCCGGCTGGCGGTCGCCGGTCTCCAGCCGCAGGTGCGTCCACCCGCGTCCGCGCGCCCAGTCCTCCAGCGCGGCGAGGACCAGGGGCGCCGCGCCGGTGCCGCGCGCCGCGGGGAGGACGTACATCCGCTTGACCTCGCCCACCCCGCCGCCGAGGTCGCGGAGCCCGCCGCACCCCACGGCGGAGCCCGAGCCGTCGCGGGCCACGGTGAAGACCGCGATGTCCTCGGCGGAGGGGGCCACCCCGGGCTCGGAGTCGGGGGTGCCGTAACGCTCGGCGATCTCCGCCCGCTGCCCCGCGCGCAGGGCGGTGGCGTCGGGATCGTCCCAGTTCACGATGTCGATACGCATGGGCGGTAAAGTACCGCCCGTGTGTTTCCGGGATGTGACGCGGCCCGCGCGGCGGGCCGGGGCCGTTCAGGCCCCGTCGGTGAGGGCCTCGCGCATGACCCGGAACTTGGACTCGGTCTCGGCGAGCTCGGCCTCCGGCACCGACCCCTCCACGATCCCGCCCCCCGCGAACAGCCGGGCCCGGGCGCCGTCCACGTGCGCGCAGCGCAGGGCGATGCCCCACTCGGAGTTGCCCGCCCCGTCGACCCAGCCGACCGGGCCGGCGTAGCCGCCGCGGTCCATGCCCTCGGCCCCGGCGATCAGCCGCATGGCGGTGCCGGTGGGCGTGCCCCCCACGGCGGCGGTGGGGTGCAGGGCGGCGACGGCGTCCAGGGCGGAGACCCCGGGGGACAGGCGCGCGTGCGCGCGGGTCGCCAGGTGCTGCACGTTGGCGAGCCGGAGCAGGCTGGGCCGTGCCGGGACCTCCATCTCCTCGGCGAGCGGTGCGAGCGCGGTCCGCAGGGAGTCCACTGCCATGCGGTGCTCGTCGACGTCCTTGGCGGAGGCGAGGAGTTCGTCGGCCAGGCGCCGGTCGTCGCCCGGGTCCTCGCCCCGGGGGCGGGTCCCGGCCAGGACCAGAGAGGTGAGCCGGTCGCCCTCGCGGCGCAGCAGGAGCTCCGGGGTCGCCCCGACCATGCCGTCGACGGAGAAGGTGAAACAGCTCGGGAAACGCAGGCGCAGGCGCTCGAGGAGGGTGCGGACGTCGATGGGGGAGGCGGCCTCGGCGAAGGCGTCGCGCGCGAGCACGGCCTTGTCGAGCTCCCCCGCGCGGATGCGTTCGACGGTGCCGGCCACGGCGGACATCCAGTCCTCCCCCGACAGCGACCCCTGCGTCCAGGAGACCGGGCCCACGGGGCGCGGCGCGGACGCCGGGGGCGGGAGCTCGCCCGGGCGGTCCCCGGGCTCGTCGCCGACCGTGGTCAGCCAGCTGCGCCCGCCGCGCCGCCCGACCAGCACGCGGGGCACGACCAGGGCGGAGCCGGGGGAGGTGGGCGCGAAGGCGAACGTCCCGAACGCGACCAGGCCGGTCCCCGCCGCACCGACCCCGTCGGAGACCTCGGCGTGCTCCATGAGCCCGTTGAGCCACCGGGCCGCCTCGGAGAAGCGGGTGGTGTCGGTCGGCGCGGTCCCCTCGGGCTCGGCGCCCAGGTCCAGCCGCGCGGCCTCGCCCCAGCCCACGACGCCCTCGTCCCCCGTCAGCCAGGCCAGGGGGGCGCCGTCCGGCAGGAGGCGGACCAGGCCGGCGGTGTGATCGCTCAGGGGAACGGTGCGGACGAACAGTTTGGGTGGGCTCAGGGCGACGTTCACGGTCACCGAGTGTAGGACCTCGCCCGGGGCGGTTGTGTCCCGGTCCGTCCGAGGTCGGTGCGGTCTCCGCCCCTCGTGCTTCCCCGGGCGGACGGCCCGGATGGTGCCGATTTGACCCTCCTCGGGGGTGCGGAAGGGGCGAAGCCCCCTGCCCGGCGGTGTTTCGTTGCGTCGCGACAATGTTCCCTCACCTGCCTTGATGCGACGTTATCCACAAGTTGTCCGAATCGTGTCCAAAAATTGACTTCCTGCTCTAACCTTGGTCGCGGCGCCACGCCAGGGGGACGGCTGTGCGCCAAGGACCTCAGAGGAGAACCGTTCATGGGATCAGTGGCACGGGCCGGGAGCACGCGGCGCACCGCAGCGCGGTGGGCGGCGTCGGCAGCCGCGACCACCTTCCTGCTGTCGGGCTGCGCCGCCTCCGGCGGCGGGGCGGCCGACGGCGACGCCCCCGGCACGCGAGAGGCCGGGACGGCGGCGGCCCCGCTCCAGTGCGAGGGCGGGGGCGCCGAGCGCCAGATGCGCGGGGCGTGGCTCACCACCGTCCGCAACATCGACTGGCCCTCCGAGCCCGGCCTGTCCGCGCAGGAGCAGAAGGACGAGCTCGACGCCTACCTCGACGACGCCGTCGACATGGGCCTCAACGCCGTCTTCCTGCACGCGCGCCCCACCGCCGACGCGGTCTACGAGTCCGAGCTGGAGCCGTGGGCCCGCTACCTCACCGGCGAGCAGGGCGGCGACCCCGGCTACGACCCGCTGGAGTACGCGGTGGCCGAGGCGCACGAGCGCGGGCTGGAGATGCACGCCTGGTTCAACCCCTACCGCGTGGGCCTCCAGGACCCCGACATCGAGGACATGGCCGAGGACCACCCGGTCAAGGAGAACCCGGACTGGCTGGTCGACTACGGCGACGAGGCGTACGTGGACCCGGGCAACCCGGAGGTCCGGGAGTGGGTCACCGGCGTCATCATGGACGTCGTCGAGCGCTACGACATCGACGGGGTCCACTTCGACGACTTCTTCTACCCCTACCCCAAGGACGGGGAGGAGTTCGACGACGACGCCAGCTGGGAGGAGCACGGCGACGGCTTCGACGACCGGGGCGACTGGCGGCGCGACAACGTCAACCGGCTCATCGCCGACGTCCACGAGGGGATCGAGGCCACCAAGCCCTGGGTGAGCTTCGGGATCTCGCCGTTCGGGATCTGGCGCAACGACAGCACCGACCCCAGCGGCTCGCCCAGCTCCGGCCTCCAGTCCTACGACGCCCAGTACGCGGACACCCGCACCTGGATCCAGGACGGCACCGTCGACTACGTCGCCCCGCAGCTGTACTGGGAGAGGGGCTTCTCCACCGCCGACTACGAGGCCATGACCGACTGGTGGGCCTCGGAGGTCGAGGGCACCGGCGTGGACCTCTACATCGGCCAGGCCGCCTACCGGGTCGGCGAGGAGGGCTGGCGCGGCGACGACGCGCTCAGCACCCAGCTCGACTACTCCGGCGAGCTGCCCGAGGTCGGAGGGGACATCTACTTCTCCATCAAGAACCTGCGCGAGCAGGCCTCCGACGCCTACGCCGAACTCGCCGACGCCCACTACGGCCGGCCGGCGCTCCCGCCGCAGGCGGAGGCCCCGGAGAACCAGGGCCCGCTCGTCGGCGAGGTCGGGGGCGTCCAGGCCCGGACCGACGGCGACCGGGTCGAGGTCGAGTGGGACGCCGCCGACGCCGCCCGCTTCTACGCGGTCTACCGCCTGCCCGCGGGCGCGGACACCGGCTCGGAGGAGGCGCGGTGCGCCGCCCTGGCCCCGGAGAACCTCGTGGGGCTCACCGGGGGGACCGCCCTGGCCGACGACGCACCGCTGGAGGACGGCGCCGGGTACGTGGTCACCGCCCTGGACGACTACCGGGCCGAGGGCCCGGTGAGCGAGGCCGCCGACATCCGCGGCTGACCCGGGGCCAGCGCCCCGCACGGGACCCCCGGCCGACGGAACACCGCCGGCCGGGGGTCCCGTCGTCCGCGCCCCTGCGGACCCCTGACCCGGGGGCGGCGCAACCTCCCCGGGAGCGAGAAAAAAAGTTATGATCTGCTAGCCGAAACCACCTGTTGTCCTGGCATCGGCGAGGGGTAGGTTCGTCGCATGCCGACCTACCAGATCAGCGAGGCCGCCGACCTCCTCGGCGTCAGCGCCGACACCGTCCGCCGCTGGGTCGACTCCGGCCGGCTCGCGGCCACCCGCGACACCTCCGCCCGGCGCCTCCTCGACGGCGCCGAACTCGCCGCGTTCATGCGCGCGGGCGCGGACGAGGACCCCGGCCGCCGGCTCTCCTCCGCCCGCAACCGCTTCCGCGGACTGGTCACCAACGTCGTCCGCGACCGGGTCATGGCGGCCGTGGAGATCCAGGCGGGGCCGCACCGGGTGGTCTCCCTGATGAGCCGCGAGGCCGCCGACGAGCTCGGGCTGGACGTCGGGACCACCGCCACCGCCGTCGTCAAGTCCACCAACGTCGTCGTCGAGACCACCGGGGGACGCCATGCGTGAGAGAGCCCCCCGACGCGCCCCGCGCACCCTCTGCGCCCTGGCCGCCGCGGCACTCGCCGCCACCGCCTGCGGCGCGCAGGGCGGCGGAGGCGGCGCCCCGGCGGGGAACGGGGGCGGGGAGCTCCACGTCTTCGCCGCCGCCTCGCTCACCGACGCGTTCACCGCCCTGGCCGAGGACTTCGAGGGGGACCGCCCCGGGGTCGAGGTGGTCCTCAACTTCGCGGGCAGCAGCGAACTGGCCGCCCAGATCAACTCCGGCGCCCCCGCCGACGTCTTCGCCGCCGCCGACACCGCCACCATGCGGCAGGTCGTCGAGGGCGAGGGACTGGACGCCGGGTGGGCGTCCGGCAGCGGCGGCGCCGCCGTCTTCGCCACGAACACGCTGCGGATCGCGGTGCCGCCCGACAACCCCGGCGGCGTCGAGGACTTCGCCGACCTGGCCGGGGACGGCGTCTCCGTCGCCCTGTGCGCCGAGGAGGTCCCCTGCGGCGCGGCCACCGCCACCGCCATGGAGGCTGCCGGGGTCGCCGTCACCCCCGACACCTACGAGCGGGACGTGCGCGCCGTCCTGACCAAGGTCGAACTGGGCGAGGTCGACGCCGGGCTCGTCTACGCCACCGACGTCGCCTCGGCGGGTGACCGGGTGACCGGCATCGACTTCCCCGAGGCCGACGAGGCCGTCAACGAGTACCCCATCGGCGTCCTGGCGGGTACCGCCGACGCCGGACTCGCCTCCGACTGGGTGGAGCTGGTCCTGTCCGGGACGGGGGAGCGGGTCCTCGCCGAGGCCGGGTTCGGTACGCCGTGACCGCGGGCGGCCCGGGGGCGGACCGGGACACACGCCGCGGACGGGACCGCCCGCCGCGCGTCCGGTCCGGCCGCCCCCCGTGGATCCTGGTCCTGCCCGCGCTCGCGGGCGCGGCCTTCCTCGTGCTCCCCTTCGCGGGGCTGCTGATCCGCGCGCCCTGGTCCACGATGGGCGAGCGGGTCACCGAACCCGAGGTGCTGGCCGCGCTCTGGCTGTCCCTGTCGACCGCCACCGCCGCCACCCTGGTGTCCCTGCTCCTCGGGGTGCCGCTGGCCTGGCTGCTCGCCCGCACCGACTTCCCCGGCCGCCGCGTCCTGCGCGCCGTGGTCACCGTCCCCCTGGTCATCCCCCCGGTCGTCGGCGGCGTGGCGCTGCTGCTCGTGCTGGGGCGCAACGGCCTGCTCGGCCGGTACCTCGACACCTGGTTCGGGATCACGATCCCCTTCACACCCGCCGCCGTGGTCCTCGCCCAGGTGTTCGTCGCCATGCCGTTCCTGGTGATCAGCGTGGAGGGCGCGCTGCGCGGAGCGGACCGCCGCTACGAGGAGGCCGCCGCCACCCTCGGCGCGAGCCGGGCCACCGTCTTCACCCGCGTCACCCTCCCCATGGTGCTGCCCGGGATCGGCGCGGGCGCCGTCCTGTGCTGGGCCCGAGCCCTGGGGGAGTTCGGCGCCACCATCACCTTCGCCGGGAACTTCCCCGGCACCACCCAGACCATGCCGCTGGCCGTCTACATGGCCATGCAGCGCGACCCGGAGGCCGCCATCGTGCTCAGCCTGGTCCTGCTCCTGGTCTCCCTGGCCGTCCTGGCCACGCTGCGCGAGAGGTGGGTGAACACCTGATGGGGCCGGACGGCGCCGCCCGCACCCCGCCCGCCCGGCCCCCCGCCCTGGACGCCGAGCTGCGGCTGAGCCGGGGCGGGTTCTCCCTCGACGTGGCCCTGGAGGCCGCACAGGGGGAGATCCTGGCCCTGCTCGGCCCCAACGGGGCCGGCAAGTCCTCGGTGCTGCGCGCCCTGGCCGGGCTGGCGCCCCTCACCGGCGGGCACGTGCGCGTGGACGGCCGCGACGAGACCACCACGCCGGTGGAGCGACGGCCCATCGGCATGGTCTTCCAGGACTACCTGCTGTTCGAGCACATGAGCGCCCTGGACAACGTGGCGTTCGGCCCCCGCTGCCAGGGCGCGACCCGGGCCGCCGCCCGGGAGCGGGCCGCCGGGCTCCTCGCCCACATGGGCCTGTCAGACCACGCGGGGGCCCGGCCCCGGAACCTGTCCGGAGGCCAGGCCCAGAGGGTCGCGCTGGCCCGGGCCCTGGCGGTGCGTCCCCGCCTGCTGCTCCTCGACGAGCCCATGGCCGCCCTCGACGCCAGCACCCGCATCGACGTGCGCGGCCGGCTGCGCCGCCTCCTGGAGGAGTTCGACGGGGCCACCGTGCTGGTCACCCACGACCCCCTGGACGCCATGGTGCTGGCCGACCGCATCGCGGTCGTCGAGGACGGCAGGGTCGTCCAGCAGGGCCCTCCCGCCGAGGTGGCGCGCAGGCCCCGCACCCCGTACGTGGCCCGCCTGGTGGGGCTCAACCTCTTCCGGGGGCGGGCCGAGGGGACGACCACGGTCCTCCTGGGGCCCCGGGGGGATGCGGACGGGGCCCGGGTGGAGGTGGGCGGAGCGCACCGGGGGGAGGTCCTGGTGGCCTTCCCGCCGCGCGCCGTCGCCCTGTACCCGCGGCACCCGCACGGCAGCCCCCGCAACGTGTGGCGGCTGACCGTGGACGGCATCGAGAGGTTCGGCGACCAGGTGCGCGTGCACCTGGCGGGACGGCTGTCCCTGGCCGCCGACGTCAGCCCGGCAGCCCTGGCCGAGCTCGGGCTCGAACAGGGGAGCGAGGTGTGGGCGGGCGTCAAGGCGGCCGAGGTGGAGTGCTACCCCGGCTGAGGGCGTCGTCCCAGTTCATCGCGGTGGCGGGCCGAGACGGCGGCACGCCGGGCCCGGGATCCGGGCCCCGGGCCCGCCGCCGGCCCGCCTGCCCGAAACAGGCTCGGGAAAAGCGGCGGACACCTGGATATCCGGGGCCCACCCGGGGGAGACTTAAGGAACCCGGCGACGACAGTCCTTCCCCCAGCGGCTGAGGAGGGTGCCATGTCCCTGAGAGAGCATGAGCGAAGAATCCTCGAGGAGATCGAGCGGCAGCTCCGCGCGGACGAACCGGACCTTGCCGAACGCCTGGACTCCTTCGGGGCGGACGATCCCGACGCCATGGCCGACTCCGGCCTGGACGGCTGGAAACCGTGGGTGGCGTGCGGCCTGATCGCCGCGGTCACCGCGGGGCTGCTGGTCCTGCTGTTCGTCCTCACACCGACCGCTCCGCAGCCACCGCCCCCCGTCCCGGCCGGGACCTCGGAGACGGTGGAGGACACCGTTCCGGACAGCGGCCCCGAGGGTGTCGCCCCGGTGGAGGAGGACCCCGCCGGAACCGGTTCCGGGACCGTGGACGAGGACCCGGGCCGCTAGGACGACCCGGGCCGCCAGGAACCGCGGGGGCCCGTCCCCCGCGGTCCCTGGCGGCCCCGGCCGGGCACGGCGCCGACCGCGTCCCCGCGGACGACGGCGGGCGGGCACCCACCGCCCGGTGGGTGCCCGCCCGTTGCCGTTCCCGTCAGAGGGCGTTGGTGAACGCGGCGGCCAGGGGCGCGGCCACGGCCGAACCGCCGCCGCCCCCGTCGACCACCACGGCGAACGCCACGTCGCCCTTGTACCCCACCATCCACGCGTGGCTGGGGAGCTCCTCGTCCTCGTCGGCGTCCTCGGCGGTCCCGTACTCGGCGGTGCCGGTCTTGCCGAACACCTCGCCCTGGAACGGGACGTTCTCGGCCGTGCCGTCGGTGACGACCGCCCGCATCATCCCCCGCAGCGCCTCCGCGTTGGCGATCGGCCGCGGCTCGGGCAGCTCGGTGGCGGCGGGCTCGGTCACCAGCACCGGGTGGCGCCAGGAACCGTCGGCGACGGCGGCGGGCACCGTCGCCATGTGCAGCGGCGAGGTGAGGATCTGGCCCTGGCCGATGCTCTGCGCGCCCAGCATGGTGCTGCTGTCCACCGGCGGGAAGGACGGCTCGAAGGTCGGGACGCCGATGTCCAGCGGGGCGTTCATGCCGAACTGCTCGGCGCTGGCCTGGAGGGTCTCGCCGCTGAGCTGCGCGCCGACCCGCTCCACGAGGGCCGTGTTGCAGGAGGTCGCGAACGCCTCGGTCACCGACTGGGCGCCGTACTCGGCCCCGCCGGCGTTGCGGAACGGCCATCCGCCCAGGTCGTACTCCTCGGGGCAGTCCAGGGAGGCGTCCATGCCCATCCCGTTGTCCAGGAGGGCGCTGTAGGTGACGATCTTGAACGACGAGCCGGGAGGGTACTGGCCCTCGAAGGCCCGGTTGAACCCGCCGGGCACGTTCACCGCGGCCAGGATCTCCCCGGTCGAGGGCCGGACCGCGACCAGGCCCGCGGGGTCGTCGGAGTCGATGATGGCGCTCGACGCCGCGTTCTGGATCCCCATGTCGATGCTGGTGGTGATGTCCTGTCCGTCGGACCCGTCCAGGGTGGCGACCGTGTTCGCCTCGGTCGCCTCCAGCGAGGCGGGGTCCTCGGCCTGTGCGGCGTCCACCATCAGGATGGTGGTCGCCGCCTCGCCGGCCAGCTGCTCCTCGTAGGTGAGCTGGAGGCCGCCGAGGCCCACCGTGTCGCCGACGCTGTAGGCGGGGCCGAGGCGTTCGAGGTCCTCCTCGGTGGCCTCCCCCAGGGAGCCCGCGATCATCTGGAGAGAGCCGGAGATCCCGGCGCCCTCCAGGGGGGTGCCGTCCGCGGCGAGGACCTGCCCCCGCTCGCCCCACACCGCGGTGCGGGCCAGGACCTGGCCCTCGCCGAGTCCGGGATAGGCGACCTCGGGCGAGAAGTCGACCCACCACGCGCCGTCCTCGCGGATGAGGGGGAGCTCCCCCTCCCACCCCCAGTCGTCGGCGTTGGTCAGCGACATGGTGACCTCGTAGGGCGCGCTGCCGGTGCCGCCGTCGGTCGTGGGCGTGCCGACCTCCACCTCGATGGAGTCGACGCCCAGGCCCGCGTCGATGCCGCCGAGGATCTCGGCGGCATCGTCGCCCCTGGTCACGGCGGCCAGGCGCTCGTAGTCCTGCGCCTCCCAGGAGGCCTGGTACTCGGCGGTGGCCTCCTCGGGCTGGGGCATGGTCAGCACGTACCAGGACACGCCGCCGCCGACGAGCGCCAGCACCACCACCGCGGAGACGATGCCGATGAGCAGGCCGCGCCGCGACTTGCGGGGCGGGGGCGGGCCGGGGTCGTAGGCGTCGTCGGGCCCCTCGGGACCCTCCGGGCCGCCCGGGCCCGAGCCGCCGTTGTACAGGTACTCGAAGCCCTGGCCGGACGCGGGGTCCGCCCCCGCGCGGTTCTCCGCGTCGTCGCGGTGGGGCTCGCTCCCCGGATAGGGGGTGTCGCCCTGGTGGACGGGCTGCCCCCGGTAGGGGTCGTCGTCCCAGCCGTCGTACCGGTCGTCCGGGGCGCCCTGCGCCGCGGGACGGGTCTCCCGCCCCGGCTCGCCGGGGCTCCGGTAGGGGTCGTCGTCCCACGTGCCGCCGCGGCCGTCCGGGCCCGGCCCGGACTCCGCCTGCGGCTCCTGCCACGAGTCGTGCGCGGGCTGGGGGCCGCTGGGCTCGCGGGAGGCGTTCCAGTCGCCGGAGGGGCCCTGGGCGGCGGGGTAGGGGGTGTCCCAGGAGTCGTCGGGCCTCGCGTCCGCGACGGGGGGGTTCCACGACTCGTCGGAGGGGGTCCTCCCCGAGGGGGCGTCCCATGCGTCCGGGGCGGGGGTCTCCCCGGAGGGGGCGTCCCAGGAATCGCGGGGGCGCGCATCCGCGTCGGCGGCGCTCCAGGTCCGGGCGGTGTCGCTCCAGGACTCGGTGGAGGGCTCCCCACCCGGGGGGTTGTCCCATGCGTCCGGGGCGGGGGAGCCGCCGGCGGGGGCGTCCCAGCTGCGGGGCCGGTCTGGGTCGGAGGGGGTGTCCCGTGCGCTCGGGGCGGGGGTCTCGCCGGAGGGGGCGTCCCAGGGCTCGCGGGGGCGCGCGTCCGCGTCGGCGGTGCTCCACGGCTCCGCGGAGGGTTCGCCGTGCCGGGGGGAGTCCCACCCGGAGGACGCAGCCCCGGCCGGGGGCGAGTCCCGGTCCGCGGACTCCCTGTAGGGGTTGTCCCACGTCGATGCCGAACGCTCGAAGGAGTCGTCCTCCTCCGGGTGTCCGTGCCGTCCCCGCTGCGGTTCCCACGGCTGGGCCGGAGCGGCGGGCTCCGGTTCGCCGGAGGGCGCCGGGTCCGCCGGACGGGGGTGCTCGTAACCGAACCCCCCGCTCTCGGCCGGGCTCGGCGGTTGGGGCCGCCGGGGGATGCGGTAGGGGTTCTCGGGGCGCGAATCGCCTACCGGGGTCTCGTCCGACTGTTCGGGCGGCCCGGAGGAATCCGGCTGCCGGGGGGACCGTTCGTCCACGCCTGACCGTCCTTCGCTACGTTGCCTGGAGATACCACGATGCCCCGCTCCCACCTCGGTGGGAGCGGGGCACGAGGATGAAGGTCGGCATGGCGGTCGCCTCTCGGCGCGGGGCACAACGGGGCTCCTGGCCGTACGGTCACCCGCCCGAGGGCGGGGCCGGACGCGGTATTCCGCGAAGGCAATAGTTGAGGCCCGGGGGACACTTGCTACCACACCGACCAACAGTGACTCTAACCCATCAGCCGACGCCGTTGTTCCGGTACGGGGCGGCGATCGCACATGCGCAATCTCACGGTGGGAACCCGACCCGTGCGGGAAGGGGGTGCGGCCGGTCCCGCAGAGGGGCGCGGGACCGGCCGGGGAAGCTCACACGCCCTGTCAGGCCTGGCGTGCGATGCTGGTCTGTTCCTCGCGGGAGCGCAGCTTGAGGCGCTTGCGGCCGCGCTCGGCGCCCAGCTCCTCCTCGCGGGCCTCGATCCGCTGCCAGCCCTCCCAGGTGGTGTAGTCCACGCCGCGCTCCTCCAGCAGGGACCGGAAGGCGACCGGGTCGGGCTCGGCGGCGGGGGTGAAGGACTCGCGGTCGGCCACCAGGTTGGTGACCGTCTCCAGGGCGTCGCCCTTGGTGTGGCCGATGAGGCCCACGGGACCGCGCTTGATCCACCCCGTGGCGTAGACGCCGTCGATGTGGTTCTCGTCCAGGTCCAGGACGCGGCCGCCCGTGTTGGGGACGACACCGCGCTCCTCGTCGAAGGGCAGGTCGGCCAGGGGCGACCCCAGGTAGCCGATGGCCCGGTAGACGGCCTGGACCTCGTGGTCGACGTACTCGCCGGTCCCGCGGACGCCGCCTTCGCCGTCCAGCTCCATGCGCTCGGTGCGGAAGCCGGTGACCCGGTCCTCGCCGAGGATCTCCACGGGGCTGTGCAGGAAGTGCAGGTGCAGGCGGCGCTCGGCGCCGCGCGGGTCGCGGATCGCCCAGTTCTGGAGGACCTTGACGTTGGTCTTGACCTGGTTGGACTCCTCGCAGGAGCGGAGGCTGCCCTCGTCCATGTCGAAGTCCTCGGGGTACACGATGACCTCGACGCCGGGCTGCTTGTCGAGCTCGCGCAGCTCCATCGGCGTCGCCTTGCACTGGGCGATGCCGCGGCGGGCGAACACGTGGACGTCGGTGATCTGCTTGGCGCGCAGCCCCTCGTACACGTTGTCGGTGATGTCGGTTTCCAGCAGGTCGTCCGCGCTCTTGGCGAGGATGCGCGCGACGTCGACGGCGACGTTGCCCGCGCCGATCACGGCGACGCTGGTGCCCTCGACGTGCCAGGAGGGCGGGACGTCGGGGTGGGAGTCGTACCAGAAGACGAAGTCGGCGGCGCCGTGGCTTCCGGGCAGGTCCACGCCGGGGATGTCCAGCGGCCGGTCGCGGTCGCTGCCGGTGGAGAAGACGACCGCGTCGTAGTGGCGGCGCAGGTCCTCCAGCTTGAGGTCCACGCCGTACTCGACGTTGCCGTAGAAGGTGATCTCCGGCTTGTCGAGGATCTTGTGGAGGGCCCCCTGGATCTGCTTGATCCGGGGGTGGTCCGGTGCGACGCCGTAGCGGACCAGACCGTAGGGGGCGGGCAGCTTGTCGAGGATGTCGATGCTGACGGACGTGCCGCACGCGGACAGGGTCTCGTCCTTGGTGAGCAGGTCCGCGGCGTAGATCCCCGCAGGCCCCGCACCCACGATTCCCACTCGCAGTGGTCGCGTCATCGCACAGCTCCAAGTCTTCGCGCCAGAGTCGGACGCCATCAAAAGGTAAGGCTTGCCTAATCTATCCGGTGTTGGCACCGGGAAAACCTACTATAATGGTAGACAATCTCGCTCCCGCCCCCAGGGGTGTGGAAGGGGTCCGGCACCGCCCTGCGGGCGGGCGCCCCTGGTGGGGGCGGGGTCCGCGGAGTTCTGCGGATGTCGCCCGTGGTCCTCAATCAGGGGTCAACGCCCCGTCACGGGCGAATCAGCCCCCGTGTTCCTGTGGGGAAAGTCACCCCTGTTCGAGCTCGGCCTTGACCGACGAGGCGAACCTCGGCACCTGCTCCTGGCCGGAGAGCTTGGCGATGGCGTCCATGACGGCGTCCGTCGCCTCCCGGCGCGGACGCGCCTTGTGGGCCTTGCCCTTCCAGGGCGACAGGTCCACCGGCTCGCCGAAGCGCACCCCCACGCGGTTGAGGGAGGGGACCCTGCGGCCCGGGGGCAGGATGCGCTCGGTGCCGGTCAGGGCCACCGGGACCACGGGCGCGCCCGTGGTCAGCGCCAGCCACGCCAGCCCCGTCTGTCCCTTGTACAGGCGCCCGTCGGGGGAGCGCGTGCCCTCGGGGAAGATGCCGAAGACCTCCCCGCCCTCCAGGACGGCCAGGCTGTTGTCCATGGCCTCCTGGGCGCTCTCGCCGGGGCGCCGGTCCACCGACAGCTGGCCGATGGCGCGCAGGGCGCGGGCGAAGAGGCGCCGGGGCAGGGTGCCCTCGTCGAAGAGCTCCTGCTTGGCGATGAAGCGGACCGGCCTGCGGCAGGCCACGCCGATGAAGAGCGGGTCGATCAGCGCGAGGTGGTTCGAGGCCAGGATCACCGGCCCCTTCGGGGGGACGTGGGCCGCGCCCTCCACGCGCTGCGGCCACACCACGCGGGTGGCCGGCGCGATGACGGCCTTGGCGGCTGCGTAAAGTGACACCATGAGGTCGCCTCTTCTCGGTGGGTGGTGGGTCCGTGGGGTGTACGGACTTACCGAGGGCTCCCGATGGTCCGCGCGCCCTCGAGCCTAGCGGGGGTCCGGAGCGGGAGGCGGGGCCGAGGCGCGGTCGGGACTGTTCCCTCGGACACTGCCGTGCCGTGGGTCACACGCGCTACGCTGATGGTCTAGACCTCTGGCGCAGGTCGGGGGCCCAGCATCCGGACGCGCTCGTGAAGCGAGGAAGAACAGCCATGCCGAAACTGGTCGACGTCAGCCACCAGATCACCGACGGGATGACCACCAGCCCGGGCGTCCCCCGGCCGGTCGTCCGGGAGGGGGTCTCCGTCCCCGGTGCCGTGCCCGGCCACGGCGACAGCAGCGGCCGCGTCACGATGGTGGGAGCCACGGGCACCTACGTCGAGATGCCCGCCCACCGCTACCGCGACGGCGCCGACCTCGCCGACCTGGACCTGGCGCGCGTGGCCGGCCTCCCCGGCACGGTCGTCACCGCCGCGTCGTCCCCCGAGATCGGCCCGGAGGCCTTCGACGGCCTCGACCTGCGCGGCCGCGCGGTGCTCGTGCGCACGGGGTGGGACAGGCACTGGCGGACCGAGGCCTACGGCCGTTTCGACCACCCGCGCCTGACCGAGACCGCCGCCAAGGCCCTCGTGGAGGCCGGGGCCGTCCTGGTGGGCATCGACTCGGTCGGCGTGGACGACACCTCGCCCGCCGCGGAGGGGGCGAGGCCCGCGCTGGCCGTCCTCCTCGCCGCGGGGATCCCCGTCGTCTCGCACCTGTGCCTGCTCGACCAGCTCCCCGAGGAGGGGTTCACCTTCTTCGCGGCGCCCCCCAAGGTCCGCGGGATGGCGGCCTTCCCCGTGCGGGCCTTCGCCCTCACCGACTGACCGCCGCCGGACGCGTGCCGGGGACCGCGTCCCCCGTACGCGTCCGCGCCGGAGCCCCGGAGCCCGGGGTCACAGGTCGGCGTCCACGTCCTTCTGGGCCCGGTTGCGCTCCCGCTGGGCCCGCCGCTCGACCTCCTGCTGGGCGGCGCGCTCGTCCTGGGCGACGGCGCTGGTCATCGAGTTGGACAGCGCCCGCAGCTCCATGTTGATCCGGGGGTAGGCGGCCAGCCTCGGCAGCGCGCCCAGCCGCGGCGTGCGGCGCTCCTCTATCGCCGAGATCAGCTCCCCGAAGGCCAGGTCCACCCTCTGGAGCGTGATGACGCCCACCGGTTCGGGCTTGCGGTCCTGCGCCAGCGCCGCCAGGGCGAGGTAGCCGATGCGCTGGGTGGCCACGACCACGGGCCACAGCGGCCGGGTCGAGGCGGCGCGCGGGACGTCGCCGATGGCGCTCTCGTACACGCCGCGCAGGCTCACCAGGGCCGCGCGCATGTCGCGCCGGAGCCGGTAGCGGCGCCCGGGGCCGATCTCGACCTCCTGGTCCAGCACCGCCAGCATGCACTGGCGGGTGGTCGCCAGAACGCCCGCGATGGCCTGCGGCAGCCGGGTCGCCGACGCCTTGCGCCACAGGAGCAGCGAGCCCGCCATGCCGAACGCGGACCCCACCACGGTGTCGATGATCCGCGACTCGGCCAGCGCGGTGATGGGGTGCGGCGAGGCCGTGTAGGACAGCAGCAGCGCCATCGGGGTCAGCAGCACCGAGGCGTAGAGGAAGTTGCGCCCCACCACCAGCTGCGTGGCCCCCTGGAGCACCCCGGCCAGCACGATGACCGCCGCCAGCGGCAGGTCGAGCATCAGCAGTCCGGCGCCGACGACCACGCCCAGCAGGGTGCCCAGCGAGCGCTGCACCGAGCGGTTCATCGTCAGCACGACGTTTCCGGCCTGGAGGACCGCCGTCGTGGTCAGCGCCACCCAGTAGTAGTGGTCCAGGCCCAGCCACAGGCCGAACACCCCCGCCGCGGTGACCGTCACCCACATGCGCAGCGCGGTCGGGCGGATGAGCGAGTCCCCGCTCAGGCTGGAGCGCAGGGCGCCCCACAGCGCGGGGTAGCGCTCGTCGTGCAGTGTCTCCGTGCGCTCGTCGTCCTCCTCGTCCTGGCTCGCCCGCCGGGCCGAGTGCGCGGCCCGGGAGAGCAGCGAGTAGAGCCTGGCCTCCAGCGAGCGCGGGCGCATGCCCCGGCGCAGCTCGTCCAGGGAGTCGGGGTCCGGGGCCCGGCCCGGGTCGGCCACGGCCAGGGCCAGGGAGTCGGCGTACTCCGAGACCTCCTCCGGAAGCGGGGAGGGGCGCGCCATGCACACCTGCGTCGCGGCCAGGTGGATGTCGGACACCCACCGGAGCAGGGCGCGCAGCCTGGCGGCCTCGGCCGTGGTGCGGTAGCCGCGGGTCTGCCCCAGCAGGACGATGCGCCAGGCGTCCGCGAGGGTCGTCGACGCCTTGTGCTGGGCGTGGTCCAGGTCCGGGGTCCCCACGGAGCGCAGCAGGGAGCCCAGCGCGCGGAAGGCCGCGGCCACCGCCTGGTACTCGGGGTGCCGGGCGCGCAGGGGCGCCCCCGACATGGAGACGGCCCACCCGACCGCCGCGCCCAGGGCCGCGACCAGCGCGTGCAGGGGCACGTCGGCCAGGGTCCCGGGGGCGATCGTGGAGATGGTGGCGACCAGCACGAAGAACATCGGCCCGGGCTTGTCGACCCGCCAGGCCGCGCAGACCCAGGTGGCGACCCCGGCGGTCAGGCCGATGGAGGCCACCGCCGCCCACGGGGACAGGGAGGCGGCCATGGAGTTGACCGCGACGGCGGCGACGAAGCCCAGGCCCACCAGGGCGAGGGCGGCGGAGCGGTAGGCGTAGGGGGTCTTCTTCTCGTACAGGACGGTCATGGACCCCAGGGCGGCCAGGGTGCCGATCTGCGGGCCGAAGACGAGGGCGGCCAGGGCGAACGACACCGTCATCGCGATGGTGGCCTGGGCCGCGGTGGTCCACGCCCACGCCCCGGCCTCCAGGCCGAAGACGGCCTTCAGGTCCACGCGGGGGCGGGGGCGCTCTCCGACCTGGGCCCGCCGGGGCCCCTTGTCCGCGTCCGCGCCGGGACCGTCGTCGGAGGCGTGGGAACCGCCCAGGTTCATCGGCCCGGTGTCTCCTGTGGTTCCCAGATCTCGCACGGCTTCCATCCTAGACCGGGATGAACCGGTACTTAGGTGACTACTTGGACGACTGTTGTACCGCAGCGGCGGCCGAGGCGACAGCCTCGTCGCGCTCCGCCTCCGCCCGCTCGGCCCGCTCCACCGCCCTGTCGCGGGCCTCCTCCGCCAGGGAGAGGCGGGCGGCGGCGGCCTCCCTGGACTCCGCGAGGGTCAGCTCGGAGTTGCGGCGCTGGGAGTCGAGCTCCGCGGCCAGGCGCTCGCGGTCGGCCGTGAGCCGGTCGAGTTCGGCCGCCAGGCGCTCGCGCTCGGCCGCCGCGGCCGCGCGGTCGGACTCCAGCCGCTCCTGGGCGCGGGCCAGCTCGGAGCCGAACCGCTCCCGCTCGGCGGACAGCTCCTCGGCCGACCGGTGCGCCTGCGCCTCGGCGCGCTCCGCGCGGGCCAGGGCGCTCTCCGCCGCCAGGACCGCCTCGTCGCGGCGGCGCGCGTGCTCCGCGGTCTCCGCGCGCAGCCCCTCCGCCTCGGCCCTGGCGTGCTGCACCCGCCGCGCGGCGTCGGCGCGCTCGCGGTCGAGCTCCTCCGCCGCCCGGGCGGTGATCCCGGCGATCCGGCGCTCGGCCGAGGCCAGCCCGGCGTTGGCCTCCGCGGTGGCGGCGTCGCGCTCGACGGCGGCGGCGCGTGCCGCGGCCCCGTGCCGGTCGCGCTCCTCCAGGGCGGCGTCCCGGGCGGACAGGGCCTCGTCGGCCATCCGCTCGGCCTCCTGGGCGGCGGCCACGGCGGCGGCGGCCGCGTCCTCCGCGACCCGGCGCGCGGTCTCGGCCTCACGCCGGCGGTTCTCCGCCTCCAGCCGGGCCCCGTCGGCCTCCGCGGCGTGCCGCGCGCCCGCGAGGCGGGCCGCCTCCACCTGGGCCTCGGCGGCGGCCGGATCGGTCATGGTGGAGAAGGCCTCGGTCGCGGCCCGCAGGGTGGCGGTGAGCTGCTCGCTCTGCACGGCGAACCGGGTGAGGAGGTCGTCCGCGCGCAGGCGCGCGGCGGTGACGGGCTCTGCGCCCGGCACCGGGGAGGCTCCGGGCGCCGGCTCCTGGGCGGCCCGCGCCGCCTCCTCCTGGCGCTCGGCCTCCTGGGCCTGGCGCTGGCGTTCCTTCCAGGCGCGCCACCGGGTGTGCTCCGGCAGTCCGCAGTACTGGGGAGGACGTCCGGGGGAGGACGCGCGGGGCACCGGCCGGTCGCAGCCGGGGAAGTTGCAGGTGTTGGAGTCGGAGGTGGCCACGGGGTGAGCGTAGCGGTTCGCCGCCGCCCGCCGCCGGGGCGTGTCGCCCTCCCGCGACGTGAGGGGTTCGGGCCCGCGGGGCGGCCCCGTGCCCGCGGCCCCGCCCCTGCCGGGCAAGCCTCCCGCGGGGGCGTGGGGCGGCGCGTCGGCGTCATCGGTCCCGAGGAGCCGGACGGGACCGCGCTGCCCGGGGTGAAAAGGCGCCGCGCCCCGCCCCGGACAGGATGGGTGCGGGGCGCGGCGGGGGAGCCAGCCGGGGGGCC
>NZ_JBEXSY010000090.1:0-22549 GCF_040613895.1 Nocardiopsis sp. NPDC006198 | reverse complement strand
CCCCCCGACGCCGGGGGGCCGACCGGTCACCGGTCGGCCCCCTTCTGTGCGGTCTACAGGCCCAGGTCCGCATGGACCTGGTCGCGCAGGACCTCCCGCTGGCCGGGGTCGGCCAGGTCGGCGTCGGCGAACATCTGCGAGAGCGTGGCGGCGTCCCACCGGCCCGAGGCCCGCACGATCGGCTGCCCGCGCTCGATCAGGTCCTCCAGCTCGGCGTCGGTGACCGCTTCCATCCCGGCCTCGGGTTCGGCCCCCACGGGCGCCTCCCAGTCCGAACGGTCCTCGTCCTCGTCCTGGTCCAGCAGGTCCTCGTGGGAGCCCGGCTCGCCCTCGTCCTCGTGCCAGTCCATGCCCTGCTCTCCTCTCAGGCCAGCCCGGGAAGGTTCCACTGGGCGCGCTTCTTCTTCATGTAGGCGTCGTACTCGCGCTTGGCCCGGGTGTTGGCGGGAGGGGAGAAGGACAGGCCCTTGCAGTAGTAGTCGTAGGTCAGCACGACCTTGGCCATCCGCTTCCAGCTCGGGTGCTTCTTGTCCAGGGGCCCCTCGTCGGGGATGCGGCCCTCCTCGCACCCGGGCGTGTGCTCCTGGTGCCAGCGCACGAACTTGGCGAACTTGTTGCGGTAGTGCTCAGCGGTGCCGGGCGGCATGTTCGCCAGCAGGAAGTGCGTGAACTCCTCCCACGTGAAGCGGTCGGGCTTGGAGATCTCCACCCGGCCGAACATGTTGCCGCGGGTGTTGGCGTAGCGGGCGCCGAAGGTCGCCCCCTCCACCCGGGCGGCGACCTTGCCCCACGTCTGCGGCTCCAGGATGTGGAAGAGCCACAACCCCTTGCGCTGGTCGTCGCCGTAGGGCTGGCACAGCCGCTGCTGGTGGATGCTCAGCCCCGCCCTGTACATCCAGTCGTAGATCTCGTTGTGCGGGGTCCCGGTCTTGCCGTAGAACCGCCACACGTCCTCCGTCTTCCAGTCGTAGATGGGGTAGGCGTTGATCGAGGTGGTGCCCGCCAGCCACGTCGTCCAGCGCAGGCCCTCGTGGGTGCGCTTGCGGGCCGAGGCGATGGTCCGCCACCGGTTGATCGACTCCTGCGCGCGAATCCCGACCATGGCCACCGAGAGCTTGCCCTGGGAGTACCAGTCCGCGAACCGGGGGACCAGGTCCTCGAACTCCATCCCCGGCTCGAACCAGTCCCAGTACGCCGGGTCGCTGACCACCCCGGGGTGCTCGGGCAGGGGGCGCACCCACCGCTGCTGCTCCTCGGGGTCCCAGCACACCCAGGTGGGCTGGTGGTGCGAGACGGCGTTGCGCAACGTGATCGGCAGGCACACCCAGTACACGTCCAGGACGTCGGCGTGGCGCTCCAGCATCGTGTGCACGTACCGGATGGTCGCGGCGAACTGGGCTTCCAGGTCCACGATCAACACGCCCAGGCGGCGGCCGCGCCGACGGGCCTCCTGCGCGCACAGCTCCAGCACCACCCCGCTGTCCTTGCCCCCGGAGAAGGAGACACAGACCCGGGGGGCGTCGTCGAACATCCTGGAGATACGGGTGCGGGCCGCGGTCAGCACGTCGCAGCCCAGGAAGCGGCGGCGCGCCACGCGCTTACGGGCGCGGGTCTGGGCAGGCTGGGCGAGGGTCACCGGTCGACCTCTTTCTGCGCGACCACGGCGGCGGCCCACGCGGGCGCCGTTCGGCGCCGCCCTTGGGCCCCGCGGCCGGTTGCGGGCTCCGCTGCGGTGCGGGCCGTCCTGATCACGGTGTCCCCCTGTTCGGGGAAGCCGTCCTGCTGACGTTGAGTGCGCGGTGCAGCCACTGGTCCACCTCCTCCTTGGCCACTTCGACCACCTCGCCTTCCTCGGTCACCTTCAGGAAGGGCTTCTCGTGCTGTTGCTGGCTGGTCTTCCGGTAGGCCTGGTAGTACCGGCCCGCTTCGAGGACGAAGTAGAGCTTCACCCCGCGCGTGCCGCGGCTGTTGGCCCCGGCCCAGTCGGCCTTGGACTTGAGGAACTGCCTGCGGTAGCCGTACTTGGCCGACAGGCCCACGATCTCGGCCACCCAGGGCCGGGACCGGTCGCGCTCGCCGGCGCCGAGCAGCTCGGCGAGCGGCCCGCGCGCGGGCGCCTCGCCGATGACCTCGCCCCACCACACACCCTTGATCACGCCATCACCTCCGACGCCGGGTCGGCGCCCTCGGTGGCCGGGCTCTCCCCGGCCAGTCCCAGGACGGCGGGCTTCTTCTGCGGCTTCGGCACGGCTTCCTCTTCTCGGGTCTACGGCGGCGTGAGACAGGCGTTCCCCGGGGCGGCCGCGCCAGCGGGCCGCCCCGAGAGTGGTCAGTGGGTGTTCAGGAGCATGCGTGGCTCCTCTCCTGGACAGAGGGGTGCCCGCCCCGGGACGGAGCGGGCACCCCATCGCTCAGCCCCCTGCCCCGCCGTGGCGGGGCGCCGTGACGGCCAGGGTATGAGCGGCCACTGTCAGTCGATCTCAGGCAGGTCCAGCTCGATGTGCACCTGCCGGCGCAGGAGATCGCGGTTGGCGGGGTCGTCCATGTCCCGCTCGCTGAACATCATCTCCAGCTGCTGGGCGTCGAACTCGCCCGAGTCCCGCACGATCGGCTTCCCCTTCCGGATCAGGGCATCCAGTTCGGCATCGGTGACCGAGCCCATCCCGGCGCCGGTCGACGGGTACGCCTCGTAGTCGTCCTTGTGGGTGTTCACGGTGTCCTCCTGTGTTCAGGCCAGGTCCGAGCACGGGTGCTCGGCGCTGGCGTTCGATTCGTGCGTTGTACTGCTGGTTCCCGTGAGGGCACCCTCCCGTACCGTGAGCCCGACCCGCGCCCACGCTGCGGGCGAGGGGTCGGCGCCGGCGGCGTACCAGTCCGCGCAGGCCTGGTGCAGGGCGTGGTCGGCCGCCGGGCCCAGCCGGTGCAGGTAGCCCAGCAGCGCCTCGGCGTCGAAGGCGTGCTCGGAGGGGGCGGCGTCGGCCCAGGGCAGCAGGAGGACGTCGGCGGCGCGGGTGTAGACCACCGGCGCAGCCGCGGCGACGGCCCCGTCGAGCGGCACCGGGCCCATCAAGCGGCCCAGGAACACGGCTTGGGCGGCGCTCAGGCGGATGCGGCGCAGCTCGGCGGCCAGCACCGAGCGCCACAGGTCCAGTTCGATCCGGGCCTGGCGGACCGCGGGGGCGGCGGCGCTCGTGCGGCGGCTGCGCTCGGCGAGCCAGTGCTCCAGGTCCTCGCTGACGGGCACCTGCAGGCGCGTCTCGGCCATCGTCGTCTCTCCTTCACGGGGGTGTGCCCGCCACGCGGGGACCGTGCGGTC
The DNA here is from genome assembly GCF_040613895.1 of Nocardiopsis sp. NPDC006198. Taxonomy (NCBI): domain Bacteria; kingdom Bacillati; phylum Actinomycetota; class Actinomycetes; order Streptosporangiales; family Nocardiopsidaceae; genus Nocardiopsis; species Nocardiopsis sp. NPDC006198. Next base: position 19,233 of record NZ_JBEXSY010000090.1, on the reverse strand, counting down.
CCCGCGTGGCGGGCGGTCGGGGGCTAGCGCCCCATCGGCATGGACTTGCGGGTCACGAAACGCACCCCGGGCCAGGTGCGCAGGCTCAGCGGCCGGTGTCGGGGGCCAAAGGCGGGGCGGTGCACCAGGTAGCGGGTGCCCGGCCGCCAGGCGAAGCCCTCCTGGGCCAGGTGCCCTGCGCCCTTGCCGTCGTGGGCGCGGGTGGTCTCGATCGCGTACACGCCGCCGACCTGGGCCACGCGGCGCCCCTCCTGGCGCACCCGGGCCACCTCGGCCGGCTCCGTCCAGGCCAGCGCCTGGGCGACGGTGCGCACGCTGGAGGGCACGCGCACCACCCAGCGGCCCGCCGCGTCGACCCCGGACAGGTAGGCCAGCGAGGCGAAGTTCTCGGTGCGGCCGTAGCGGCGCCACCCGGAGGCGCCGACCAGGGTCAGGCGGCCCGCGACGTCGCGGTCCAGGATGCGCAGGCCGATGGTGTAGCCGCGCGCCTCGATGCCGGTCTCCCCTCCCGCCGCGGCGATCAGGCCGCGGATCTGGCCCAGGAGGTAGCCCTCCACGCGCTCGGCGGCCGGGCGCGGGGCCACGACGCCGCCGCGGGCCTTGGCGCGGGCGCGGCGCAGGCGGGTGATGGCGGTCTTGGAGCGGCGGCCGGGAAGGTCGTGCTCGGCCAGGGTCTGGGCCAGGCGCGGGGCCGGGACGGGCGGGGTGTAGCGCGCTACAGTGGTCACAGGAGGCTCCTGTCTCCGTCGGAGGGGTCTGGCCTCGGGTCGCAATCGGTGCCAGGCCCCTGCTCTTCGTCTTGCTTGACTCAAGTATGACACAACTTGATTCATGTGTGAATCATTTTTGGGGTGCGCGTTCACCACTACACCCCATTACCCCTGTGACCTGCACTGATGCAGGAAAATTCGTCCGGGCGGCGCCGATTCGTGCGAACGGCCCCCGCGTGTCGGGCCCCGGTGGCAGGCTCAGAGCATGAGCGCCACCACCGACCCCCCGCGACCGGTAGGAGCCACGCGCACCGCCGCCGCACTGACCGCGCGCACCGGATGGCCGGTGCGCGCCCGCGACATCCCCCGCCTGGTCGCCCAGGGCCACCTGAACCCCGCCGGCCTCTACGAGGGGCACACGCTCTACGACCGGGCCGAGTGCGCCGCCGTCCCCGAACAGGCGGTGGCCGCCCTGGCCGGAACGCGCGGCAACGCCGCGCCCGGGCCCGCCATCGAGGCCTTCGCCGAACAGCTCGGCCGCCGCCACGGCCTGGACGTGAGCCTCACCTACCGGCCGCAGTCGGGCCGGTGGCACCTGGACTGGCCGGTGCGCGCCGACGGCCGCCCGGACCCGGCCGCCCTGCGCAACGACCTGGCCGCCCACCCCGCCGGCGAGCACCGCCGCCTGGTGGACATGGCCACCCCCGCCCACCGGGCCATCGCGGCCGCGCGCCGGGCCCTGGCCCCCGACGAGGCGCTCCTGGTCGACGTCGAGACCACCGGCCTGGGCCCAACGGCCGCGATCGTCGAGATCGCCGTGGTCGAAGCGGACACCGGCCGCACCGTGCTCGACACCCTCGTGAACCCCGACGGCGTGCCCGTCGAGAAAGGCGCGCAGCAGGTCCACGGGATCACCCCGGGCGAGCTGGACGGCGCGCCCACCTGGCCCGAAATCTGGCCGCGCCTGGCCCAGGGGGTCGGTAGCCGCCTCCTGATCGCCTACAACGCCGATTTCGACAAAAGCCGCATCCGCCATGCGTGCCGCCGCTACGGCCTCCCGGTGCCGCGGTGGGACTGGGACTGCGCAATGGCCTGGCGGGGGGCCGCCGCCCGCACCAGCCGCCCCGGCCCGCTCAACGGCGGCCACCGTGCCCTGGGGGACGCCCGGGCCGCCCGCGAGGTGGTGCTCGCGGTCGCGGGCACCGCCTACACGCCCAGCCGCTGACCGCGCGAGGCCACGGCGGCGGGGCCTCGGCACCTTCCGCACCCGGGTATCGAACACGGCGAGCCCCCGCCGGGTTCACCCGGCGGGGGCGGGCGCCCCGATGACGGGGGCGCCGTGAAAGGGCCCGCCCCAGGAGGGAGAGGGCGGGCCCGCGCGGTCTACCGGGTGCGGTGCTGGGCGGCGAGCTGGCGGGTGTCGGCGCTCACCTCCCGCAGGTCCACCGGCCGCCCCTCCAGCGCGGCGAGCCCGGCGTGGATGTTGAGGACGTGGCGCTGGGGCGGGACCGGCCACGCCCCCAGACGGCCGTTGGCCAACGCCTGGCGCAGCGCGATCAGCGCGGGCGCCCCCACCCGGCGGGCGTGGAGGCAGATCCCCTCCAGGACCCGCAGGTAGGACAGGCGGGCGCGCAGGCCCCGCTCGACGTGCTCGGCGGTGCGCAGCAGGACCCCGTGGGAGCCCACGGCCTGGTCGGCGCCGCGCTCCAGGGCCCACTCCAGGGCCGCGGTGGCTTGGGCGGGGGTGAGCGCGCTCAGCTCTGGGGCCAGCGGGGCGAGCAGGTCCCCGGCCAGCAGGATGCGGTCCTCGGCGTCCCAGACCAGCGACTGCTCGGGGGCGATGGCGTGCAGGCTCACCCCGTTCAGCCCCAGGGGCGTGTGGTGGGTGCGGGCCCGGCAGGCGAGCCCCGCCGCACGGGCCGTGCCGGCGGGCGGGGCTCCGGCCTCGGCGACCTTGGCCGCGTACAGCAGCTCGGCGCGCTGGGGGACGCGTTCGATCAGGCCGTGGCACCAGCGCAGCCACACCACCCGGGCCAGCCGCAGCGACGGGGCGGTCTCGGCGAGTTCGGCCAGCAGGGTCTCGGCGGCCTCCGCGGTCAACCCGTGGTCGACCAGGGTCAGGGCGGTGCCGTGGCCGACCAGGAGGCTCGCGCCGGGGCTGGCGGTCCACCGTGTGGTCCACACCCGGGAGCTGAGCCGGGTGAGCGTGGGCGCCCCGGGGCTGTGGGTGTGGTGGGTGCGGGTGAGCGTGGCGTCCGGGCCCATGCTGGTCCTACCTCCTGTGCCGTGCGGTTCGGTGGCCGCCCGGGGGTGGTGGAGGAAGGTCCGGGCGGCCACGTCCAGGTCACCACGGCGGGTGGGCGCACGGTAGCGGCCTGCGGCGCGCATTGCGCGTCGCCGACCCCTTGACAGGGACCGGGGGGCCGTCTACGCGTCCAGCTCGTCCAGGTTCGCGGCCCCCAGGCACAGCCCCGCCAGGTAGAAGGCGGTGAGGACCACGGGCCGCTGCTCCCCGGCGCGGATGCCCACGCCGATCTTGACCCGGCGCCCCTGCAGGGGGATCCACGCGGTGCCGGGGGTGCGCATGGAGGGGGCGGCCATCATGGTGTGCAGGCCCGGGCGGCCGGAGACCTCCACCGCGCCGGCCACCCGCCAGGGGGTGTCCACGACGATGTCGCGGGGCGCCTCGGCCACCGGGGTGTCGCTCATCCACTCCTCGTGGCGGCGGTCCCCGGCGGGCGAGTACAGCCAGGGCCCGCGCACCTCGGTGGGGGCGAGCCGGTCGGCGTCGGCGTAGTCGCTCCAGGCCGGGACGACGACGGCGCGGTCCCATTCGCCGGTCACCCGGGTCTGCCACCCCAGCTCCCGTTCCTCGTCGCCCAGGAGCTGTCCGAAGACGATGTCGGCGCCCCCGGCGATGGGGTCGCCGATGGTGCGGGCGGTGACCGGCATCTCGACCAGGCGCACGGAGGGGTAGCGGTGGCGCACCTCTTCGAGGATGGCGCCGCCGTGCGGGCCCAGGGCGGCGCCCAGGACCGCGACGTAGACGGTGTCGGTGCCGGGGTCGTCGGGGTGGTCGGGCAGGGAGTCCCACAGGGCGCGGGCCTCGGTGCCCCAGCGGGCGTAGCGCTCTCCCAGGGGGGTGAGCGTGGTGGTGCGGGATCCTCGCGTCACGAGGGGGCCTCCGATCTCGTTCTCCAGCGCGGTGATGCGCCGGGCGGCGGCCGCGGGGCTCAGGTGGAGCCGGCGGGCGGCGGCCGCGATGCTGCCCTGCTCCCGGATGGCCAGGACCAGGTCGAGGTTGATGGCGTCGATGGACACGGACGGGCCCCCTGTTCGGTGCGTGTGGCGGCACCGTACGGGGGCGCATGCCCATGACAGGGGCAAGTGGTGGTAAAGGGTCTACCCAGGTGCGGGCCCCGGCACCGGGGTGGGCTTCCCCCGGGACGCGAAAAGGCCCCGCTCCCCGGGCAACCCGGGGTGCGGGGCTTGCGTGCGCCCGCCGGCGCGGCCGGTCTCAGTCGGACACGGCCACGCTGGCCCAGTGAGCGCGGACCTGTTCCAGGGCCTGGACCACGTCGGCGGGCAGCTCTGTGCCGGAGACGTGGTCGCGCAACTCCTCGGCCAGGCGCACGGCCAGGGCCGGGGGCGCGGACTCGTGCTCGCCGATGCCGAGCACGGCGCGCTGTCGGGCGCGGCACAGGACGGCCTCGGGCCCAGTGGCGTACCGGGCCAGCAGCAGGCCCAGGTCCAGGTCGGTGTGGCCCATGCGCGCGTCGACCTGCTTCGCGGTCAGCGTGTGGGAGCGCACCAGCAGGTACAGCCACGCGGCGGCGTCGCGCCCCTGTTCGTCGGGGGTACTCACAGCTCCTCCTCGTCCAGGAAGGCGGGGCGCGCCGGGGGCACCACGGTGACGAGCACCTGGTGTTCGGCCTGGGCGGCGGTGGCCACCGCCCCGCACACCGGCCCGACGCTGGCCCACCCCAGCCCGGTCAGGGCCTGGCGCAGGTCGACCGGGCGCACACCGGCCAGGGAGAGCGCGATGCGCAGGACCGCTTCCTGGGAGGAGGAGGCGGCCAGGTCGCCGCGGTCCAGGGCATCCGCGAGTCCGGCCCAGTCGAGGGTGGCGAGCGGCTCTGCGGGGCGGGTCTGCCCCTCCTCAGGGACCCAGCGGACGTAGCCGGTGACGACGTCGCGGCGGTCGAGCCAGTGGCCGTGCTCGACGAGCAGGTTCAGGGCGGCACGGTCGGCGGAGGCGCCCGAGGCCCAGGTGCGCAGCGCCTGGAACAGTACGGATCCGCTGGTGTTCGGGGTCATGGTGTCCTCGGTTTCGCTGGAGGGGTGGTCTCCATCATGGAGGCGAAGACCACCCCGCAGGGGTGAATCCGCCGAAAGCCCGGGGCGGGCGGCGCAGGCCGCGCAGCCCGCCCCGAACACGACGAAGCTCCGCCCTCCACGCGGGGAGGGCGGAGCTGGTTCCAGAAACGGCACCTCGGCTGAGGGGCTACCGGTCGCCGGCCTTCTTGTCCTTGAGCTTTCGGAGCAGCTCGCCGGACCTGGAGGGGTCCTTGCCCGCCGCCTTGACGAACCGCATCGTGCTGTCGGCGTGATCGAGCAGACGGAACAGGTCCCCCTGCCCGGAGTCGCTGTAGATGTCGGAGATCGCCTGGCGGTAGGCGGTGCTGGCGTACTCCAGGCGGAACGGGGGCGTGCTGGTGTGCAGGAAGGACTCCTGGTCGCCTTCCTCCTCGGCGTCCAGGATCTCGTCCTCGTCCAGCGCCAGCAGGACGCGGACGATCTCCTCGCGGGTGATGCCGGGGAAGACCGGTCGTATGTCACGGTGCAGGTGAAGCACGGTGACACCGCGCTCGCCCGCGTTGTGCGACTCGCAGACCAGGTAGTGCAGCAGCGCCACATGCGGCTGCTCGGGGTCTTTCTCCAGGAACAGGACGCCGTTGATGTCTCGGGTGAGGGCCACCGGCTTCTCCTATCAGGGGGTGGGGGTGTTGTTCGCGGTCATCGTCTTCTCCCTCGGGTCGGAGTTCAGGATGCCGCCCGGGCCCGAGGCCCGGGCGGCGTTTGGTGAATCTCAGGACTCCAGCTGCGCGTCCAGGGCGGCCTGCAGCTCCTCCAGGACGGCGACCGCCCGGGCCATGGCGCCGGCGGGCTCTCCGTGCGCCAGGAGGTCAGCGAGCACGGCCCGGTCGGCGCGGAGCTGGCGGGACAGCGCCTGCCGGGCACGGCCGATGTCGGCGGTGTGGGCGCGGGTGAGCGGTTCGGCAGGCAGGTGTGGGCCACCGACCATGTAACCGGCGGGGGTGCGCAGGGCCCACTGCCACAGGCCCCGGTGGTCGGGGTCAGGGTCGGCGCGGGCGAGCACGCCCAGGTGCGGGGGGGGCGGCCGCCGTCGCGGTCAACGCGCACCCACTGCCCGACCAGCAGGTCCGGGCGGGCGGGTGTGCGCAGGCGGGTCGTGCTCAAAGGTGCTCCTCGCAGAACAAGGGCCCGCGCCCCGAGGGAGCGCGGGCCGTCGATGGTGGTGGTGTGCGGGTCAGGCGTAGTCGTCGGGCCCGGCCAGGTCCTGTCCGGGGGCGGGCGTGTAGACGACGGAGGTCTCCGGCATGGTGGCGGGGCGGGCGCGCAGGCGCAGATGCTCCACCCCCCGGTAGGTGTGGCCGCGCGTGGTGCCCTCGACGGTGAGCGACTCGGCGCCGACCTCCTCGACGACCAGCTCGCAGCCGTCGACCTCGATGCGTACCGGGGTGTCGTGGGACAGGTGGGCGGTGGCGGCCAAGGCCGTTCTCAGGTCTCCCAGGGACAGGTCTCTCACGTGCGTCTCCTCCCATTCCAGGGCCCCGCCCCGGTTCCCCGGGGCGGGGCGGGTTCAAAAGTCACAGACAGTCGACACAGACCAGGCCCGTGCCGCTCCCGGTCACGTCTTCCCAGTGGTTGGCAAGCGCCCGCTGGCGGGCCTCGTCCTCGTCGCGGCCGTGCGCGAGGCTGACGCAACCGTCCTCGTCGTGGTCGGGGTTGTGACAGCCCCCGTCCAGGACGTCGTGAGCGTCGCAGGCACACGCGATGAGAACGCAGCGGTACGGGAGCTGGGCCGGGCTGGTGTCCGTCGCCCAGTGGCGGCCGTAGTCGGCCGCCTGGTCCCGGCTCGGCCAGTGGCGCACGACCCCGAGGTAGAGGTGGTGTCGGCCGTTGGCGTGCTGCAGCGTCCAGCAGCGGTCAGGGCGCTTCATCTCGTGCTCCTTCTTCGGTGGTGTCACGTCAGCTGGTCGGCCAGGGCAGGGCGAGCGTGTGCAGTTCGGCCAGGACCCCGTCGAGCACCCGGTGCTGCTCGGCCGCCTGCTCCTCGCGGTCAGGCAGGTCCGGGGACAGGCTCCTCACCGTGGCCGCCGCGCGGCCGGCGCGGGCCAGGGCGTGTTCGGTGCGGGCCACCCCGGCGGGGTCGCACCGCTGCACGCTCGCGTCGGCGGCCGCGACGGCGCCGTCCAGGACCCGGTCCAGGAGGGTGTTGTCGCGGCCCTCGCACCGGTAGCGGCGCACCCCCCGCAGGTGGAAGTCCAGGCCGCGGCGGCGCCAGTGCGCGATCTCCCAGTTCTGGGCGCGCGTGTACTCGGCCAGGGGGATCTGGGTCCACACCCCGGGGTCCAGGTCCGCGGCCGGGGGCGCCTCCCACAGCAGGTGCAGGACCTGTTCGGGGAAGGCGATGGTGGCCTGGCGGCGCAGCAGGCCGCGGGGGCCGGGGGCGTTGTAGGGCATGGCGCCGGGGAGGCCGAGGATCTCCTCGGCCGGGACGGGCCCGGTGGGCAGGGCCCGGATCTGGGCGTGCAGGGCCTGGCCGGTGCGGGTGCGCCGGTCGGGCACCCAGGCGCCGGCCTCGCGGGCCGGGGCGGGGCGGCACCCGGGCGGCCGGTCCTCGGCGATGATCGTGCTCTGGTCGAGGTAGCCGTCGATGCCGTGGCGGTCCAGGAGCGCCTTCTCGGCGCGGGCGGGGGTCGAGGTCAGGATCTGGTGGGCGTGCCACCAGGCGCGGGAGGCGTCGGGGCTGGCACGGTAGGCGGTCGCGTTCGGGGCGTTCAACACGGGCGTGCTCCTGGGGTGTGGGCCCCGCCCCCGGGTGTGCGGGGGCGGGGCGGGAAAGGGGCCGGGGTCTCTCAGGCCGTAGCCGGGGCGTGGCGGCGGCGTTCGGCCGCCAGGTCCTTGCGGTGCGCGGCGCCCAGCCGGGCGATCTCCTCGCGGTGCTCCTGGTGCAGCCGCTCGATCTCGCCCAGGCGCACGTTGTCGACGCGGCGGGCGATGTCCACCATCAGCTCGGGGGTCAGCTGCGGGGTGCGGGTGTTGGCCTGGACCACCGTGGTGAAGCGCCGCCGGCGGGCGAGCGTGGGCGGCTCCATCAGCCCCCACCCGTGCGGGAGCTCCTCGGGGCGGACCACGCCGGGCGGGGCCACCACCCACATGCGCGAGCAGTAGGGCAGCCATGCCGCCGCCTTGTCGGGGTCGGCGAGCTCGCGGCGCCAGTCGCCCCGGGAGGCCTTCACCTCGTGGATGTCGATGCCGCGGGTGCGGCCGGTGCTCATGCGCAGCAGGTCGCACCGGCGGGTGCTGTGCGGGGCGGTGACCTCGGTGAGCAGCAGCTGCCCGTCGCGGCCGCGGTTGGGTCGGCGGTAGTGGCCGATCAGCGCCTGGAGCAGCACGTCGGTGTGGCTCACCGGGCCCCCTTCCCGGCGGGGGTCAGGTGTGCGATCACGCTGGTGATGGCCTCGGCGATGGCGTCCATGGTCGGCGGGTGCTCCACGGCCAGGGAGTCCTGGCCCTGGGCCAGGACGAACGCGCGCACCGCCCAGGTGCCGTCGTCCTGGCGGAACGCCTGCCCGAGCAGCCCGGGCTCGGCGCTCCACATCACGGCCCGCACGTAGGGTCCGGAGGGCGAGTGCGGGTGCAGGCGGGCGCGGGGGTGGGCCTCGACGATCTGCTTGAGCTGTTTTTCCAGCTCGCTCGGTCCCCTGTTCACGGCTGTCCTCCCAGGTGCTCCAGTGCGATGGCCAGCAGCGGCCGGTGCGCGGCGTACAGGCCCCCGGCCGGTTCCACCGCGGCGGTCAGGGCCTGCAGGGTGTGCAGCGGCCACCACCGGGCGTCGACGGCGTCGTCGGCGGCCGCGGCCGGGACGGTGCCGGGGAGCCGGTACAGGCCGACCTCGGTGCTCACCCATGCGTGGTCGGAGTTGCGCGGGTCGTCCACGTAGGTGCGCAGCAGGGTCTTCGGGGTCAGGCCTCGCAGGTCCACGCCCGTCTCCTCGCGCAGTTCCCGGGCCAGGGCGGCCCGGGGGCTCTCGCCGGGGTCGAGCATCCCGCCGGGGAGCGCCCACTGGCCGGCGTCGCCGCGCAGGATCAGCAGCACGCGCCGCTCGGCGCCGGTTCCGGCGACCACGACGGGGTCGGCGGCGGCGTTCTCGCCCCACGCGCCGAGGTTGCGGCCGCGTTTTCCGGTGCGGCCGGTGGGGTTGAGCGGGACCTCCCGGCGGACCTCGAAGTGGACCAGGGCGCGTGCCTGGCGGCATCCCCAGTCGCTGACCTGCTGGGGGGTGGGGACGGGGTCGGTGATCCAGGGGGCCGGGGCGGCCAGCGCCGGGGCGCGCAGCTCCGGCGGGGTGATGTCGACGGGGTCGTATGCGGGGCAGGGGAGGTCCCAGGGGCGGTGCTCGGCCGGGACCGGTGTGTACCTCGTGGTGGGCATACTGGTGGCACTCCTTCGTGTTCGTGGGAGGGCGGCCCGCCCGGATCTTGGTCGACTGGGGCGGGCCGCCGTCATGTGGTGGACCGGGCGGTCCCCCCGCCCACCAGGCCCGGGCGGGACTGGTGGGCAGGGCGAGCACCCGGGGGCGGCGGGGTTCAGTCGCGGAGCACGCGCAGGCCGAGCTTGTGGTACCACCGGAAGGCGTCCCGGGTCGGGATGCCGAACGACTGCAGGTGGGAGTCGTCGTCGTTGAGGACGTCCAGCAGGGCGTAGGCCTGGGTGCTGGCGGGGCAGATCCGGCCGACCTTCCACGCGGTGCGCAGCGCGTGTTCGATGCCCTGCCAGCCGCGGGCGGATTCGACGACGGTGTAGGCGCGCAGCTGGTTGCCGTGGACGATGCGGGCGGCGGTGAGCGCTGAGGCGTCGGGGTGGGGCCGGTAGGGGTTGGTCGGGGCGTTCACCGGCGCACCACCGGCCGGGTGAGGTGGCGCGGGTCGAGCCGCACGTCCAGGTCCTCGCGCTCCTCCAGCTGCTCGGCGACGGCGCGGGCCACGGTCGGGGCCCGGTGGCGGCCGCCGGCGGCCGCCGGCGCAGCCGATGGCGATGACCAGGTCGGCGCGGGCGGGCCCGGAGGCCATGGCCACGGCGGCCAGGGCGATGGCGTGGACCAGGTCGCGGACGCCCTCGGTGGCCAGGACGTGCTCGCGCACCCGGGGGTCGGAGCTGGTGAGCTCGCGCAGCTGCGGGCCCACGTGGGGGTCGCGAAAGTGGGTGCGCAGGTCGATGACCAGGTGCGCGTGCGCGGGCGGGGGGCTGTGCAGGAACCCGAAGCTGATGATCGTCACCTCGGGCGGGGGCTGGTTGTGCATGGTGTTCGTCCTCTCCAGGGGCGGGGCGCCCGCCCGGGGGCTGCCCGGGCGGGCGCGGCCGGTCAGGCGGTCTGCGGCTCGTAGGCGGTGGCGGTCTGCTGCTGGACGCGCAGGAGGTGGCGGTGGCCCGGGCACCAGGTCTGGCCCCCGGGGCCGATCCCCCACGGGCGCCCCTCCTCGTCCGTCAGCTCTTCCCGGACCGCGTCCAGGTCGGGGGAGGCCACCAGCAGGGGTTCGGCGGTGTCGTAGTCCGTGGCGGTGCGGATGCACCCGGGGGCGTCGCAGCGGATCCTGTAGAAGAGGGTGCGCTCGAACACGGGGTCCTCCTCAGACCAGGGCGGGCGGGGTGGCGGCCAGGGCGAGGATGCGCTCCTGGGCGCGCTGGGGCAGGTGGATCAGGTCGAGTTCGGGCTGGGCGAGCCAGTGGCACCAGACCGGCTCCAGGCCGGGGTCGGCGGCGAACTCGGCGGCGGTGAGCAGCCCGGCGGCGTGGGCGGCGGTGCGCTCGGCCAGGCGCTGCAGCTGCGCCTGGTCGGCCCGGCGCAGGGAGCGCACCTCGCGCGGTGAGGCGATGGGCGCGCCGGTGAGCTCGCCCCGGTAGAGCTCCCAGGTGTGGCCCAGGGTGCGGCCGGGGTGCACGCGTCGGCGGCAGCGGCCGGGGTGGTGCCCGCCCGTGGCGAGCTTGCGCAGGCCCCTCACGCGCAGGCCGACCTCCTCCCAGGTCTCGGTGTAGGCGGCCGCCTCGTAGGAGGCGTGTTCGTCCAGGGCGTGGCCGGCGACCGGGGCCATCCCGGCGGGTATGGTGGCGCGCTCGATCAGCTGCAGCCGCCCGGAGGCGTCGAAGAGCAGGACGCCGACGGAGGTGCCGCAGCACTCCTTGACCTGGGTGCTCATGGGTGGATCCTCTCGGTAGGTGGGCGGGCCGGGCCGGGCTGGCAGGCATCGGGCCCGGGGCCGCGTGGTGGCCGGACAGCGGTTCCTGTCCGGTCCCCTTGCCCGCCCGCCGTGGTGGCGGGCGGGCGCGGGCACCGGACAGGTCAGCGCGACGGAGCGTAGACGGCCTTGTAGTAGGCCCTGACGGCGTCGTCGAGCAGGCGGGTGGCCTCGGGGGGAGTCAGGCGCCACTCCTGCACCAGCTCCCGGACGGCCTGGGCCCGCGGGAGCGGTTCCCCGTCCTGGATGCGAAAGTGCTCCGCGCCGCTGCTGGAGACCTTCCGGCGGACCGGGGGGGTTCCCGCGTCGCGCACGGCCGCGGTGCTGACCAGGTGGAGCTTGCGCTGGGCGGAGGCGAAGGTGTCTCCGTGGTACTCGATCAGGACCGAGATGGCCTCGGGCTCGGTCAGGCGGCGACCGTCGATGCGGTAGGGGTAGGGGCCTGCGCCCACGTCGTAGCTGATGACCTCGGACATGGTGGTGGTTTCCTCTCTCAGAACAGGACGGGCTGGTCGGCGGGTTCGGGTGCGGTCCGGGGCGGGGTGGCGGGCCCGGCGAGGGGGGTGAAGACGGCGGTGGCGGCCAGGTGGGGCCGCCCCGCCAGCCACTGCTCGGCCCGGTCGGTGTGGCGCGGGCACAGCCGGTAGGCGAACGGGGCGCCGTCGGGTGCCCGGTAGTGCAGAGCGGTGGTGGGTTCCTGGTCGCAGTCCAGGTCCGCGCAGGTGCCCATTCAGTCCCCCTGCGGCCGGGCGGCGCGCCACAGGGCGAGCGCCTGGGCGTGCGCGGCGGCCGGGCTCAGGCCGGCCTCCCGGGCGGCCTCGGCGAGCAGCTCGTCCCGGCCCTCGAACGGCGGATCGTCGATGAGGCGGTACAGGACCGCTTCCCCGTCCCGGGCCTCCTGGGGCTCCGGCTGCTGGTCGCACACGGTGGTGGTCTCCTTCGTCATCAGGCCGCGCGGGCCGCGGCACCGGCGGCGGCGGTGTTCACGTACACGCCGCCGCCCGGGTGGGCGGGGCAGGCGGGCAGGTCGCGGGCGGCGTCGGCGCTCCCGTGCTCGTCCAGTTCGCCCAGGACCGCGTACTGCACGGCGGTGAGGGCGTCGCGCAGCAGGGCGCTGCCGACCCCGGCGCGGGCCAGGGTGGGGGTGGCGGCCACCAGGCCCACGCCGCGGCCGGGCCCGTGCAGGGCCAGGCGCTCCCAGTCGGCCAGGTCGGTCTCGGTGGCGTGGTGGGCGTGGTCGAGCAGGACCAGGGTCGGCACGGGGTGGCGGGGCAGCGCGAGCGCGGCCCGCAGCACCTGGGCGGGGTGTTCGCTGGCCCAGTCGCAGGCCCGGTCCAGGGCCGGGTCGAGGAAGGTGGGGTCGGCGTGCCAGAGCCGCATCCGGGCCGCGCGTGCGGCGTGGGCGATGTGGGTGAGCCAGGTGGTGGTGCCGCTGCCGTAGGGGGCCAGGAGCAGCCCGTGGGCGGGGCGGCCCCGGTGGGTGGTGCGCCAGTGGCGGGGGCCCCGGTCGGGGCCGGGCGGCGGCGGGTGCAGGTCCAGGTGCATGCTGGTAGTGCTCCTTTCGGTAGGGGCGGCGGCCCCGGTCGGGCTGGCAGGCATCGGGCCGGGGCCGCACGCGTGCTCGCGCGGGCCGGCGGGCGGTTCGCAGTGGTCTCCCCGGACCACCCCGCAGGACGGGCGGGATGGGCCGGGGGCACCGCTGCGCTTCAGGCCGGGGTGCGGTCCAGGGCCTGCAGGCGGCGCCCGTGGCGGGAGGCGAGAATCGCGGCCGCCATCAGGGCAGTGGCCCCCGCAGTGAGGAGCGCGAGCATCCACCCGGTGGAGGACATCAGCAGCGCGGACACCGCCAGGAACAGGGTGTGGAAGTCCTGATCGAGCCGGTAGGCACCTGAGCCCAGGCTCGGGTTGTCGTCGCGGCCGGGGCGGGGGGTGCCCAGGGCCGCGAACTCCTGGCGGCCGATGGCCCGCCACAGGCCCAGCAGGGTGTAGCGGCGGTCGGCCCAGTAGTGGGACCAGCCGGTGAAGCCCAGGCCGACGGCGATGGCGAGCGGGTCGGGCACGGTCGCGGTCACGGCCAGCACCAGGCCCACGGCGAGGGCGCGCAGGCCCACGATGACCGCAGTGTGCTTGGCGCAGGCCAGGCGGCCCCGGTTCGAGCACTCGCCCTTGAACTTGGCCCAGACGCTGGACTGGAAGGGGTGGTCGCCCCAGGTGTGCGAGGCCAGCACGGGCAGGGCCAGGGCGCCGAGAAGGCCGATGTCGACGGGCTGGAACATGAGATCCCTTCGGTTCGGGGAGGGGTCCGGGGCGTGCCCGTGCGGGCACGCCCCGGCGGGGCGGTCAGCCTCGGACGCGCACGGTGCCGGAGACCGTGTGGTGGCGCACCGTGCAGGGGTGGCCGTTCTTGTCGACGGTGATGTCCCCGTCGACGGTGTGCGCGTCAATCTGCGTGGGCGCTGCGGCGGTGACCTTCACGTCGCCGCTGACGGTGTGGGCGTCGACGGGGCCGCCGGTGGTGACCTTCACGTCGCCGCTGAGGGTGTGGGCCCGGACCGGGCCGTCGGCGATGACCTTCACGTCGCCGCTGAGGGTCTTGGCGTCGACTTGGGTGGCGCTCAGCACCCGCACCGTCCCGGTCTGAGACCGGGCGCGGACCGTCTCGGCAAAAGCCACCACCAGGAGTCCGGAGGCGCACTGGTGGTCCACTCGCTCCAGGCGGCCGCTGGTGCGCACCGTGCCGCTGCGCAGGCGGGTGGTGAGGCTGGACCCCTGGGGGAGCCTCACGTAGGCGTCCGGCCCGGTGGTCGTGCGCGTGGAGCCCGAGACCCCGTTGTTGCCGATGAGGGTGGCGCCGCGCCCGAAGCTCACCCCGTCGATGACGGTGGCGCTCCCGGTCATGATGACGCTCGCATGGATGACATCAGCGTTGATGACGGTACGCCTGCCGGTGATGTGGACGCTGCCGGTGATCGGGGCGGCGGTGCGCACCTTCAGGGTCCACGCGCCTGCGGCTCCGGTGGTCTGGGCGGTGTCGAGCATCTCCTGGTCGCCGGTGAGGACGATCTCGGCGGTGCTCAGGCCCGGGACGACCCGCACGTGCAGGTCGAGGTGCTCGGCGTCGACGGTGAGGTGGAGCGGGCCCGAGGCGGGGGCGCTCAGTTGGCGTTCAGGCATGCGGTTCTCCTGGCGTGGTGCGGTGTGCGGCTGCGGGTCCTGCGGCTCCCGGTCGCCGGGCCCGGTCGGGCCCGGCGGCCGGGGTGGGTCAGGCGGTGGCGCGGTTGGCCCGCCGGTGCTCGGCGTGGACGGCGTCGGCGGCGTGGCCGGGGAGGGAGAACTCCTCGGGGAAGGGGCGCCGGTACCCGGGGCGGCCCTGGGCGCTCAGGGCGCCGATCCAGGTCCCGTGCGGGGTCTGGGCGATGCCGCCGATCACGGTGCCCCCGGTCGAGGGGACCGCGGTGTACTTCGGTCGCATGGCTGCTCCTTGGTCTGCGAGTGCGGTGGGGCGGTGGGCCCCTGTGGTCCCGGAGACCGCCCCCCGGGAGGCGGGGGGGCGGCAGCGGCATCACAGGGATGCGGCCGTTCGCTACTTCATGTGGTCCAGGTGCGCCCAGGTGTCCGCAGGGTCGGAGGGGTTGTAGTGCACGTCACAGACCGTGCAGTAGTAGATGACTTGGGCCGGGGCGGCGGAGGCGAGCAGACGGCGCAGGAACGAGCGCATGGCGAAGAACCTCTCTGGTGTGCGATCGGAGAGTGCGGGTGGCGACCGGCTTGGCGTTCGGTGTGCCACCGCGGGTGGGCGGCGCGGTCCGCGTGTGCCCCTGCTGCGGGGCTGTGTGTGGTGGACCGGGCAACCCCCGCGCCCACCAGCCCGCGACGGGCTGGGGAGCGTGGCGACCGCCCGGGAGCGGTCCGGCCTCAGCGGGCCGTGTAGACGAAGAACTCGGCCCCCTCGTCGGGCCACGTGTTGCTGGTCATGGTGCGCGCGCCGAACAGGCTGGTGCGGGTGATGCTCAGTCCCCGCTTGTCGGTGGTCGGGGCGATGGCGGTGACCTTCCCGACCTCCTCCAGGACGGGGTGGGTGCGGCTGTGCTCGGAGGGCGGGGCGATGACCATGCCCACCTGCACAGCGGTGTCGCGGATGGGGGTGGCGCGCACGTCGTCGCGCTGCACGTCGAGGGGGCCGAGCTTGGTGGTGACGAGGTTGTCCATGGTGTCCTCCGAGTGGATAGCGCTCCTCTGTGTGCTCCAAGATAGCGCTCCACAGTGTGGAGCGCAACCCTGGAGCGGTATCCTGTGGGCATGAGCGACACCGACCCCGAAAACAGGCTGATCAGAGCCCTGGACGAGAGCACCCAGGAGTACCGAAGAACGCAGACCCTGCATGAGGAGGCCCGCGACGGGGTCCACGCCGCGATCGTCGCCGCGCTCAAGGCCCAGACCCCGCCCGCCCAAGTCACCGCCGCCAGCCCGTTCAAGAGCGCGCACGTGCGACGTGTCGCCCGCGCCCACGGCATCCCCGCGGTGACGCGCGGCTCCGACCAGGCGCCCCTTGGCCCGAAGGCGTCCGCGGCCCTGAAGAAGCTGGCCACGGCCACGGCGGACTACGAGGCCACCCGCGAGTCGTTCGAGGAGGCCCAGAAGGGGTCCAGGAAAGCGGTGGCCGAGGCCCTGCAGGCAGACCTGGCGGCCACGCGTGTGGCCCGACACAGCCCCTACTCCGAGACCCTGGTGCGCGATACGGCCGACAAGCTCGGCATCGTGCTCTCGCGCTGAACGCGCGCAGGGGCGCCCCCCTCCCCGGGGGGGTGCCCGTGCGCGTGGGCCCCTCCCCGCTACGGGGCGGGCACTAGGCTGATGGCCTCTCTGCTGTGATCGGAGAGTCGTGGCCCCACCTGCTTGGCGGTTTGGTGGGGCCACACCCATGTCCGGGCCCGGCCCGGGATCAGTCGGAGGCGCGGGCGCGTCGCTGGCGGCGCTGCAGCCGCGTGCGCTCCTGGGCGGTGAGCCCGCCCCGGACGCCGACCTGGTGCGAGGGCGGGGCGGTCAGCGCCTCCTGCAGGCACCGGGAGCGGACGGTGCAGTGCTCGCACGCCCACAGGGCGTCCTGGACGGCGGCGGCGTCGTCGGGGTCGGGTTCCCAGTCGGCGGGGGTGCCGACCTGGTGGCACAGCGCCTTGCGGGTCCACGGCGGCGGGGCGGGCAGCAGGTCGCGGCCGCGGTCGGGCACGCGGATGCGGGTTCGCTCCGTCACCGCGCACCCCCGCCCGTGAACGGGGCGGCCTGGGCGGGTTCGGTGTGGGGCACGGTCTCCTCCTAGCGGTGGGCGGTGGGCCGGGCGGCCCCGCCGCCGGTCAGGCCCCGCAGGGGGTCTGACCGGCAGAGCCGTCGCCCGGGCCTCAGTCCTGCAGGTGGGTGCGCAGGGTGAGCGTGTGGGTGAGGCGTCCGGCCACCTGCACGCCGGTGCACGGCGGGCGCTTGGTACCGAACTGACGGTGGGCGAGGTCGGGGTCGTAGCCGTCGAGCAGGTCTTGGGCCAGGGCGTGATCGGTGGCGGGGATGTTGCCCAGGAGCAGGGTCTGGGGCAGGGCGAGCGCGTCGCGGATGGCCGCGGTGCCGAAGGCGGAGCGGTCCAGGGTGTGGGTGCGCGCGAGCACGCCCAGCCCGGCGGGCGGGCCGGCGAGCACCAGGTGCTCGAAGGCGTCCCGGCGGTGGAGGTGGCGGTGGTCGTCCCAGACCCGCCAGGCGTGGTCGATGAGCACCAGCACCCGGGAGTCGCCCGCGCCCGGGCCGGTGCGGCGCCGGCCCCGTTCCAGGACCTCCTCGGCGTCGAGGGTGGACCAGTGGGCGTGGGCTGCCACGGCCGGGTCCAGGTGGGAGCCGTCCAGGTACCAGACCACGATCCCGGCAGCGCGGGCGCGGGAGGCGATGCGGGCCAGCGCGGTGCTGGTCCCGGCGCCGGTGCGGGCGATCAGGGCGCCGTTCATGGCGTGGCCGCGGATGTCGGTGATGCCCCATTCGGCCGGGCTCATGGGCTGGGTGTCGAGGTAGTGGCCGATGTGGACGTGGGGCACGGCGGCCGGGGTGTTCGGGGTGGTTGTGTTCACGGTGTTCTCCTCGTGGTGGGTGCGGTGGTGCGGGCGGGCCCGCCCCCGGCGGGGGCGGGCCCGGAGGGTTCACGCGAAGACGCGCATGCGGGTGCTGTGGTCGTGTCCGGGGGCGGTGCAGCGGGCAGCTGTGCTGCCGAGGTCCCGCCGCTTGTCAGTGGTCGCCCGGCCGGCCCTGGTGGGAGGGAACGGGGCAGGCCCCGGTGGCCCAAGGTCGGTCCGGGTCCAGGGCGTGGGTGTGCGGCCCACCGCTGAGGCTGCACGGGTCGTCGTCCTGGTCGCAGTGCTCGATGCAGGTGCAGGCGTCGAGGTCCTCGTCGATCAATGCGGCGGCTTCGCGTGCTGCTTGGGCGGAGCACACTGGGCAGGTGATCGGCTCGCCCTCCGCGAGGGTCTCGCCACCGTCGACCCAGTGGCCGCAGTGCGCCCAGCCGGGCACGGAACCGAGAATGCGGTGGGTGTCGTCGCTGTCGGTCGGACGGACGGTGATGCTCACAGTGTCTCCCGGGGGTTGTTGATGGTGGGTCCTGCCCGGCTGTTGCGGGTAGGTCCCTCGTGCGTCATGGGGTCAGGCGTCGATGTGTGGACGGTCGCTGGCACGGGGTGCGGCGTGCCCCCTGCGGGCACGCCGCCGTGGCAAGCGCGGTCAGGCGGTGACGGTCACCGCGGCCGTGGCACGGCCGTAGCCGTACACGCCCCGGCCTGGCCGGGTGCGGAACAGGGGCGGGGTGTAGCCGGGCAGCGTGTGCTGGAGCACCGGGGTGGTGCCGCGCAGCCGTCCCAGGGCCAGGTACTGGCCGTGGAGCGTCAGGCGTGCGCGCACGGCGTCGTCGCCGAACTCGCCAAGGCCCGTGGAGTAGGTCCGGGCGACCACGCTGACCTGGAGCCGGGTGGCGAAGCGCAGCAGCCGGTACCACAGCTGCGGGGCGGCCTGCAGGGCGCCGGAGCCGTCGACCAGGACCAGGTCCGGGGTGCGCGCCGGGTCGTCGAGGTCCAGCAGGGCGGTCAGGTCGCGGACCATGGCGTCGGCGTCCGTGCACCAGGACACGTGCGGGGCCACCGCCTCCCAGGCCGGGTCGAGGTGCGCCTTGTCCAGGGTGACGACGAGGGTGCGCAGTCCGGCGGTGTGGGCACCGTCGGCCAGGCGGGCCAGGGCGGTGCTGCCTCCGGAGCCGGGCGGGCCCACGACCAGGCCGTGGGCCCGCATGTCACGGTCGAACAGGCGCCAGGACAGGTCGGTGCGCAGGCGGCCCCTGCCCAAGGGCAGGTCGGGGGCGGCGCCGGGCGCGGCGGGGCGGGCCGGGGCGGTGTTCCCGGTCGCTGGTGTGGTCCGGGTGTTCCCTGCGCCCTGTTCGCGGTCGGAGGGGAGGGCAGGGACGGCGCCTGGTGCGGCCGCGGGCAGGGCCTGTTCGGCTTCGGCGGGGGTGTAGCGCCACTCCCGCACGAGCCGGTCGAGCACCTGGTCGCGGGAGAGCTCGGGGCCGCCGTCGATGCGGTAGGAGCTGTTGTCCGGCCCCTGGCCGATGCGGGGGGCGGGGGCGTCGTGCACCGCTTCGACGGCGGCCATGTCCAGGCGCCGCTGGGCGTCCAAGGCGCCGAGGTTCTCGACCTCGGCCAGGTAGGAGCGCGCCTCGCCCTGGCTCATGCGGCGGCCGTCGATGCGGTACGGGTACGGGCCCGCGCCCACCTCGTACCGCACGTCGGTCTCGGGGTACTGCACCATGGGTGTTCTCCTCACTGTGGGTGTTCGTGTGGGGGTTCGGTCGCGGGCGACCGAACCGGGCCGACCCCCCGGTGGGGGGGGGGGGGCGCACAGCAAAGGGGGTGAGAGGGTTTGAAGGCGGGGCCCAAAACGGAATAGGGCGCCCCAGGCCC
>NZ_JBEXSY010000089.1:0-23264 GCF_040613895.1 Nocardiopsis sp. NPDC006198 | reverse complement strand
CGGGTGGCGTGGGCGGCCCATTGGCGGGCGGCCTTGACGTGGCTGGGGTGGGGGCCGATGAGGATGCCCGATGTCGTGGGGGTTCCGCACAGGCGGCGTGGAAGCGCGGGGGGAGGGGCGGTAGGCTGCATTTCGTCTCACCTCGTGTCTTAGCGGACAGGTGAGGCACTAGCTCCGGTGGCCGCCTTTGACTTCGGCCACCGGAGCTTTTCTGTGCCTTAGGGATGGATTCCGCCCAAAGCGGGAGGAATTATTATTTTTCTCTCTCCTCTGGAGGGAGAAGGCGACGTCGGTCGGTCTATGTGCCGACGAGAAAACTACACACGACCCGCCACAACGGACATTTTATCCGTCGGCAACTCGCCAGGAAGTTTCCGTGATCACACGATCTCTTGCGGGTAGTCCGCAGGGCAATGGCTTTCACGGATGGGTGTAGTAATTGGCTAGAGCGTTCTGTACTGTGTACTTCGCGAGTATTCGCGTGGAGTAGCGTGTACATCCAGGAGGACCGGTGGCCGAGAAAATAACCCCAGCCCGGAAAAAATTCGGACGCGAGCTCGTTCGCTTCCGTAAGGCGGCCAGGTTGACGCAGGCGGAGGCCGCTGATGCTCTCGGTGTGGTGCCGACTGCCGTCTCCTCCTATGAGAGAGGAACCCGGGGAATCGAGCTGGTAGCTGTGGCAACGCTCGATGAGCTTTATGGGGCGAACCAGTCACTGATCCGCAAGTGGCACGAAGCGAACCAGGAGACTGGACTGGACCCCTGGTTCCAGCAGCTCTCCGATCTCGAAGAAGCAGCCGTCGAACTTCGTGACTACCAACCACTCGTTTTCCCGGGGCTGGTGCAGACCGAGAAGTACGCTCGCGCGCTGACACGTGACGTCTGGCCAGGCCGAGGCGCTGACTCTGTGGAAAGCCTGGTCCGGTCCCGGATGCGCAGGCAGAAGATCTTTGGGCAGACTGATGCTCCGTTCATCCTGATGATCATTGAGGAACCGGTGGTCTACCGCCGGGTGGGGGCGCTGAGCCGCGATGATCACGTTGCGCAGATCCGCCGCCTGATCCATGAGATTGAGCGGGATACCCTACGTCTGCAGATCATCCCCCGGGGTGCTCCTCGGCATCATGGGGGGACTGGACCGTTTCGGATCAACTCGTTCTCGGACCGTCCCGCGGTGGCCTCTGCTGAGCACATGACGGGGGAGGCTGTGATCGACGATGCGAAGTTGGTCCAGCACTGCATGACCGTATTCGGGTTGCTCCAGGGGGAGGCGCTTTCTGGTGCGCAAAGCCTGGACATGCTGAAAGAGGCGCTTGAAGATGTCTGAGAAGTGGCACAAGTCCAGCTACAGCGCTGGCGGGGGTAACTGCGTCGAGGTTGCGGAGGGCCTGGTCACCGGTATCCGCGACACCCAGAACCGGGAGCTGGGGCACCTTGACGTCCCCGCCACCGAGTGGACCGCGCTGATGAACGCGGTGCGCGGCCGGTAACACCCCTCGCATCCCGCACGCGAAGAACCGCACCCCGTCCGGCTGAGGGGTGCGGTTCTCATGTTCAGCGGGGCACCCAGAACGATGCCGATATTACGGCCGTCGGGGTCGTGTCAGACTGCCTGGAACGGTGGAGCGCTTCGTGGTCCGGCGCTGTCGCCCGCTGAAAGCATCGACTTCATCGCCTCGGACTGAGGAGCAGCTAGTGAGCGCATGGCACAAGTCCAGCTACAGCGGCCAGCAGGGCCACTGCGTCGAGGTTGCGGAGGGCCTGGTCACCGGTATTCGCGACACCCAGAACCGGGATCTGGGCCATCTGACGACCCAAGCCTCTGAGTGGACGGCCCTGCTGGCAGCTGTGCGCGCTTCGTAGCGGAAACAGCGAACGGGCCCCGCCCGGAGTAGCCGGGCGGGGTCGGCGCGCGGCTTCGAGGCTAGAGGCTGCCCCAGTCCCAGAGTGCCTGGAGGACCGGGCCGAGGCGGCGACCGCGAGGGGTGAGCGAGTAGCGCACCCTCGGCGGCCAGCCCGGACGTCTCTCCCGCTCGACGACCCCGGCCGCGCCGAGGTGCGCGAGGCGGTCGGACAGCACTTTGTCCGACAGCTTCGGCAGGGCCTCGCGGAGCTCGCTGTAGGACCGGTCGCCGCGCAGGAGTTCGCGCACCACCAGCGTCGTCCAACGGCCCTGGACGGCCGAGAGCGCGATCTCCACGGGACAGGTGGGCGTGGGCTCCGCGACGGCCGCGCGCGGATCTTCGGGCAGCCCCGGGTGGCCAACCGTTGGGTGAGTCACGAGAGCGCCTCCTAACGTGGCGGACACCTTCATGATCCCGAACCGGAAGGACGTCCGTCGACCATGAGAGAACTGGCAGAACGGCCCGAAGACGTGCCAACGGTGTTCGCCGAGCGGTTCAACAGCGGCGACCCCGACGCGCTGGCCCAGGTCTACGAGGACGCGGCGGTGCTGGTCCTGGACCCGCAGACGCCGCTGACAGGACCGGTCGCGCACGCCGCCAACGCCCGGCTTCAAGAGCTCGGCGTTCCCGTCTCCGTCCACCCGCGACACGTCCACACCAGCGGAGACCTGGCGCTGCTGATCGTCGACTGGAGCATCGAGGGCACCGGCCGCGACGGGCAGGCGGTGCACATCGAGGGGACCGCCACCGACGTCGTCCGGCGGGGCCCGGACGGGCGCTGGCGGTATGCCATCGACAACCCCTTCGGCACCGGGGCCGGGTGAGCCTGCCGACGGCGCGGGGGGAACGGCGTCCTGCCACGGCGGCCCGGCCCGTGCCGGGTCAACGGCCGTGCGCCACCGCCGCCAGCACGCGCCGGACGGCCCGCTCGGCCGCCGTGCGCTCCTCCTCCCGGACGTCCCCGGCCAGGTGCCGGGCGCGGTCGGCGTGTTCGCGGGCGCGGTCGATCGCGGCGGCCAGCCGCTGCGGCGTCAGCGTCCCCGTGAGGGGGGAGGGGCCCACACCCGCCCGGCGGACCCGGTCGCCCCAGAACCACTGGTCCCCGACGAAGGGCCGCACGACCTGGGGAACACCGGCCCGCAGCGCGGCGGCGGTGGTCCCCGCCCCGCCGTGGTGCACCACGGCCGCCATGTGCGGGAACAGCCGGTCGTGAGGGGCCTCCTCCACCACCAGGACGTCGTCCGACGCCTCCCCGGCGGCGGAGAGGGCTCCCCACCCGGTCGCGAGGACGGCCCGGTGGCCGCTCAGGCGCACGCCCTCGACGACGGTGCGGGTGAGCTCGGCGGCATCCCTCGCCACCATGCTGCCGAACCCGACGTAGACCGGCGCGCTCCCCGCGTCGAGGAACCGGGCCAGCTCGTCCGGCGGCGTCCACCCGTCCTCGGAGGGCAGGAGGAGGGCGCCCGAGGGGGCGGCGTCGGACGGCCAGTCGGCGGGGGAGGGCACCAGGTGCCGGCTCCAGATGTGCAGCGCCCCGCCGGCGGCGATGCGCTCGGACAGCGACGCGGACCGCCCGTGCAGTCCCAGCCCCTCGGAGCGCCAGCGGCGCAGCAGCCCCCGGTAGGGGGCCTCCACGGCGGCGGCCAGCCGCCAGCTCGGACGGTGGAGGAGACGGGGCACACGGACCGGGACCAGCGGGGAGGCGAACTCGGCGGTCGGCGTGTACAGCGGCAGGGTGAGCATCGCGATCGAGGGCACCCCGAGGAGGTCGGCCAGGTCGGCGGCGCCCAGCGCCTTGGGCGCGTGGACGACGACGTCGCAGTCGGCGCCGGACAACCGTGCCACGTCGTCCAGCCAGGCCCGCATGAGCGGCCCGACCGTGCGGGCCGAGGTGAGGGCGGCGAGGGTTCCCCGGTGGGCGAGGTCGTCCTGGAGGGCGAGCACGCCCTCGTCCATCGGCAGGAAGTCCGTTCCGTGGCGGGAGGCCAGCGGCGCGAACCGGCGGGGCGCCGCGACCACGGCCCCGTGGCCCTCCCGCGTGAGCGCGCGGGCCAGGGCCACGAAGGGCTGGACGTCGCCCCTGCTCCCGGTCGTGATGATCAGCGCCCTCATCGCCGTCCCTCCTGCTTGACCCGGTCCCACTCGTCCAGGAGCTTCGGGAAGCGGTCGGCCATGAACCCGTACATGTCGCGCATGAGTTCGAGGCGTTCGCGCCGGGCGGGATCGTCGCCCACCGCCGCGAGACCGCGCTCGGCCAGGTGGCGGAACCCCTCGAACTCGGCCATCTTCGCGCGGAAGGCCCGCTCGAAGACGTCCTGGGCGAGCCGGTACCGGTCCCGCCGCTCCCCGCGGCGCCGGAACCGCTCCACGAGTCCGCTCCGCTCCAGCCCGCCCAGTGCGACGCTCATGCTGCTCTTGGCGACGGCCAGGGCCTCGCACAGCCGAGGGGCGTCGGCGTCCTCCTCGGTGGAGCTCATGAGCCACCCCATGACCCGCCCCTGGGTCCTGCTCAGCCCCAGGCGCTCGTAGAACATCGCGGCCTCCTCGACGAAGGCCTCCACGTCGTCCATCCGCCACCGTTCATCGCTTTGTTCGGATCGTTCCGAACAAAGTAACCCACTGGGGTGGTGGCGGCAAGGCCCCGTCCGCGAACAGGTCATCCCCCTGCCGTGCGCTCCGGCCGGACCGGCGGGCGCCAGCCCCACAGGCGTGCCAGCCCGGCCTCGGCGAACCGGGGCCACAGGGAGGAGGGGACCAGTGCCGTCGTCGCCACCAGGGCGGCGTGCCCCGCACTGCCGCCCGACAGGTTCTGCCGCGCGTTGGCGCGGGCCTGCGCGGCCACCCACTGGGAACGGGGCCGACGCTCGGAGTCGTAGCGGGCCAGGGCCGCGTCGACGTCCCCGGTCGCGTCCAGGGACCGTGCCAGGACCACGGCGTCCTCCAGGGCCTGGCCCGCACCTTGGGCCAGGTCGGGGCACATGAGGTGGGCCGCGTCGCCCACGAGGGCGACCCGGCGGCGCGCGAGGTCGGGCAGCGGCGCCAGATCGAACACGTCATGGTGCAGGACCGCCTCGGACGGGGTCGCCTCCACCAGGGCCCGCAGGTCGGCGGGCCAGCCCTCGATCCGGTCGAGGACCGCGCCGCGCTCGTCCTCGTGGCGCAGGCCGGGACGGGCGCAGCGCCGGACGTGGGCCCAGTACACCCGCCCGCGCGCCACCGGCATCGCCAGCGCGTACGCTCCGGGCCCCATCACCATGAACCCGCGCTCCAGGGGGACCGCGGCGATGCCGCGCCACACGGTGCCCCCGGTGAACCGGGGTGGAAGGGATTCCGGCCAGCACGACCCCCGCACCGTGCTGTGCGCCCCGTCGGCCCCGATCACCGCGTCCGCGCGCAGCTCTCCCGCGGTGGAGGACACCACCACGCCCCCGCCGTCGCGGTGGACGCCGGTGACCTCCACGCCGGTGCGCACCGAGGAGCGGGTGAGCGCCTCGCCCAGCAGGCCGTGCAGGTCCGCCCGGTGGAAGCCCAGGAGCGGCGAAGGAGTACCGGGGCGGGCGGTCACCAGGCGTCGGCCGGCGGGTGTGCGCAGGTCGAAGGGGCCGTGGAAGGGGACTCCGAGACTACGGGCCCGCTCGCCCACGCCCAGCGCGTCCAGGCAGGCCAGGGCGTTGGGCGACAGGGACATGCCCGCGCCGGTCTCGCCCAGGGAGGCCGAACTCTCCAGGACGGTGACCGTCCAGCCGATCCCCTCCAGGGCCAGGGCGGTGGCCAGCCCTGCGATGCCGCCGCCGACGACCACGGCCGAACCACCACGGGGCGCGTTCACGACCGCTCCTCCTGCGCTTCCTGGGAGAGGGCCCGCTGGAGACGCTCCATGACGTGATCGGCCTGGCGCACCCGGTGGGCGCGTTCGCCGCCGCCGAGCAGGGCCATCCCGTCGGAGGTGATGGCCCGGAACGCCGCCAGCGCGGCGACCTGCCGGTCCACGACCACCTGCCAGGCGTTCTCGGTGAGTCGGTACAGGGCGGTGCGCGAACCGGGCCGGTTCACCTTTTCGAGGAACCCCACGGCCGTGAGCTGGCGCAGGTTGGGCGTCATCGAGCCCCGGCTCGCGCCGATCGCCTCGGCGATGCGGCCGGCGGACTGCTCGGCCGGGTCGCACACCATCAACCACCCCAGGATCCGGCCCGTGACGGGGGGCAGTCCGTCCGTGGCGGCCAGGTGGGAGGCGATGCGTTCGACCCATTCCATCAGGCGTTCGCGATCGACGTCGTCGTTCATTTTTCAGCCCCTATGGTGATTTCAGTCATGACTGAAATCACCATAGGGGAAAGCCACCGCACCCTCCCTCAGGCGGGCACGTCCCGCCTGTGCAGCGCCCACAGCCCCAGGCAGGCCAGCGCCAGGGCGAGCACGGCCAGGAGCAGGGGAGCGGCGTCCGTCGTCCGGTAGTAGGGGTTGACGTGGGCGAAGGGGGAGGTGAGCAGGAACAGGGCCTCCGGCACGGTCCCCGTCTTCACGGCGATCTCGGCCAGCACGCCCACGGCGAGCGCCGCCCATCCGATCGCCGTGCACAGGCGCGGGAGCGCCCCGAAGGCGAGGAAGGCGACGGCGACCACCACCCACACCGCCGGGGTCAGGGACAGCGTGAGCCCGGTGAAGCGGACGACGTCGGCGGCCGAACCCGTGCTCAGCGTGGACCCGGCCCCGACCGCGACGCCCAGGACCGCGAGCAGCACCGCGGGGCAGGCGAGGGCCACCGCCAGGTGCGCCGCCGCCCAGCGGACGCGCCCGACCGTCCCCGACAGCAGCAGCTCGCCCCGGCCGGCGGCCTCCTCCCGGCGCACGCGCAGGACCGCGAGCACGGCCTGGGCCGCGATCGGGAAGACGAGCGCGAGGACGGCGTACACGAAGAAGGTGTCGGCCGGGTCCGCGCGCAGTCCGGCGGCCAGCGCGCGGACCCAGCGGGCCTCGGCGTACTCGGCCATGGCCCCCGCCCCGACGTACCCCATCGCCAGGCCGACGCCCGCGACCGCCCCCGACCACAGGGCCAGGGAGGTCCGCTCCGCACGCACCGCCAGGGCGAGCACCGAGCGCAGCGAGCGGGACGCCCGTGCGGGACCGGCCCGGTCGGGCAGCAGCCCCGCTCCCAGGTCACGGCGGCCGGCCAGCGCGAAGGCGAGCGCCGCCACCACGCCCGTCCAGACCGCGACCGGGACCAGGGCCCACCACCGCTCGTCGGCGAACGGGCGCACGTTCTCCAGCCACCCGTTGGGCACCACCCAGGTCGCCCACAGTGCGGAGCCGCCCGCCATCGCGCCCAGGCCCCGCACCAGGTGCATGGCGTAGAAGAGCCCCAGGGCCAGCCCGGCCGCCGCTCCGGTGCCGGTGGTGAGCTGGGCCGTGACGGCCGCCAGGGCCGCGCCCACCCAGCAGGCCGAACCCACGACCGAGGCCAGCGCCACCGAGCCCGCGGCTGGGGCGCCGGCGGCGACCAGGCCGACGGCGACGGCGACCGCGATCACGACCCCCGAACCCAGGGCCACGGCCAGCGCGGCAGCCAGGTCCGCGTGCCGGCCCAGGGGCAGCCCTCCGAGCAGCTCGCGCCCGCCGGACGCCTCCTCGGCGCGGGTGGCGCGCACGACCAGGAGCACCGCGCCCAGGGCGGCGCACACGGTCCCCGCCCCGAACGCCTGCTGGGCGGCCAGCGCCTCGGCGGTGTCGGCGAAGGCCCGGCCCTGGAACAGCACGAACACGGGAACCTGCTGGAGCTGCTCCCACCGCGCCGCCCGGTCGGACGCGGTCGGGTAGGTGGTCCCGGCCGCGGCCACGCCGCCCAGGACGATGCCGACCGTGGAGAGCGACCACACCGCCAGCAGGACGCGGTCCCGGCGCAGGACCGCCCGCGCCAGGAGGAGGGCGCCGGCCGCCGGACGCCTGCGGGGACGGGTCGCGGTCGTCGTCATCGGGCTTCCCCCGGAACGGTGTCGTAGTGGCGCAGGAACAGCTCCTCCAGCGTGGGCGGCCGCGCGGTGAGGTCGCGCACGCCGAGCCCGGCCAGGCGGGCGCACAGGTCGGCCAGGGAGGCCGGGTCGGCGCGCAGGCCCACCCGGTCCCCCGAGACCGTCAGGTCGTGCACTCCGGGCAGGTCCGCCAGCCCGTCGGGGGAGGAGGAGAGTACGGCGGTGACCTCGATGCGCGACAGGTGGCGCAGTCCGGCGAGGGTGCCGCTCTCCACGGTGCGCCCGGCGCGGACGATGGAGACCCGGTCGCACAGCGCCTCCACCTCGGACAGGATGTGGCTGGAGAGCAGGACGGTGCGGCCCCGGTCGCGCTCCTCCGCGACGCAGCGGCGGAACACCTCCTCCATGAGCGGGTCCAGGCCGGAGGTGGGCTCGTCCAGGACGAGGAGTTCGGTGTCGGCGGCCAGGGCGGCGACCAGGGCCACCTTCTGCCGGTTGCCCTTGGAGTAGGCGCGTCCCCGTACGCGCGTGTCCAGCGCGAAGCGGTCCACGAGTCCGGCGAGCCGGGCCGGGTCGGTGCCGCCCCGCATGCGGCCGAGCAGGTCGAGGATCTCTCCCCCGGACAGGCCGGGCCAGAGGGCGACGTCGCCGGGGACGTAGGCCAGGCGGTGGTGCAGCTCGGCGGCGTCGTGCCAGGGGTCGCCGCCGAGCAGGCGCACGGCGCCGCCGTCGGCCCGGGTCAGGCCGAGCAGGATGCGCAGGGCGGTGCTCTTGCCCGCCCCGTTGGGGCCCAGGAGGCCGTGGACCTCCCCGGTGCGCACGGTCAGGTCCAGGCCGTCCAGCGCGGTGGTGCGGCCGAAGCGTTTGACGAGTCCGCTGACGCGGATCGCCTCGGTGGTCGTCATCGTTCTTCCTCGGGGGGTGCGGAGGGCGGGCGGGGGTTGAGGGAGTCGGCGATCGGGCGGCCCCGCTCGCCGGCCAGGAACTCGGCCATCACGGTGTGGACCCCGGCCATGGCGGCGACCACGCGGGGGGTGTGGGCGACGTCGAGCGTGTCGACCCCCATCCGGCGGTCCAGGTGGGTGTGCAGGACAAGCGTGGAGAGCTGCACGGCGCCCATGGCGGTGGCGGTGTCGCGGGTGGTGTCGGCTCCGGGCGGGTAGCGGACGGGGTCGTGCTCGGTGAGGAAGCGCTCGGCGAGCACGGCGCCCGCGTCGAAGAGGTCGGTGGCGGCGGGGGAGCCCTCCACCAGGGCGCGGGCCAGGTAGCGCAGGCCGGCGCCGCTCGCCCGGTACATCGAGTCGACGAACCCGGAGGCCGCGGTGTCCTCCTCCATGGCGCGCCGGGCCTGGTCCAGCAGGACGCCGATGGCGTGTTCGTCGCAGGCCCGCCGCAGCCCTTCCTTGGAGCCGAAGTGGTGGCGGATCAGCCCGGTGGACACGCCGGCGGCCGCGGCGATGAGCTGCACGGTGGCGCCCTTGGCGCCGCGTTCGGCGAAGACCTCCAGGGCGGCGTCGCGGATGCGGGCCCGGCCGGTGAGGTCCTCGTTCGGAATGGGTCGTTCGGTGTCCATGCCTTCACACTACACGTTCGTGTAGTTCATTGCACGAACGTGTAGCAGACGGGAGTGGGGGAGGGCTTGAAAACAAAAGTACAAAGTGTTTTTGTGTACACAGTTGATCGAAGGAGATCTCCGTGGACCTGCTCGCCGACTTCGCCGCCTGGGCCTGGCCGCGCCACCTCAACCCCCTGAGCTGGTACATCCGACCCCTGTTCTTCCTGCCCATCGCCTACTTCTGCTGGACCCGCCGACCCCTGGCCCTGGCCCTGACCATCGCCGCGATGCTGTCGAGCTTCTTCTGGTTCCCCGAACCCGAGGAGGCCGACCCGGCCATGGCCGCGGTCCTGGCGATGGAGGAACAGCTGTTCACCGACCCCACGTGGGTGACCTGGGCCAGCCTGGCCCTGGTCCCCGTCCTGCTCGGATCCCTGTGCGCGACCTTCTGGTACCGCTCCCTCGGATGGGGTCTGATCGTCGTCAACGGCGGCCTGGCCGCCAAGATCTCCTGGACCGTCGCCAACTCCGGCGCGGACGGGCTGGCCACCCTGCTGCCGCTGGGATCGGGCATGGTGATCATGACCGCCGCCGTCGTCCTCGTGGCCCGCCGCCGAGGACTGCCGCTGTCCCTGACCGGGGCCCGGCACGGCGACCGGGACACGCGACCGGTCACCAGGTGACCGCGCGCACCGACATCGAGAGGGGAGCGGACATGCCACCGGCGTTCTCACCGCGGGAGAAGGCCCGCATCACCGACCTGCTGCTGGGCTCGGGAGAGGCCCTGTTCACCGCACGCGGCCTGCGCAAGACCTCCCTGGAGGACCTGGTCGCCCCCGCCGGCATCGCCAAGAGCAGCTTCTACGTGTTCTTCGACTCCAAGGAGGCCCTCTACCTGGAGCTGATGCTGCGCCGGATGGTCGACGTGAAACGCCGCGTCATCGACGAGGCCCTGACCACCACCGACGACACCGAGGAGGCGCTGCGCCGCTTCCTGCGCGCCACGCTGGAGGTGCTGGACACCGACCCCCTGTACCGGCGGCTCATGACCCACCCCGAGGAGATGGACGCCGTCCTGCGCAAGGCCGACCCCGCTCGCCTGGAGGGGTTCCCCGACAACCCCGCGAACGCGCTCAACACGTTCGTCACCGCCGGTCTGGAGGGCGGAGAGCTGGTCCCGGCCCCTCCGGCCGCCGTCGTCGGCGTCATCCAGACCGTCATGCTGCTGCCCATGAACGCCGACCGGCTGGCGGCGCCCGACTCCTACGAGCAGACGCTCGACCTGCTCATCGACATCGTCGCGCGCGGTCTGACCGCCCGAAGGGAATGATGTGCACGCCCTGCTGCTCACCCACGGCACCCGGGGGGACGTCCAGCCCTTCCTGGCGCTGGCCCGCGCCCTGGCCGACGCCGGCCACACGGCAACGGTCGCCGGACCCCGGTCCTACGCCGCCCTCGCCGCCGACCACGCGGTGGCCTACCACCCGGTGGACGACGGCCCCAACGCCCTCATGGACGACCCCGCGATGAAAGGGGTGATGGAGACGGGCCTGCGCGGTCTGCGCGGCGCGGCCCACACCGTCTCCCTCCTGCGCGAGATCACCCCGCTCATGCGGCGCGTGTACGCCGACATGGCGGCGACCGTCGATCTCGGGGCCGACGTCGTCGTGCACATCCCCGGGATGCCGGGCGGCCACATCGCCGAACGCCTCGCCGTACCCGCCGTGCCGGTGGCCCTGCAACCCTCCTGGGTCCCCACCCGCGCCTTCCCCGCTCCGGGGGTGCCCTGGCCGGAGCGCGCCCCCGGAGCGCTCAACCCGCTCACCTACAGGCTGGCCGCCCTGGCCCTGCGCGGACAGCGCGGCGTCGCCGAGGACCTGCGCCGGGAACTGGGGCTGGCCTCCCGGCCCGGGCGGAACGATCCCCTCCTGCGGCCTGACGGCGCACCCGCCACGGTGCTCCACGCCTTCAGCCGGCACCTGCTCCCCGCCGGGGCCCACTACCCCCCGCAGGTGCGGACCACCGGTTTCTGGTTCGCCCCGCCCGACACCGCGTGGGAGCCCCCGGCGGAGCTGGAGGCGTTCCTGGCCGCCGGCGAGCCCCCCGTGTTCGTCGGATTCAGCAGTCTGCCCACCCTCGATCCCGCCACCACCGGCCGCGTCGTCACGGCGGCCGTGCGCCGTGCGGGCGTGCGGGCGATCATCGCCGCCGGGCGCGGCGGCATCGACGCCACCGAGGCGGACGGCGACGTCCTGCTCATCGACCGTGCTCCGCACGAACGCCTGTTCCCCCGGTGCTCGGCCGTCGTCCACCACGCGGGGGCCGGGACCACGGGGGCCGCGGCCGCCGCGGGGCGTCCCCAGGTCGTGTGCCCGTTCTGGGGGGACCAGCCGTTCTGGGCCGCGCGCGTCCACGACGCGGGAGTCGCCCCCGCCCCGCTCGGCGGCCGGCGCCTGTCCGAGGACGGTCTGGCCGCCGCACTGACCGAGGCGCTCACCGGTCCCGGAACCGCCGCGCGCGCCGTGGACCTGGGGGAGCGGGTCCGCGCGGAGGGCGGAGCGCGGGAGGCGGTCCGCGTCCTGGAGGAGGTCGCGCCGCCCGGCCCGGTCGGCTGAGACCCCGGCCGGGCCGCCCGAGCCGCCCCCGGGCGGCCGTCGTCCGTGTCACGCCCGCTGCGGCTTCGCCGGGACCCCTGCCCGGTCCGCCTGGCGAGGGGGCTTCCGGTGGTGGCGCACGACACGGGCGGGCGGCCTCCCCCTTCTAGTACGTTTGTACTTGTACGCACGTACCAGACATTGGGGTGAAAAAGATGCTGTTCCGGACCTCTGGGCGACGCGCACAGGGGGAGCGCCCATGACCTCCCGCCGGGACCCCGAGGGGCGCCGACGCGCCATGGTCGAGGCCGCCGCGCAGGAGATGGTCGCCAACGGCAGTTCCGCACTGACGCACCGGCGGGTGGCCGAACTGGCCCGGGTGCCGCTGGGGGCCACCACCTACTACTTCGACTCCCTGGACGACCTGCGTGCCGCCGCCCTGCAGGCCATCGCCGAGCAGGCCGACGAGGAGCTGCGCGAGTTCGCGGAGGAGATCCACGGCTGCGACGGCCGCCCCGAAGGCATCGCCGCGCTGTTCGCCGCCTACCTGGGCGACCGCGAACGGCTGCGCGCCGAGAGCCTGCTCTACTTCGCCGGCGTGGACAACCCCGATCTGCGTCCGTTCGCCCAGCAGTGGGTACAGGGGGTCACCGAGATCCTGCAGGCCTACGCCGCGCCCGAAGCGGCCCGGGCCACGGCCGTCTACCTGGACGGGGTCATCCTGTACACCCTGCTCCACGACCGGCCCCTCGACGAGGCGGCACTGCGCATGGCGATCGCCGCCCTGATGAGCACATCCCTGGAAGAGAAGCCGTGAGCACTCCACACCACACCTCCGACGCACCGGGCGCCACCGCCGGGCACCTGTCCGCGGGCCGCCGCTGGGCCGCACTGGCGGTGCTGGCCGCCAGCCTGCTCGTGGTGGTCATGGACATGACCATCCTCAACGTCGCCCTGCCCGAGATGGCCGCAGCGCTGGCCCCTACCGCGGCCCAGCAGCTGTGGATCGTCGACGTCTACTCGCTGGTCCTGGCCGGCCTCCTGGTCACCATGAGCACCCTGGGCGACCGGTGGGGCCGCAAGAGGATGCTCCTGACCGGCTTCGCCGTCTTCGGCGGGGCCTCCCTGCTGGTCCTGGCGGCCGAGTCGGCCCCCGTGGTGATCGCCGTGCGCGCCCTGCTGGGCGTGGGCGGGGCGATGATCATGCCGGCCACGCTCTCGATGATCCGCAGCCTGTTCACCGACCCGGCCGAACGGGCCAAGGCGCTCGGCATCTGGGCGGCCGTCGCCTCCCTGGGAGCGGCCGTGGGACCCATTGTGGGCGGTCTGCTGCTGGAGCACTTCTCCTGGCACGCGGCGTTCCTGCTGAACGTGCCCCTGATGGCCGCGGCCGTCCTCGTGAGCCTGTTCCTGCTGCCCGAGGCGCGCAACCCCCACCCCGGGCGCTGGGACGCCCTGGCCACCGCCCTGTCGATCGCGGGCATGACCGCCCTGGTGTGGGGCATCAAGCGCATCGCCAAGGAGGGGCCGGCCGACGCCCTGGCACTGGCGGCGCTCGCGGCGGGGCTGGCCCTGCTGGTCTGGTTCGTGCTGCGCTGCCTCCACAGCGACTCGCCGCTGCTGCGGGTGCGCCTGTTCACCGTCCCCTCCTTCACGGCCGGGACGCTGGCGGCGCTGTTCATCACGCTGGCCATGGGATCGGCGCTGCTGCTCGCGGCGCAGTGGTTCCAGCTCGTGCAGGGGTGGTCGCCCCTGCGGGCCGGGGTCGGGCTGCTGCCGATGGCGATCGCCGCCACGGTGGTCTCCCCGCTGGCGCCGGTGCTGGCCCAGCGGATCGGCGCCCGCACCGTCCTGGTGGGCGGGCTGGCGCTGTCGGGGCTGGGCTTCGCCGCCCTGGCCCTGGCCCCCGCACCGCTCACCTACGCGCCGGTCGCGGTCTTCCTGACCCTGCTCGGCGCGGGCATGGGAGCCCTGGCCATCGCCTCGGCGATCATCATGTCGGGGACCCCGGCCGAGCACGCGGGCAGTGCCGCCGCGATCGAGGAGACCTCCTACGAACTGGGCGCGGTCCTGGGCGTGGCCGTGCTGGGCAGTGCGGCGTCCGCCCTCTACCGCGCCGAACTACCGGCCTCCGACCTCGCCGCCGCGGGCCTGGGGCCGCAGGGGGTGGGGGCGGCGCAGGAGTCCCTGGGCGGCGCCCTGCACGTCCTGGCCGACCTGGGCCCCGCCGGCGCCGCGGCCGCCGCCCAGGCCCAGGAGGCCTTCACCCACGGCCTGACTCTGGTCGGCGGCATCGGCGCCGCGATCATGCTGGTGTCGGTGGTCGTGGTGTTCGCCCTGACGCCCAAGGACCTGGACGTGACCAAGGGCCACTGAGGCCCGACCGCCGCTGCGGGGTGGCGGACCGGGCGCCGCCCCCGCACCGTCACAGGACAGGTGCGGGGGCGGTCGGCTTCCTCAAGACCCGCTCGGGGCGTGGTCAGCGGGCGAGCACGACGGTCTTGCCGGGCAGCCGCCCGGAGGCGGCGTCCCCGTGCACGGCGGCCAGTTCGGCCATCGGGCGGCGGTCGGCGACGTGGAGCCGGAGCTTTCCGGCGTCCACCTTGGCGACGAGGGCGGCCAGCTGTGCTCCGTCGCTGCGGACCCACAGGCTCGCGGTGCGCACCTTCCGGTCGGGGTCCTCGGGGACCGGGCCGGCCGTGCTGGCGGCGACCCCGCCGTCGGCGACGTAGTCCGCCAGCCGCGCGAGCTCCTCCGGGGAGACGCGCACGTGGTTCACCACGACCTGGAACGGACCGCCCACGGCGGCCGGGCCCGCGGCGAGGTCGAGGGGGCCGACGACCCGCTCCGCACCGTAGCCCCGAAGGCGGTCGGCGTGCTGCGGCGCGTCCACCGCGGTCACGTGTGCCCCCGCGTCGACGGCGAGCTGCACCACGAGGCTGCCCACAGCGCCCCCCGCCCCGTTGACCAGGACGCTCTGTCCGGGCTTCAGCTCGGCGAGCTCGAAAGCCGTCTGCCAGGCCGCCAGGCCGGTCAGCGGCAGTGCCGCGGCGTCGACCAGCTCGATCGTCCGGGGCGCCGGGGCCAGGGACTCCGCCGGGACGAGTGTGTACTCGGCGGCCCCGCCGGCGGAGTCCAGGGGCAGCATCGCCACGACCCGGTCGCCGACGGCCGGGCCCGTCACGCCCGCGCCGAGTTCGGCGACGGTGCCCGCCAGGTCGATCCCCGGCACGTAGGGGAGGGTGATCGGGAGCATCTCGGCCAGGACGCCGGCGCGGATGTGGTCGTCGACCGGGTTGAACGAGGTGGCCGCCACCCGCACCAGCACCTGGCCGGCGCCGGGGACCGGACGGTCGACCTCCTCGTGGCGCAGGACGTCGCTGCTGCCGAACTCGTGGAAACGGATTGCCTTCATAACACTTTCCTCCAGGGTGTGGTGGTGCCGTCGCCCCAGGACGGGCGATCGGGCGCGAAGGTGAAGCACGTCGAAGCGCTCAGGCCAGCTGAACCGACCGGGTGGAGTTGCCCATCACCATGCGGTCGATCGCGCTCACGGCGCTGCCGGGGTCGTCGGCGGCGCCGACGGCCAGCAGCAGCGGGACGAAGTGGTCGGCCGTCGGATGGGCGACCGCGGCGCCGGGCGCCTTGGCGCGGTAGTCGGCGAGGGCATCGGCGTCGCCCCGGGCGAGGGCGTCGACGGC
The DNA here is from genome assembly GCF_040613895.1 of Nocardiopsis sp. NPDC006198. Lineage (NCBI taxonomy): Bacteria > Bacillati > Actinomycetota > Actinomycetes > Streptosporangiales > Nocardiopsidaceae > Nocardiopsis > Nocardiopsis sp. NPDC006198. Next base: position 7,544 of record NZ_JBEXSY010000089.1, on the reverse strand, counting down.
CCATGCGTCGAAGGCCGCGGTGGCGGCGGCGAGCTCGGGCCGGCGGAAGACGGCGAAACTGTGCGTCATGAAGCCCGAGCCGAGAACGAGGACGCCTTCCTCGCGCAGGGGGCGCAGGCGTGTGCCGAGGTCGAGCAGGGCGCCGGGGTCCAGGCCGGGCATCGACAACTGCACGACCGGGACGTCGGCAGCGGGGTACATGGCCATGAGCGGAATGAAGGCGCCGTGGTCGAGGCCGCGGTCGGCGAACTCGTGCACCGGTGTCGGGCCCAGCAGGCCGGTGAGCCGCCGCGCCAGGTCGGTGGCGTCCGGGGTCGCGTAGGGAAGGGTCTTGTAGCGGGGGTGGAAGCCGCTGAAGTCGTAGTGGAGCGGGACGCCGGCCGCGGCTCCCGATATCGCGGCCGGCGCCTGTTCCCAGTGGGCCGATACCACGACGACGGCCCGGGGTTTGGGCATCGACCGGGCCCAGCCGAAGAGGTCGTCGAGCCACTGCGGGTCGTCGAGGGTGAACGGGGCGCCGTGGCTGACGAAGAGGCTGGGCATGGGTCCGTCGGAGGGGGTCCACACCCGCTGCCCGCGCGCCTGTGGCAGGACCCGGGCGAGGAGGTCGTCGTACGCCGCGGCCGGTGCGCGCGGCGGTACAGAGGGGTTCAGGCTGCTCGTGGTGGTCAAAACCAGCTCCTTCGCTTGCCTGGGAAAGCATTTTTACTTTCCCAGGCAAGTGAAAGGTAGCCCGTCGAGGGTTGCCTGCGCAAGTGAAGCCAGTTGCCCAGGCAAGTATGATGGGGGTCATGGACTCCCAACCCTGGCTCGACGACGACCAACAGGACCTGTGGCAGGCGCTGCTCACGGTCGTCATCGCCCTACCAGCGGCCCTCGACCGCCAGCTGCAGCGGGAGGCGGGCATCTCCAACTTCGAGTACGGGGTCCTGGCCCGGCTGTCCACGGCCGACGAGGCCACGATGCGGCTCAGCGAGCTGGCCCGGCTCTGCGACAGCACCCAGCCCCGCCTGTCGAAGGTGATGGACCGTTTCGAGGCCCGTGACTGGGTCGTCCGCCGACCCGACCCCGGCGACGGTCGGTACACCCTCGCCACCCTGACCGGCGCCGGCCGGCAGAAGCTCGTCGAGAGCGCACCGGAACACGTCGCGCAGGTGAAGCGGCTCGTGTTCGACCCGCTCACCGCCGCTCAGCGCCGCCACCTCGGGACCGCGCTCACCCGCATCGCCGCCACCGTGCGCCAGGAGGCCGAAGGGGGCTGAGCGCGCCGTTCCCGGACGGGGGTTCCCGCCGGTCCCGCTCCCGCGACGCCGCTGCACCGGCTCGTCGGCGCCGAGTCCTCCTGCCACCTCGCCCGGGACGCCCAGGACGTGCGGGCCAGGGCCGAGGCCCTGGCCCGCACGTGCGGCCACTTACACCTGGGCGTATCCACCGTCGGCGTGGAACTCGGCGCCGTTGATGTAGCTCGACGCGTCCGAGGCGAGGAACGTCGTCAGGGCGGCGATCTCCTCGGGCTCGGCGAGCCGGCCGAGGGGGACAGTGGCTTCGGCCTGCTTGAGCGCCTCGGGTGGGACGAGCTCCAGCAGGCCTTCGGTGCGTGTACCACCGGGGGATACGACGTTGACGCGGAAGCCGTGTGTGCGCGCGCTGAGGGCCCAACCGCGAGCGAGGGTGCGAATTGCGGCCTTCGACGCCGCGTAGACCTCAAGTCCCTGGTCGGGTCGGGTCGAGGCGGTCGAGCCCGTCAGGATCACCGAAGCGTTCTTGCTGAGCAGCGGTAGAGCCTGCTGGAGCGTGAAGATCGTTCCCTTGACGTTGGTGGCGAACACCGAGTCGATCAGCTCTTCGGTCACCTCACCGAACGGAGCCGCGATGCCGATGCCGGCGTTGGCGACCAGCACGTCGACGCGTCCGGCCTGGTCCCGCACGGTGCTGTAGAACGCGTCGAGCTCGGAGGGCACCGAGACGTCGCAGACGACGCCGGTCACGCGGTCGCCGAGCTCGGCGACCGCGGCATCGAGCACGTGCTTGCGGCGACCGGTGATGAACACCGTGGCGCCCGCGTCGCGGAATGCGCGAGCGGTCGCGAACCCGATGCCGGTGCCGGCCCCGGTAACGACGGCGATCTTACCTTCCAAGACGGCCATGCCGCCCTCCTCTTCATTGTGGACTGGTGCGTCAATAACCATACCCCTGTTGTGGACCGTTCGGTCAAGATGTGGCTCGTGTCGAAACATCCGGACTCCGCGTCTCGGGCCCACCCCGTCACCGGCGGCGGCATCACAGGGGCGGATCGGCCACCCGGGGCGGCCCAAGTCGTCGGTCGCGGATCGGGCCGACCGGCAGCCGGCAGCACACAGAGGGCCTGCATGCGGACCGCGTTCCCCACGGAAACAGCGGCGCGCAGCTCGAGGGCGCGCCGCAGGGCGCCAGGCCGGCCGCGGACTGCGGCGGTACGGGCCGGTCGGTAGGGCGCTGTTACTGCGCTGGGGCGGGCAGCAGTCGTGCCAGGGTGGAGTGAGCGATCGTGCTCAGCGCGTCGATATCCATGCCGGTGCGCCCGAGCGCGATGAGACCGAGCTGCGCGACAAGGGCCGCACGGGCTGTCTCGGAAGGATCGGCACCGGGATCGAGGTCGCCTTCGCTCCGGGCGCGCTCCAGCGCCGCGGTGAGGACGGCGGTGATCGCGTCGTAGCTGCGGCGGGCCTCGGCAGCGACGTCCGGGGTGCTAGCGGCAAGCTCGGCGTTGCTGTTGGCCAGCAGGCAGCCCCGGCGCGCAGCCGCCCCGGTCGGGTCACCGGTCAGGCCGAGGACGAACTCGCGCACCACGTCGACCCCCTTGGCGGCAGAGGCCAGACGCTCGCGCAGTGCCAGCAGGTTCGCGTCGTCGTACTCCCGCAGCACCCGGAGAAACAAGCTTCTCTTGTCCCCGAACGCCCCGTAGAGGCTGCCCTTGCCCAACCCGCTCACGCGCAGCAGGTCGTCCATCGACGTCGCCGCGTACCCCTTGTCCCAGAACTCGTCGCGGACAGCGAGAAGCACGCGGTTTTCGTCGAACTCACGAGGTCGCGCCATCCGCCCAGCGTACTGGTTCTGGACTACGCGGGCCACAACGAGGGGTTCCGCGTCGTCCGACGGCTTGTGCCCGGCGCGCACAGCGAAGACGACGCCCACCGCGTGGATCGCGTCGCGATTGGGGCATGACAGGACCCTCGGCCGCAGTGGCCGAAGACGCTGGACCGCAAGACCGGCCGGCGCATCGGCCTCTTCCTGGCGATGAGGGCCCGCCGGGTCGCCGATCCCGTCGCTCTGCCAGAAGGCCGGCGTCGCGACCGCCGATGCCGGGGGTCGAGACAGTCAGGAGTTGTTGATCGAGTGATCTGCGTTCTCCGTGGCTCCGGCCGCCGTGATCACTGCGTGTGGTCGCCGGGGGCGTAGCGGTTCCAGGTCCCGCCCGCCCGGGCAACGGCCCGGGTGGTGGTCGTGGAATGCAACCCCAGCGCCTGGGCGAGGACCGGTGCGGGGCCTGGAGCACGAGTTGACGCAGCACGGAGGCGCGCACCGCCGTTCCGGGAAGACCGATGTCGCGGATCAGCTCGGCGGGACTGTGCGGATACAGGGGGCGTCCGGCCCTGCGTCCGGGAAACAGCCAGGTCGCATCCCGGTTGTTCGTGTTCATGCCGGTCCGTCGGTCCCTGGCCTGGAGCGGCGGGTCGGCGAAGGGTTCGGGGACCGGGGCCGGTGGGTCGCCGAGCCGGATGAGCACCTGCCCGTCGGCGTCCTGGGTCAACCGACAGGCGGGTCGGCCTGGTCGACGCGCTCGACACGGAAGGCGTCCAAGACCGCGTCGGCGATCAGCGCAGGCATCTCACCGACCGGGCGGCGCACCCCGAGTTGCGCCTCGATCTCGTCCGCGATCACAGCGGCGAGTGCGCGGGCGACCGCGCGCTTGTCCATCGCACCCTCTTCCTCTGTGCCGGGTGGACAGGGAGCCCGAAAGGAGCTGAGGTCGATGGCGGCGCGAGCGCGGTTCATCACGGCGTCGTAGCCGTGGGCGCCGAGTTCCGGGAGGACGAGCGGCGCGAGCGCCTGCTGTACGTCGGACAGCACCTTCTGCTCGACCGGTCTCGCCGATTCGATCGAGCTCAGGTCGTACGCGAACTCTGCAAAGGCGATCAGTTCGTGTAGAACCGTCGCCTCGGCCCGCGACATGCCCAGGGTCACGGACCCGTCGGGGGCATCGGTTGCACGCATCGCATCGCTCCTGCTCAGATGTGTCATCGTGTCGGAACTCGACGGCGTCGCCGTCGGCCGTCACGTACTCGGGCGCTCTCCCCGGCCGAGCTTCAACGCCTCATGCGCCGAGCGGTCGTCCGGCCCGGCGGAATGGTCAGGGCACAGCCGATGCCCCTCCCCGTGCGATCGGTGGCCGCCGGCAGCGCCGACAGGCCCGCGGGAACCCGGCCGACCACGGGCGCGGCGGGCGTCTCGGCGCGTCAGGACGCGGTGGCTCACGGAGCCGCCGCGGGAGCATCGCCGGGGGAGGGGGCGCTGTCGGCGGGGGCGTCCCCGTGATCGGTCGCCCGTCCGGGGCCGGGGGCGTCCCCGGGGGCGCCGGGGCGGCCCTCGGGCTGCAGGTGGGCCATCAGCCCCCGGAACCGCACCCAGGAGTCGTGCTCCACCCCGGTACCCACCTGGTACCAGAACGCGGGGGTCAGCGGCGGCCCGAACGGCAGCGGGCGCACGGGGGCGCCCAGCGCCCGACCGGTGCCGATGACGGCCACCGCCTCCTGGCCCAGGGCCATGCCCACCGGCAGAGGCAGACCCGCCCAGTGGGGCGCGTAGGTGAGATCGGCGCGGCCGCCCACCCGGCGCACCGTCATGGTCCGCAGCACGTCCCGCTCGGTCAGCTCCCCGACCAGCGCGGGAAGCACCGACAGGTCGGGCTCGGCGCCCTCGGGGTACCCGACGGCGAACGTGATCGCCTCGCGCACCCCGAACGAGGTGCGGCTCACCCGCACCGTGCCCGCGAACGGGCGCACGCCGTCCTCGCGCGCGCCCTCGGGCGGGCCGGAGAACGCCGCCCAGGTCTGGCCGGGGGCGCGGTTGCGCACGGTCCGGGTGAACACGGCCCGCCTCCACTCCTGGGGGAGGGGCTCCGCCGTGCCCCACACGGCGGGCGGTCCGCCGCCCAGGCGCTCGGCGAGCAGTTCCACGGAGCGGCCCAGGACCAGGCCGTTGTCGGCGGGGTGCTCCACGTTGAGGTCCACGTGCAGTTGGCAGCCGCGGTCGGCGTCGTCGGCGCGGAACGCCTCCGGCGGGCCGTCGGCCCGGGCGTCCCCGTCCACGGTGAAGGCCTCGCGCTCGTCCCAGCGCAGCCGAACGCCGGAGAAGCCGTCGTAGTAGGAGCCCCCGGGGGCCTGGACCACCCAGCGGGCGGCGGGGGACATCAGGAAGGAGTGCAGGGCGTGGGTGATGCGCGAGGTCGAGGGGGTGACGACCTGGAGGCGCAGGCCCCTGCGGCCGTGGCGGGCCAGCACGTCCACGATCCAGGGGGAGAGCGGAACCAGGGGGCGGTCCTGCACCACGACGGCGGCCTGCTCGGTGAGGGCGGTGACCGCGGGGTGGCCGGTGGCGCCCTCCAGGAACGGATCGCGCCGGTCCAGCCCGGGGGCGGGCTCCCACACCGAGCCGCCCAGGCGCTCGGCGAGGCGGCGGGCGAAGCGGCCGACCACCCCGGCGGTGTCGGCGCCGGGGAGGTCCGCGCCGCGGGCCTCCACCCAGTACGGCTGGGCGGGCAGGTCGTCGGCGATGCCGTCGGCGAGCAGGCGCTCGGCCTCGGCGGACAGGGCCAGCTTCTGGGCGGCCTGCATGGCGGCGACCACCCGGCCGCCCTCGTCGACGAGCTCCACCAGGGCTCCGTCGGCGACCAGGCGCACCCGCAGGTCGCGCCCGGCTGCGGCGAGCGCGTCGATGAGGGCGCGGCGGTCGGGGGCGTCGGCCAGCAGGACGACCGCGTCGTGGCTCAAGGGGGTCTCCTCAACACAGGGGGGTCGGACGGCGGAGTGGTGCCGGGTGGGATACCCGGGACGTCCGGAAGGTTCACGTCCATGTGTTCCCGGAGCGGCCGCGGCGACGCCTCCGGCGGCGGGGGCGTCGCGGAACCCGCTCCTGACGGACCCCTGGGGCGCCCGGTGCCGGAGGGGGCGGACGGACCTCCGGTCCGTGCCGCCGCAGGTCGCGGGCGCCCCCGAAACCCTCGCGCGCGGGTGGTTTCCTTTCGTCCGAAGACGGTGAAACCTTCAACGCGGAGGGGACGTCACACCTGTGTCCGCGTCCCGGGAGCCGGCCCCGCCGGCTGCCGGGGCCGTGGCCCCGGGCGACGTCCGACCGGTAACCTTTTCCTCCCGCGACGCCTGACCCGCGCGCCGCCCCCCTGCCCGCACCCTTCCGGAACGACCCGCACCCCAGGACCGACGGGTCCGGACCACGCCGGCCGCACACCGACCGGCGCACACGCGAAAGGAGCAGTCCGTGTCGCAGTGGAACATCCAGCCCGCGGCCGTGGGCGGCGTCCTCCAGGCCGTCGCCGGCCACCTCGGCGAGGAGGGCAGCGGCGAAGGCCTGGTCGGCGTCATGGAGAACGTCGAGGAACACCTGGTGGACAGCGGCGAATACGCCAAGAGCGGCATCATCGGCATGGCCCTGGGCGAGTTCGCCGAGCACTACTTCGGGATCATGGGCGACATCGCGGGCCTGACCATGGCCGCCGTCACCGGCGCCAGCGAGGCCACCACCCACTACATGAACGGCAACCTCGAGATGGCGGAGGAGGCCCAGGCCAACGCGGGAGTGATCCCGCCCCCGCCCCCGCCGCCCCCCTCGAACGGCCCCAACCAGGCCGTCTGACGCCCACCCCCCGCCCCGCGCCCCGACGCCCCCGACGTGAAGGGATCACGATGAGCACCACCACCGCGGTCAGCGACCTCGCCGTCCGCATCCACGCGATCGACTGGGACGGCGACCTGGAGCACACGCGGTCGCGGGTCGCGCTGATGCGCGAGTACCTGCGCCGCTCGGCCCTGTGGACGCGTGCCCTGGGCGCCAAGGGGTGGCCGTTCTACGACATCGCGGAGTTCGCGGCGCCGGGCGTGCGCGCCGCCGACGAGGTGGTCGAAGGCGTGCTGGGGAGCCCGGTGATCGTCGAGCAGTACCCGACGGTGGGCAAGAGCTGCGTGTGGGCGCTGCACATGGCGGCGGCCCGCGACGCCGGGGCGTCCCTGCCGGACCTGCCCGACCCCTTCGAGCCGCTGATCCGCATGTACGAGCGCGGCGGCGGCTTCTCCCTGTCGACCACCGGCACGATCGACATCGACGCCGCGGGCCTGTACCGGGGCACGCTCCCCACCCACCTCGGGGACGAGCCCAGGGCCCCCGAGACCGAGGCCGGGCTCGACGCCCTCGACGGCGCCGGCCCCGGCCCCCCCCCCCCCGCCGGCGCGCCCCCCGGCCGCCCCCCCCCGCGCGCGGCGGGCGCGGGCGGC
>NZ_JBEXSY010000088.1:0-24782 GCF_040613895.1 Nocardiopsis sp. NPDC006198 | reverse complement strand
TGATCATCGGCGCCATGGCCGACGACCAGCCCAGGTAGTTGGACTCCAGGGAGGCGAGCAGCTCGTTGATGTCCTGCGTGCTGAGCCCGGCCGCAGGCCGTGGGCGGTGCCGGGGGCGTTCGCGCTCCGGCGGTGGGACCGGACCGGTCAGCCCCGGGTGCGGTAGCCGAAGAGGCGGACCGCGTACGCGGGGGACTCGTCGTCCTCGGACTCCTGGATGAACCAGCGGTCGTCGTGCTCGCCGACCAGGAGCTCGTTCCACATCATGTCGATGAGCTTCAGGCGTGACACCACGGACGACTCGGGGTCCAGGACGATGGAGTAGGCGTGGTCGGTCAGCCGCTGGGTGACCATGCCGACCGACTGGCCGTCCCAGATGGCGGGGACGGGGGCGTGGCCGACCTCGATCCCGCACAGCCGCAGCTGCTCCATCTCCTCGTCGAGGGCCTCCGCCGCGAGGGCGCCGTCCAGCCTGAGGGCGTCCTCCAGCTCGTCGCGGTCCTCGTCGGTGCGCAGATAGGCGTGGTAGGTGCGGTAGCCGCAGGTGCGGCACTTGCGCCAGACGACGCAGCGGGCCAGTCCGTAGGCCGACTGGGCCTCGCCCACACTCTGGTAGTCGCTCACCTCGCGAATCATGCCGCATTCGCAACACAGGGCCGTGAGATCCTGCTTCATCAGAGTCCCCCCTCCCAGGCGAGTATGCGACGAACGGAGCCCGTTAGGGAACCCGTTCGGAGAGGAAGTCGCGGCAAGGCCTCGTCATCAATGCCCAAAATGACCGGGTAGAGGGTTTCGGACACGTCCTCCCCGATGCGTCGGTGTGGCAAGTCCTCCTCCGCCGGGTCGGCGCTACTCGTCCATCGACAGGCCGCGCTTGTTGCGCGCGCTCCAGTCGCGCATGCGCTGGGGGTAACCGACGATCTGCACGTCGTAGGCGGGGGCGGCCAGGTCACGGGCGACCTTGCGGATCACCTCGGGGGAGCCGCAGCGGCGCCGGATCCACTCGCCGTCGGTGGCCACGGCGACGGCCGTGGTCCGGGTGGCGAACGTTTCGGGCTCGACGAAGAACTCCACGCCCACCCTGCTCTTCGAGAACTCGATCAGCGCCTTGATGTCCGAATCCTCGGAGGCCCGGTCGAAACGGGCCTTGCCCTTGCGGTTGGCCTTGCGGAGTCCGAAGCGGTCTCGCCATCCCATCGGCGCTCTGTCCCCTCAGGTACTGCTGCGGGTGGTGTGCGGAGCGGGGGTCCGTGTCCGGATCCCCCGGAGCCGCGGTGCCCCAGAGTCTATCCCGCCCAAACGACACGGATCGGGCGTGCAGGCCCCGCCCGGCACCGGTCTCACGCGTTTCCCGGACAGCCCTGTCACCGCGCTGCTACGTTCTGTTGTCACGCGGCACCATCAGGGGGAGAAGAGCATGCCGATGTGGACGTGGGCAGGGGAGACCTCCCGCCGGCTCAGGGCGGCGGGGCAGGACGAGCTGGCGGACGGGGTCACGGCGCTGCCCGTGCTCTGCGAGGCGGGGGACGCGGTACGGGTGGAGGCCGTGGCCAGGTCGGCGATGCGCACCGCGCGCCGGCTGGTCGCCGAGGCGGGGAGCGCGCAGGCCGCGGTGCCGGGGGTCTTCGGGCCGCCGACGCTGTTCTTCCTCGCGCACTGGCCCCTGGCCGTGCGGGTCGGGGTGCTCGCCGAGGGCAGGCGCGCCCTGTCCCAGGTGACGGCGGCCGCCGCCGACGAGCCGGCGCCGCACGAGCACGGCCCGCTGCCGGTGTCCCTCCAGGAGACGCTCGTGCGCTGCCACGCGAACGTGGACGCTAGGGGGACCACCGACCTGCGCCGCGATCTGCTGTCCACCCGCAGCCTGGCCGGCTGGGAGCGCACCCCGGCCTGGCCCGCCCTCACCCTGGCCCGTGTCAACCTGCTGATCGACGAGGACCTGGCCGACCGGGCGGAGACGGAGCTGCGGCGCTACGAGCACACCGCCACCGGACCGGCGGTGCTCGGCGCCGACGGCGTCTTCACCCTCGTGCGCGCGCTGCGCCACCAGGACAAGCACACGCAGGCCCTGGAGGTCCTCGACCGGATGGAGGCGGAGCTCGCCCTCGACGAGGCGAACCCGCGCCGCGACGCCCTGCGCCGCCGCATCCGCTTCGAGCGGGCGCGGCTCCTCTCCTGGCTCACCAGGCTCGGCCAGTGCGCGCCCCGCGAGGCCATCGCCCCGCTCCCGACGGTCGAGGAGGCGGAGGCCCACCCGAGTCTGCGGCCCGCCTGGGTGGAGGCCGTCGAGAACCTCGTCTGCCAGGGCGCCGTCCGCAACGACTGGCGGCTCGGGGTCCGGGTGACCACGTGGTCCCGCTACTTCGAGAGGGTCGGGGCGCCCCGCCGCGGCGCGGAGCTGGCCCTGGCCGCCGCCCGCCTGGCCGCCGGCCGCGGGGCCCGCTGGGTGGCGACCTGCTCCGCCCAGCGCGCGGAGAGGCTGATCGGAGAGCTGGGCCGCACCGACGAGATCCTGGGGGACCTGGTCGAGGCCCGCGCGATGATCGGCGGGATCCCCCCGATCGCCCCGGCGGCGCCCGCAGAGCGGATCCTGGCGTTCCTCCGCGCACAGCCCGCCGAGCAGGTCGATCCCGAGTTCCAGGCCGAGCAGGTCAACGCGGCCCTGGAGAGGATCCCCCACGACACGCCGCTCCTCAGCGCGCTCGGCCAGGTCGGGCGCACCCTCATGCTGTCGGACGCCGCCACCGAGCCGCAGTGGAGGCACGTGCGCGAACAGCCCGGTGACCAGCGGGCGGCGCTGTCCCTCCTGGAGACGCTGCTCCACGACAACGACACCGCCGGCGTGCGCGACCTGGTGCGCACCCTCGCCGCCGGCGCCCTCAACGGCGGTCCCGACGCGGAGGCCGGGTTCGGTCCGGGCGCGGAGCCCCCGGTCCTGGCCACCGCCCCGGGGGCGGCCTTCTAGGCGCTGCCGGGAACGGCCCTCCGGCCGGTGACCCCGGCGCGGAGGTCAGGCGGGCGCCGACCGGCCCGCGACCCCGGCCGCGGCGGGCTGGGCCCCGGCGATCGCGCGCCCGGCCGGGTAGGCGAGGGCGGCGGAGGGCAGCCGGGCGGGTCGTCCGCTGGCCAGTACCCGCACCAGGCCGGCACGGTTGCGACCTCCGTCCGCGAGGGCGGGCCGGGCCGCCGCGCCGGCGACGCGCCGCAGTGTCTGCGCGGCCACCGCGCCGGCGGCGGTGAAGAGCTCGGCCCGGCCGCCCAGCGCGGCGGAGATCCGTTCGCCCACGAGGTCGTAGTGGGTGCAGCCCAGCACGACGCCGCGCACGTCCCCCGGTGTGAGGTCGGCGGCGTGGGCGACGGCGTCGTCGATGAGCCGGGGATCCGCGGACTCCACGGCCTCGGCGAGCCCGACGCAGGCGACCGGCGTCACGTCCACGCCGCCCGCGAAGGTCTCGATCAGCCGGCGCTGGTAGGCGCTGCGCGTGGTCGCCACGGTGGACCAGACGGCGATGGGCCCTCCGGCCGCGGCGGCGGGTTTGATCGCGGGGACCGTCCCGACCACCGGCACGTCCGGCTCGAACTCGGCGCGGAGCTCGGCGAGGCCGTGGACCGAGGCCGTGTTGCACGGTACGACCACCGCGTCCAGCCCCCGGCCGCCCGCGGCGCCCGACGCCGCGCGGGCCCCGGCCAGCGCGCGGGCGATCACCTCGTCCGGCGTCCGCCGCCCCCAGGGCATGTGGTCCGGATCCATGGCCAGGAACAGGTCGGCGTCCGGCCTGGCGGCGTGCAGCGCCGCCGCGGTCGAGAGCATGCCGATGCCGGAGTCTACGAGAGCGATACGCACGAACCCAGATCCTACGTCGTGCCCGCCTCCGGCCGCCCACACCCGTTCGGTGACCCCGGTGAACACGTGACCCGGGCAACACCCCAGGTAGACGGACTTCTGGGAAGACACGGCACAAATGGGGTGGCACAAGACCGTTACCGGTAGGTAGAACTGAGGAGATCGGCCCATCCCAGCCGCTCCCGGCGGCCAGGGCCGATCCGACCCACACTGTGCGTCGCCGACACCGGAACGGGAACTGGGATGACTCCTCAACAGCAGGGAACGGGCAGCGGCACCGCGGCCGGACGGCGGACGGGGTTCGCCGAGCACATAGCGGCGGTCCAGCGGGTCCGCCGCGACTACCGGGCGCTTCCACAGGACGCGCCGGTCCGGCTGGCCAAACCCACCTCCAACCTGTTCCGTTTCCGGGAGCCCTCCTCCGGCCCCGCCCTGGACGTCTCCGGCTTCACCGGCGTCATCGCCATCGACCCGGTCGAGCGCCTCGCCGACGTCGGCGGCATGACCACCTACGAGGACCTCGTCGCGGCGACCCTCCCGCACGGGCTGATGCCGACCGTCGTCCCCCAGCTGCGCACCATCACCCTGGGGGGCGCCGTCACCGGCATGGGGATCGAGTCCTCCTCCTTCCGCAACGGCCTCCCGCACGAGGGCGTCCAGGAGATGGAGATCCTCACCGCCACGGGCGACGTCGTCACCGCCACCCGGGACAACGAGCACAGCGACCTCTTCCACGGCTTCCCCAACTCCTACGGCACACTCGGCTACAGCCTGCGCCTGCGCATCGAGCTCGAACCCGCGTCCCCCTACGTGCACCTGCGCCACCTGCGCTTCCACGGAGCCGCCGAGGGCATGGACGCGCTCGCCCGGATCTGCGAGGACCTCGAGCACGAGGGGCAGCCGGTCGACTTCGTGGACGGGGTGGCCTTCGGGCCCGGTGAGCTGTACCTCACCCTGGCCCGGTTCACCGACCAGGCGCCCTGGACCAGCGACTACACCGGGAACGACATCTACTACCGGTCCATCCGGCGCCACGCGGGCCGCGGCCCGGGCGACTACCTCACCCTCCACGACTACCTGTGGCGCTGGGACACCGACTGGTTCTGGTGCTCGCGCGCCTTCGGCGCCCAGCACCCGCTCGTGCGCCCCCTGTGGCCGCGCTCCCTGAAGCGCTCCGACGTGTACCGCAGGCTGGTCGCCTGGGACCGGCGGACCGACTTCTTCCGCCTCCTCACCCACTACCGGGGCAAGCGCCCCCAGGAACCCCTGATCCAGGACGTCGAGGTCGGCGTCGAGAGGGGGGCCGAGTTCCTGGACTTCTTCCACTCCGAGATCGGCATGGCCCCGGTCTGGATGTGCCCCCTCCGGCTCCGCGAGCCCCGGCGGCCCGAGCTGGGGGAGGGCGAGCACATCTGGCCGCTCTACCCCCTGGAGGACGGCCGCCTCTACGTGAACTTCGGTTTCTGGGGGCTCGTCGACATGAAACCGAACCAGCGCCGCGCCCACCACAACCGGCTCGTCGAGGAGCGCGTCGCCGACCTGGGCGGACACAAGTCCCTGTACTCGGACTCCTTCTACGGCGAGGACGAGTTCTGGCGGCTCTACAACGGTCCCGCGTACTCCGCGCTCAAGGAGGCGTACGACCCCGGGGGGCGGCTGCTGGACCTGTACGCCAAGTGCGTGCGAAACCGCTGACACCACAGGGAGGCGGGCCGCGGGGACGGACCGCCTCCGAGAGAGGTAAGGACAGAGAGCATGCGTCTTGCCGAGATCTTCGAGCGCGTCGTCGGGCCTGACGCGCCCCTCCGGTTCACCGCCTACGACGGCAGCAGCGCAGGGGACCCGGACAGCGACGTCGCCCTGCACGTGCGGACACCGGTCGCCGTCAACTACCTGGCCCAGTCCCCGAACGGGCTCGGGCTCACCCGCGCGTACGTCTCCGGCCACCTGGAGCTGGAGGGCGACATGTACACCGCCCTCAGACACATGGCGGACTTCGCCTTCGCCGAGGGGATCAACGTGTCCGCCCGCGACCTCGCCGAGATCGTCCGCTCCGTGGGCTGGGTCAAGTTCGTCAACCGGGTGGCCCCGCCGCCGGAGGAGATGACCCGCGGCCGACTGGCGACCCGGGGCTGGCGCCACTCCAAGCAGCGGGACGCCGAGGCGATCCACCACCACTACGACGTCTCCAACGCGTTCTACGAACTGGTGCTGGGCCCGTCCATGACCTACACCTGCGCGGTCTTCGACGACGCCGACGGCGCCCTGGACAGGGTGGGCCGGGAGGACGGCGCGCTGGAGAGCGCCCAGTTCCGCAAGTACGCACTGGTCTCGCGCAAGCTCGGCCTGGAGCCGGGCATGCGCCTGCTCGACGTGGGCTGCGGCTGGGGCGGCATGGTCATGCACGCCGCCCGGGAGCACGGGGTCCGCGCCCTCGGCGTCACCCTGTCCAAGGAGCAGGCCGAGTGGGCGGGCAAGAAGATCGCCCAGGAGGGGCTGTCGGAGCTCGCCGAGGTCCGGCACATGGACTACCGGGACGTGCCCGACGGCAGCTACGACCGGATCAGCTCCATCGGCCTGACCGAGCACATCGGCGCCAGGAACCTGGACGCCTACTTCGCCTCGCTGTACGCCAAGCTGGTCCCCGGGGGCCGGCTGCTCAACCACTCCATCACCCGGCCGCGCAACAACCTCAGGCCGATGGACACCGGCGGCGTCATCAACCGGTACGTGTTCCCCGACGGGGAGCTGGAGGGGGCGGGCCGGATCCAGACCGCGATGAACGACGCGGGCTTCGAGATCCGCCACCAGGAGAACCTGCGCGAGCACTACGCGCTCACCCTCCGCCACTGGGGCGCCAACCTGGAGCGCAACTGGGACGAGGCGGTCGCCGAGGTCGGAGAGGGCACGGCCCGGGTCTGGCGGCTCTACATGGCGGGATCCGTGCTGGGGTTCGAGCGGGACGTGGTGCAGCTGCACCAGATCCTCGGGGTGAAACTGGACGGCACCGCCGCCCACATGCCTCTGCGCCCGGTGTTCTGACGCCGGCGCGGCCCCCGGCGCCCCGGGGCCGGCGTCGGCGGGGGCCCGCCGGCCCCTGTTCGCCGGAAGGGGATCCCGGCCTGTCCGGGGCTCCGCCGGGACCCGTTCGCGGCATCATGGACCCGAGCCCCACCATCCAGAAGGGACCACCACCGTGTCCTCAGAGTCATTCTCCGGACCATCCCACGATCCCCGCGACGGCAGGACGCCGCCGCCGGAGACGCCGGACCGCGTCCGGCGGACCGCGATCGAGCTGATCGAGGCCTACGCGGACCGGGACCGGGAGGCGCTCGACGCGGTCGTCCCGCGTGCCGCCGACGACGTGGACGAGGTCCTGTCGGAACTGAAGGTCGTCGCCGCCTTCCTCGGCCGCAGGGTGCAGCAGACCGGAGTGGTGTGGAAGCCCGCCGACTCCCGCGAGGCCGTCGCCCGTACCGTCGCCGAGATGCTCCCGCCCGAACTGGAGTTCGCGGTCGCCACCGCGTGGGAGGCCCACTCGGTCGGCGAGGAGGAGGCCGCCGAGCGCTTCACCCGGGGCGACCCCATGGTCTACGTCCACATGCTCGCGGCGTTCGGGGCCGCCATCGGCCTGGCCGTCTACAAGCGCGCCGAACTCCTGTCCGTCCTGCGTCAGGTCACCGGCCTGGCGGAGTAGGGCGGCGACACGCGGGTCCGGGACCCCGGTGGCGGAGGGGTCGGGCGTGCCCGGGGGCGCGTGGTGAGCCGGTTCCCGGGCCCCGACCCCTAACGGGTCAGACACAAATCACAGTGGTTTACTTCACTGGAGGCCGTTCTTTACGTAGGTTTCCTACCAACCCTCAGGGGACCCTCGAAAGGAACGGGAGGCGTGCCGATGGCCCGCAGACGAACCCACAAGTACGTTCCACTCCCCGCCGCCGCGGTGGCGCTGGTCCTGGCCGCCACGGCGTGCGGGTCCGGCGGGGGCGGTGACGGCTCCGCCGCCGACGGGCTCACGGTGTGGATCATGCAGGGCACCAACCCCGACGAGACCGGGTTCTTCGAGGAGGCCAACGCCGCGTTCACCGAGGAGACCGGTGTCGAGGTCGACGTCGAGTTCATCCCGTGGCAGGACGCCCAGAACAAGATCTCCACGGCCATCGCCGGAGGGACCACGCCCGACGTGGTCGAGCTCGGCAACACGCTCACCCCCGGGTTCGCCGACGCCGGGGCGCTGCACGACCTGTCCGGGTACGACATCGACACCGACCAGTACATCCCCGGCCTCATGGAGATGGGCCGGCTCGGCGACGGCGTGTACGGCGTCCCCTGGTACGCCTCCATCCGCTCCGTGGTCTACCGCTCGGACATCTTCGAGGAGCACGGCCTGGAGGTGCCGGAGAACTGGGAGGAGCTGCGCGAGACCGCGACGGCCCTCGCCGAGGCGGAGGACGGCATGATCGCCTTCCCCGTGCCCGGCGACGCCCAGTACTCGGTCATGCCCTGGATCTGGGGCGGCGGCGGGGAGATCGCCGTCGAGCAGCCGGACGGCACCTGGGTGTCGGAGATCGACACCCCCGAGGGCCGGGCGGGGATCGAGTTCTTCACCGGCCTGGCCCTGGAGGACGGCACCTCCACCACGGGCGCGGTCAACTGGACCGAGATCGAGGTCATGGAGTCGATCGCCAACGAGGAGGCGGCGATGGCCATCCTCGGCAGCGCCAACCCGAAGGCCATCCTGGAGAGCAACCCCGAGCTGGAGGGCAGGATCGACTCCTTCACCCTCCCCGGCCAGGAGGAGGGGTACATGCCCTCCTTCGCCGGCGGCTCCCTGCTCTCGGTCTTCGAGGGCACCGGCAACGAGGAGGCGGCCTGGCAGTACGTCCAGCACCTCACCGGCGACGAGTTCTCCATGCGGTGGTCCGAGGAGACCGGGTTCTTCCCCGGCGTCACCGCGAAGGTCGAGGAGTTCTCCGAGTCGGCCGACCCGATCCTGGGACCGTTCGCGGTCCAGCTCAACGAGGCGAGCCGCGGCGTTCCGGTGACCCCGGCCTGGACCCAGGTCGAGGCCGAGAAGCTCCTGGTCGGCATGCAGCAGTCCATCCTCAACGGCGAGGCCTCGGTGGACGAGGCCACCGCGGACACCGCCGCGGAGATCGAGCGCATCCTCAACGGGGGTTAGGCAGTGGGAACACCGGTCGGGCTGGGAACCAGTGGACCGGGGCAGGGCGTCCGCCGCCCCTCCGGACCGTCCCCGAGGCGGTCCGGGGCCGGGCGGCGGCCCCCGCTCCTGGGCCGGCGCGCACGGAGGACCCTCCTCCCGTGGGCGCTGCTCGCCCCCGCGCTGACGGTCATCGGGCTGCTCCTGCTGTTCCCGCTCGGCCGGATCCTGTGGCTCTCCTTCCGCGACTTCAAGCTGCGCAACCTGATGTCCGGCGAGTCCGACTTCATCGGCCTGGACAACTACGTCGCGCTGCTGACCGACCCCTACCTGTGGCAGGTCGCCATGGTGAACACGGTCGTGTTCGCCGTGGTCGCGGTCCTCACCACGATCGTCGTCGGCACGCTCGTGGCACTGCTGCTGTCGACGCTGTCCACGGTCCCCCGGCTCGTCGTGGTCTCCTGCATCATGGTCGCCTGGGCCATGCCCGCCGTCAGCGGGACCTACGTCTGGGTCTGGATCTTCGACGTCGACAACGGCGTCGTCGCCCAGGCGCTGACCTCCCTCGGGCTGCTCGACCCCTCGGGGCACAACTGGTTCGCCGACCGGCTGTTCTTCTACGCCATCGTCACCCTCAACGTGGTGCACGGCGGTTTCCCGTTCGTGGCGGTCACCGTCCTGGCCGGACTGCTCACCGTCCCCGCCGAACTCCACGAGGCGGCCCGGATCGACGGGGCCGGCGCCTGGAAGCGCTTCTGGCACGTCACGTTCCCGGTGCTGCGGCCCGTGTTCGCGGTGGTCACGGTGCTGTCGACGATCTGGGACTTCAAGGTGTTCGCGCAGATCTACCTGATGCCCGGCGGCGACGTGGGCGGCTCGGACATGCTCAACCTCGGCGTGTGGTCCTACGTGAGGTCCTTCGGCCACAACGACTACGGGCTGGGCGCGGCCATCGCCGTCCTGCTCACCCTGCTGCTGCTGGTGGTCACGGTGTTCTACCTCAGGGTGCTGTTCCGAGAGGACGGGCTGAGGTGACCGGGCGCGGCTGCGGGGCGCGCACGGGGGACCGCGGCTCAGTGGACGCCCGACACCAGCTTGTCCCGCACCCGGCGCCAGTCCACGGAGGCCAGGGAGCGCCGGTTGAGGTCCTCCCGGACCGCGGACATGGTGCGCAGGTCGTACTCGTCGAGCGGGCGCCCGTCGTCGTTGTCCTGGTTGACCAGGTTGTCCACGTACGCGAACAGCAGCCGGCCGCCCGTGTCGGCGAGGGCGTGCCGGACCGCCCTGTCGCGGAACCGCGCGTCGTGCGGGATCCAGCTGATGACGACCTCGGTGGGGGAGGGGGCCGGGGAGTCGTGCACGGCGCTACCCCGCCGCTTCCGGCGGTCCCGACCATCCTGGCGACACGGCCCTCACCCCTCCTCGCCCGCCGGGGCCGGACAGGCGTCCCGCACCGGGCAGAGGTGGATTCTAACGGCCTGTCCCGGCCGCCGGACAACCCGATCCCGCCCTACGGGCGCCGCTGACGAGGAGGACCGTTGGGCACGACCGCACACGTATCGGCCGCCGCCGACCGCGACTGGGAGGAACGGGTCCGCCGGGCCAGGCGCAGGGGCGGCGCCGTCCGCTCAGGCCGCCTCCTGGCCAAGGGCGCCGCGGTGGGCGCGCTGCTGCTGTTCACCCTGTTCCCGGTGTACTTCATGCTGACGAGCGCGTTCTCGGACCGGAGCACCTCGGGCACCGGGGCGCTGCTGCCGACCGCACCGACCCTGGACAACTTCGCCTACGTCTTGACCGAGGGCAACTTCGACACGTACATGGCCAACTCGCTGGCGGTCGCCTGCATCACGGTGGTGGGCGCGTGCGTGCTGTCGCTGCTGGCCGCGGTGGCGGTGGCGCGGTTCCGCTTCCGGTTCCGCACCGCTGTGCTGGTCATGATCCTCATCGTGCAGATGGTGCCGCTGGAGGCGCTGGTCATCCCGCTCTTCCTCCAGGTGCGCGACCTTCAGATGCTCAACACCCTGCTCGGCCTCGGCATCGTGTACGTGGCCCTGTCCCTGCCGCTGGCGGTGTGGATGATGCGGGGCTTCGTCGCGGCCGTGCCCGTGGAGGTGGAGGAGGCCGCCTACATCGACGGCGCCTCCTGGCTCCAGATGTTCTGGAGGGTCCTGTTCCCGCTCGTCGCGCCCGGCCTGGTGGCGACCGCGATCTTCTCGTTCATCGTGGCCTGGAACGAGTTCGTGCTCGCCCTGACCTTCATGACCCAGAGCGAGAACTACACCGTCGCGGTCGGCCTGCGCCAGTTCTTCGGCCAGTACGCCAACGAGTGGGGGCACGTGATGGCCGCGTCCACCCTCATCACCCTCCCGGTCATGGTCTTCTTCATCCTCGTCCAGCGCTTCCTGGTCTCCGGCCTGGTCCAGGGCGCGGTCAAGGGATAGGGGCGGGGCCGGCCCCGGGAGACCGGCCCCGCGCCCCCGGGCCGAGGGCGGCGGAGCCGCCCGCGCCGGCTCGTCCCCGCGCGTGCGCGCACGCGCGGGGGTGGGAGGGTGCGGGTCAGCCGCGCAGCTCGCGCTTGAGGATCTTTCCGGTGGACGTCATGGGCAGCTCGGTGCGGAACTCGACCTCGCGCGGGTACTTGTAGCCCGCCAGGCGCTCCTTGGACCAGGAGACGAGCTCGTCGGCGGTGAGGTCGGAGCCCTCCTTGAGGATCACGAACGCCTTGACCTCCTCGCCGTGGGTGTCGTGCGGGACGCCGACGACCGCGGCGAGACCGACCGCGTCGTGGGTCATCAGGACCTCCTCGACCTCGCGCGGGTACACGTTGTACCCGCCGCGGATGATCATGTCCTTGGAGCGGTCGATGATGAAGTAGAAGCCCTCCTCGTCCCGGCGGGCGATGTCGCCGGTACGGAACCATCCGTCCCGGATGACCTCGGCGTTCACCTCGGGGCGGTTGTGGTAGCCCTTCATCACCAGGTGGCCGCGGACGGCGATCTCCCCGACCGGCTCCCTGTCCTCCTCCTGGACGACCTCGTTCCAGTCCGGGTCGATCAGCTTCATCTCCACACCCCACACCGGGCGGCCGATCGAACCGGTCTTGGCCTTGACCCGGGGGTTGTTGAAGGAGGCGACCGGCGAGGTCTCGGACAGGCCGTAGCCCTCCTTGATGCCGACGCCGAACACCTTGGTGAAGTCCTCGGCGAGCCGGCCGGGCAGGGCGGCGCCGCCGGAGACGGCGTCGACCATGTTCGCGGCGATGCCCTCGAGGTCGTACTCGCCGGCCCCGGCGCTCTGGACCGCGTTGAGCAGGCCCCAGTACATGGTGGGCACGCCCGCGAACCCGGTGACGCCCTCCTTCTCCATGAGGCGCAGGGCCTCGTCCCCGTCGAAGCGCGGCATGAGGACCATGGTCCCGTGGCGGTACAGGCAGGCGTTGAGCATGACCGTCTGGCCGAAGATGTGGAACAGCGGGAGGACCACCAGGGAGACGTCGCGGCCCTCCGGGTGCGCGTTCACCAGCTTGGCCGAGCCGATGGCGTTCATCATCAGGTTGTTGTGGCTCAGCTCGGCGCCCTTGGGCTTGCCGGTCGTGCCGCTCGTGTAGATGATGACCGCCGTGTCCTCGGCGCTCGTCTGCACGCTCTCGAACTCGCCGGACCGGCCCTCCAGCGCCTTCCAGAAGGTCTCGGCGCCGTCGATGGTGGACTCGGTGGCGCCCGGCACGGCGGGGAGGTCCACGTAGATGTCGCAGCCGTCCGTCTGCCGGAAGGCCTCGTAGGCGCGCGGGCCCAGCGGCAGTTCCGGGGTGCCGGTGAACGCGAACAGCGCCTTGGCCCCGGAGTCCTCCAGGTGGTAGGCGATCTCACGGGGGGTCAGCAGCACGTTCAGGGGGACGACCACCGCGCCCGCCTTGAGGGCGCCGAAGTAGACGAACGGGAAGTAGGGCACGTTCGGGCTGGCGAGTGCGACCCGGTCGCCGGGTCTGATCCCCCGGGAGACGAGGAGGTCGGCCACCTGGTTGGCGATCATGTCGGTGAGGGCGTAGTTCAGGCGCAGGTCCCCGAAGACCAGGCACTCCTTCTCGGGCGCCGAGCGGGCGCCGTCCTCCAGAAGCACGGACAGGTTGAACATGGGGGCCTCCCGCAGGCAGGTGAATCCGGTGGATCCGGATAAGTCAGGACACGCACGAAGGGAGCCGGTGTGACCGGGATCGCGTGTTCTGTGCCACTTTCACGGCAGAGTAACAAACCGAACAGTCGGTGTGGAGAGGACGCGGGTCCGTAATCTCACCGATCTTTTCGCTACGCTCCGTCACGGTTCCCGGCTCCCGGGGGGGCGGGGGCCGTCCGCGGTCCGAGGGGCGCGAACGCGTCCTGCGCCCGACCCGCCAACCGCTAACCTGTGGGAAGTACACCCGGACGCGGCTAAGGAACCTTCAGCGATGACAGCGGTAGACGGCGACCAGACGACGGGCGACACCTACGACGCCCGCGCCCTCCAGGACAAATGGCAGGCGCGCTGGGCCGCCGAGCTCCCGTTCCAGGCCGAGGAGGATCCCGAGGACACCCGTCCGCGCTCCTACATCGTCGACATGTTCGCCTACCCCTCCGGCGACCTGCACATGGGTCACGCGGAGGCGTACGCCATCGGCGACGTCATCGGCCGCTACCGCTTCCAGCGCGGCGACAACGTCCTGCACCCCATCGGCTGGGACTCCTTCGGGCTGCCCGCCGAGAACGCGGCGATCAAGAACGACTCGCACCCCGCCGAGTGGACCTACGCCAACATCGAGACCCAGGCGGCCTCGTTCCGGCGCTACGGCATCGGCGTGGACTGGTCGCGCCGCCTGCACACCTCGGACCCCGAGTACTACAAGTGGAACCAGTGGCTGTTCACCCGCTTCTTCGAGCGCGGGCTGGCCTACCGCAAGGACGGCCAGGTCAACTGGTGCCCCAAGGACCAGACGGTGCTCGCCAACGAGCAGGTCGTCCAGGGCAGGTGCGAGCGCTGCGGCTCCGACGTCGTCCGCCGCAGCCTGAACCAGTGGTACTTCAAGATCACCGACTACGCCCAGCGCCTGCTGGACGACATGGACCAGCTCGACGGAGGCCGCTGGCCCGACGAGATCCTGGCCATGCAGCGCAACTGGATCGGCCGCTCCACCGGCGCCGACGTGCACTTCCGGATCGAGGGCCGCGACGAGCCGGTCACGGTGTTCACCACGCGCCCGGACACCCTCTACGGCGCCACGTTCTTCGTGGTGGCCGCCGACGCGGACCTGGCGGAGGAGCTGTGCGCCCCCGAGCAGCGGGAGGCCTTCGACGCCTACCGCGCCGAGGTCGCCAAGCTCTCCGACATCGAGCGCCAGGCCACCGAGCGCCCCAAGACCGGTGTCTTCCTGGGCCGCTACGCCGTCAACCCCGTCAACGGCGAGCGCATGCCCGTCTGGGCCGCCGACTACGTCCTGGCCGACTACGGCCACGGTGCCATCATGGCGGTGCCCGCGCACGACCAGCGCGACCTCGACTTCGCCCTGGCCTTCGACCTGCCGGTCAGGGTCGTGGTGGAGACCGGGGAGCCCGACCCGGCGGAGACCGGCGTGGCCACCGCGGGCGAGGGCACGCTGCGCGACTCCGGTCCGCTGGACGGCCTGGCCAAGGCCGAGGCGATCGAGCGCATCATCGGGGTGCTCGCCGAGCGCGGCACCGGCGAGGGCACGGTCAACTACCGGCTGCGCGACTGGCTGCTGTCCCGCCAGCGCTACTGGGGCACGCCCATCCCGATCGTCCACTGCCCCTCGTGCGGCGAGGTCGCGGTCCCCGACGACCAGCTGCCCGTCACCCTCCCCGAGCTGAAGGGCGCCGAGCTGGCGCCCAAGGGCGTGTCGCCCCTGGCCTCGGCCGAGGAGTGGGTCAACGTGGACTGCCCGTCCTGCGCGGGCCCCGCCCTGCGGGACACCGACACCATGGACACCTTCGTGGACTCGTCCTGGTACTTCCTGCGCTACTGCTCGCCCCGCCTGGACACCGCCCCGTTCGACGTCGAGGCGGTCGACAAGTGGGGGCCGGTCGACCACTACATCGGCGGCAAGGAGCACGCGACGCTCCACCTGATGTACGCCCGCTTCTTCACCAAGGTCCTGCACGACCTGGGCATGGTGTCCTTCACCGAGCCCTTCCGCCACCTGACCAACCAGGGACAGGTCATCAACCAGGGCCGGGCGATGTCCAAGTCCCTGGGCAACGGCGTCGACCTGGGCAAGGAGATCGACGCCTACGGCGTGGACGCCGTCCGGCTGACCATGCTCTTCGCCTCCCCCCCGGAGGAGGACGTCGACTGGGCCGACGTGTCCGCCGTCGCGGCGCAGAAGTTCCTCAACCGCGCCTACCGGGTGATGAGCGAGGCGGGAGCGGCCAGCGAGCCCGGCGCCGACCCCGCCGGGGGCGACACCGCCCTGCGCAGGGTCACGCACCGCACCATCGACCAGATCACGAACCTGGTCGAGTCGCGGCGGTTCAACGTGGCCATCGCCCGCACCATGGAGCTGGTCTCGGCGACCCGCAAGGCCATCGACTCCGGCCCCGGGGCGGGTGACCCCGCGGTGCGCGAGGCCGCCGAGTTCGTGGCCGTCGCCCTGTCCCTGTTCGCGCCCTACGTGGCGGAGGAGGGCTGGGAGAAGCTGGGGCACGTGGGCACCGTCGCCGTCGGCCACTGGCCCGAGGCGGACCCCGGCCTCCTGGTGCAGGAGACCGTGACCTGTGTCGTGCAGGTGCAGAGCAAGGTTCGTGACAAGCTGTCCGTGGCGCCCGACATCGACCCCGCCGAGCTGGAGAAGCTGGCGCTGGCGTCGGAGCGGGCACAGGGCTTCATCGGCGACAAGCAGATCCGCAAGGTCATCGTGCGCGCGCCGAAGCTGGTGAACATCGTCGTCGGCTGACCGGAACGGGACGGCGGCCGCCGGGCGCGGCCGCCGTCCCCCGCGGTCGGCTCGGTGACCGACAGGGAGGCGGGTGGCCGGGTGGGTCCCCTCGTGCGGGTGGCCGTGATCGGTGCGGGCGCGGTGGTGCTGTCCGCGGCCGCCGTCGG
This sequence comes from Nocardiopsis sp. NPDC006198, assembly GCF_040613895.1. Taxonomy (NCBI): domain Bacteria; kingdom Bacillati; phylum Actinomycetota; class Actinomycetes; order Streptosporangiales; family Nocardiopsidaceae; genus Nocardiopsis; species Nocardiopsis sp. NPDC006198. Next base: position 8,691 of record NZ_JBEXSY010000088.1, on the reverse strand, counting down.
CGGCGGGCTGTGGCTGTCCGGGAACGACCCGGACGTCCCCGAGAGCGGTGACGTCCACGCCGCGGCGACCGGCTGCGACGCCGTCACCGGCGAACTCCTCGCGGAGCGCCTGCCCGGGGCGGTCGCGCAGCCCCGGGAGCAGGGCCCCCTGGAGGGCGGCGACAACCTCGTGTGCGCGTGGTCCTCGCCCGGGGCCCCCGGCGGCGACGGGGGAGCACTGCGCGTCGACGTGTCGGCGCTCTTCACCGACGCCACGGGGGAGGAACCGGTGACCGGGGCCGACCGCGCCGCGGAGGCGTACACGGCACTGCTGCCCGTGCGCGCCGAGGAGGTGGACCTGCCGACGGGCGAGGGCGCGGTGTGGCACGGGCAGGTGCCCGGCACCGCCGAACTCGCCTTCCACAGCGACAACCTGTTCGTGCGCGTGTCCTACGCGGGCCTGGCCGGGCAGGAGCCGGTCGACCCCGAGGAGGCGGCCGACCTGGCCGCCGAGTTCGCCGGACGGATCGGGGAGTCCCTGTGAGCCCGCAGTACCCCGCCCAGCCCCCGTACGGCCCTCCTCCCGAGGTGGTGCCGTCGGCGCAGCCGCAGAGCAGGGGTTGCGCGACGGCGGGAGTGGTCGCCGCCGGCCTGGCCCTGCTCCTGCTCGCGGCCGGCGCGATCTGGTACGTCGTCACGCGGGACTCCCCGGAGACGGGCGAGTACGAGTCGGCCCCCGAGTGCGCCGCCGTAGCGACGGAGACGCTGGACGCGCTGGTGCCGGGGCACGAACTGGAGCTGGAGGAGCCGGTCGGCGGTCCGGAGGACCCGGCCGGGTCCGGGTGGCAGTGCCGCTGGGCCACCCCGGAGGGCCCGGGAGAGGCGGTTCCGGCCACGGCGACGCTGGTGATGGTGGCCGCTCCCAACCCGGGCGGGGTGACGACCGCCGCCGACAACCTGCGCGCGACCACGGAACAGCACGACACCACCGGGCTGGACGGTGTCGGGGAGGAGGCGGTGCGCTGGACCCGCGGGGCGCCGTTCACGGTCGGCTGCGTGGGGACGCGGGTCTCCAACCTGTACCTGGAGTCCTGCTACAGCGTGGCGTCCCGCTACGACGCGACCGAGCCGGCCGACGAGGAGCGTATCGTCGCCGACGCGGAGGAGCTCGCCCTGGCGGTGGTCGGGGCCCTCCCGGAGTCGATCCCCGAGTGACGGGCCGGCGCCCCCCGGGCGTCCCCGACGGCCGGGAGCCCTACCAGGCGGTGTCGAGGAACTCCTCCAGCGCCGGGGCGACCCCCTCGGCGAAGGGTCTGTCCGAGTCCAGGACCGCCGCTCCGGGCTCGTCCTCGAAGGCCCGGAGGATGTGGTCGGTACCGGGCAGGTCCACGCGTTCGGCGCCGTCCAGACCCGTCATGAGCCGGTCCACGTCCTCCCGCGAGACCTGGGCGTCGTCCTCCCCCCACAGGACCAGGACCGGTGTGCCCTCGGGCAGGTCGCGACCGAGTTCGACGGGGTCGAGGCCGTCCATGAACGCGAGGAAGTCGGCGTTCCACGGTGTGTAGACGCCGAACCGGTCGCTCTCCTGCGACGTGAGGTCGCGTCCTCCCCTGACCGCGGCCCGCCCGGCGCGCATGTCCGAGAGGATCTGCACCGCCTCCGCCTCCTCGATCTGGCCCGCCCCCTCCGCCAGGCGGACCTGCTCGGTGAGCTGGCGGTCGAGGAGGTCCAGGTAGCGCGTGCCCGGAGGGGCGGCCAGCACCAGCGCGGGCGAGGGGTGCCCGGAGCCGATGAGCTCGTGGGCGCGCAGGGCGTAGAGGGCGCCCTCGCTGTGGCCGACGACGACCACGCGCCCCGGGTCCACCTCGGGCTGCGCGACGAGCTCCTCGTACGCCGCCACGACCTGCCGGTCGAAGACCCCGGGGTCCACCGGGGCGATCGTCCGGACACCCCCGGGGCCGGTCTCCTCCCCGGTCTGCGGGTCCGGGCCGCTGCCGAACTTGTCGTAGCGCAGCGAGGCCACACCGGCTTCGGCGAGTACGCGGGAGAGGTTGCGGTTGGTGTCGGCGTCGGGCCGCGCGGGCGCGTTGCCGTCGCGGTCGGTGGGACCGCTGCCGGAGATGATGAGTGCGCCGGGGACCCTCCCGGACGCGTCGTGCGGTGTGCGGAAGCTCGCGGAGACCTCGTGCCCGCCGCCCTCGAAGGCGAGTTCGCGCTCGACCCCGCCGGCACCGGGGGGCTCGGCGCCGCCTGTGTCGGCCGGGGCGCAGGCGGCGGCGGAGAGCAGGACCGCGAGGGCACCGCCGACCAGTGCGGCGCGCGGTCGGGCGGAGGGGGAGGAGAGTGGTGTGGACACGGTTCCAGCCTAGCGGCCCCGCCCGGCGGGCCCCCGTCGTCCACAGGCCCTCCCGCGACCGTGCGCGTGCCGGGCGTCCCATGCCAGGGAGGCCGGGGATGCGCCGAGGTTCCCGCGATCGCGCGCGTGCCGAGCGGCCCCGGCCGCCGGGCGCCCGCGCGCACGGCACGGCGCCCCCGGGCCGTCGCAGGACGGCGCCGGGGGCGCGGGGCAGTGGGGCCGGACCGGGGTCAGACGCGTCGCATGACCGCGACGACCTTGCCCAGGACGGTGGCGGCGTCCCCGTTGATCGGCTCGTAGGCCTCGTTGCGCGGCATCAGCCAGACGTGGCCGTCCTCCTCGCGGCGCAGGACCTTGACGGTCGCCTCGTCGTCCAGCAGGGCCGCCACGATGTCACCGTTGTTGGCGTCCTGCTGCTGGCGGACCACGACCAGGTCGCCGTCGGTGATGGCGGCGTCGATCATCGAGTCGCCGACCACGGTGAGCATGAACAGGCGGCCCTCCCCGACCAGCTGGCGGGGCAGCGCGAGCACGTCCTCCACCGACTCCTCGGCCAGGATGGGCCCGCCGGCGGCGATGCGGCCGACCAGGGGCACGGCCGCGGCGCGCGAGGGGTCGATGTCCTCGGGGGTCACGGTCCGGCCGGAGGAACGGCCGGGCGAGCGCAGCTCCACCGCCCGGGGCCTGTTCTGGTCCCGGTGCAGGTAGCCCTTGCGCTGGAGGACCTTGAGCTGGTGCGCCACGCTGGAAGGGCTGGAGAGGCCGACCGCTTCCCCGATTTCCCTTATCGACGGGGGGAAGCCCCGCTCGCGCACATACCGCTGGATGCAGTTCAGGACGCTCTGCTGTCGGGCGGTGAGTTTGGGGGCTTCGGGCGTGGATCCCCCCGTGTTCCCCACTGCGGTGAGAACGGCGGTGGAATCTGCGGTTCCGGGATTCTCCTCCGGCACGGCCGGGCCTCCTCGGCATTCGGTTCGGTCAGGGCCTGATTGCGTGACTGGCCACCACCGGTCCGCAACCGCGCCGACCTGGGGTCCGCGTGATGGCGAAACCAGCGTGAAATCACAGTCAACATTAGACGTTGCGCACGGTGATATCAAACAAGCGTTCGATGGCTCGGTCCATTGTCCCGCGTGTTTTCGCGGTCAATTTCCGGCCTCTACCGACGTGTGTACACGTGTTCACGTGGTGTTGTCCCCGGAATGCGCGAACACGTCTCCCCGAGGGCGGTTCCGGGGGATGTGGGACTGGTCTCCCGGATCCCGGGGGCGATGCCGGAACCCCCTCGTGGGACGTGCTTCCGGGCGCGGCGGGCCGCCGGTCGCAGCGGGCGCCGGGGGCCTCCGCCGCTATTCTTGTCGACGGAGCCGGACGCCCCCGGGGCGGCCCGGCGCCCCCGCGCCCCCATGTCCGCCCTCTGCCTCCGCCGCGGGTCCCGTCGCGTGCCCGCGTGCGGGACACGCGGGCCGCGGAGTTGCGGGCCACCCCTTGCTGCGCCTAAGTTCGACCACAACATCTGGTGCTCTCGCGGGATGGATTGTCCAGGAGTTGTGGTTTAGTAGAGATACAGGGTGTCGATTCGGTGAGGGAAGCAGGTGAACCAGGATGCACTGTCCGTTCTGCCGCCATCCGGACACCAGGGTGATCGACAGCAGGTCCACCGACGACGGCGCGGCCATCAGGCGCCGCCGGTCCTGCCCGGTGTGCGAGCGCAGGTTCACCACGCAGGAGACCGTCCTGCTGATGGTCGCCAAGCGCTCCGGGGTCACCGAGCCCTTCAGCCGTACCAAGATCATCGCCGGGGTGCGCCGGGCCTGCCAGGGCCGCCCCGTCTCCGAGGACGCGCTCGCCAAGCTCGGCCAGCAGGTCGAGGAGGAGATCCGCGGACGCGGCGTCGCCGAGGTGCCGGCCCACGAGATCGGCCTGGCCATCCTCGGCCCGATGCGTGACCTGGACGAGGTGGCCTACCTGCACTTCGCCAGCGTCTACCGCGGTTTCGAGAGCCTCGCCGACTTCGAGGCCGAGATCGCCAGCCTGCGGCAGGACCGGGAGGACGGTGACGGCGGCGCGGCCGGCCCCCTCCCCGAGAGCAGCACCACCACCGGGTAGCGCCCCCGCGGCCGGGAGAGGGCCGCGGGCGGGGCACCGCAGGGGCCGGCCGGACACCGCGGGACACGTCCTCCCGTGACCGGCCGTCCCGTATTCCAAGGACGCCGTGCACGGTTGGGCAGGCCGTGCCCACGAGGTAGGGGGAGAATCCACGATGACGGAAACCGCCAGCGGTTCGACGGGGCGCAAGGGCAAGGGGAGCCGCAAGGGCCTGAAGATCAAGCGGGTCTTCACGACCCCCGGGACGCACCCGTACGACTCCCTGGAGTGGGAGCGCCGCGACGTCGTCATGACCAACTGGCGTGACGGCACGGTCAACTTCGAGCAGCGCGGCGTGGAGTTCCCCGCCTCCTGGTCCATGAACGCCACCCAGATCGTGGCGAGCAAGTACTTCCGCGGAGCCGTCGGCACCCCCGAGCGCGAGTGGAGCCTCAAGCAGCTCATCGACCGCGTCGTCGGCGTCTACACCGCGACCGGCGTCGAGCACGGCTACTTCGCCGGCGACGAGGACGCGGAGATCTTCGACCACGAGCTCAAGCACGCCCTCGCCAACCAGCTGTTCAGCTTCAACTCGCCGGTGTGGTTCAACGTCGGGACGGCCTCGGCGCAGCAGGTCAGCGCGTGCTTCATCCTCTCCGTCGACGACACCATGGAGTCGATCCTCGACTGGTACAAGGAAGAGGGGATCATCTTCAAGGGCGGGTCCGGCGCGGGTGTGAACCTCTCCCGCATCCGCTCCAGCAAGGAGCTGCTGTCCTCGGGCGGCACGGCCTCCGGACCCGTGTCCTTCATGCGCGGAGCCGACGCCTCGGCCGGGACCATCAAGTCCGGTGGAGCCACCCGCCGGGCCGCCAAGATGGTCGTCCTGGACGTCGACCACCCCGACATCGAGGAGTTCGTCGAGACCAAGGCCCGCGAGGAGCACAAGATCCGCGCCCTGCGCGATGCCGGCTTCGACGTGGACCTGGGCGGCGCCGACATGTTCAGCGTCCAGTACCAGAACGCCAACAACTCCGTCCGCGTCTCCGACGCGTTCATGCGCGCCGTCGACACCGGGTCGGAGTTCGGCCTCACCTCCCGCACCACCGGCGAGGTCGTCGCCACCGTGGACGCCAAGGACCTCTTCACCCGGATGGCCAGGGCCGCCTGGGAGTGCGCCGACCCCGGCATCCAGTACGACGGCACCATCCAGGACTGGCACACCAACCCCGAGACCGGGCGGATCAGCGCCAGCAACCCGTGCAGCGAGTACCTGTCCCTGGACGACTCGTCCTGCAACCTGGCCTCGATCAACCTGCTGAAGTTCCTGCGCGAGGACGACACCTTCGACGTCGAGGGCTTCACCAGGCTCACCGAGCTGGTCATCACGGCGATGGACATCTCCATCACCTTCGCCGACTTCCCGACCGAGAAGATCGGTGAGACGACCCGCTCCTACCGCCAGCTCGGCATCGGCTACGCCAACCTGGGCGCCCTCCTCATGGCCACCGGCCACGCCTACGACTCCGACGGCGGCCGCGCCGTCGCCGCCGCCGTCACCTCGCTGATGACCGGCACCGCCTACCGCCGCAGCGCGGAGCTGGCCGGGGTGGTCGGCCCCTACGACGGCTACAAGCGCAACGAGCAGGCCCACAAGCGCGTCATGCGCAAGCACGCCGCCGCCAACGACGACCTGCGCACGGTGACCTCCCTGGAGGAGCCCGTCCACGCCGCGGCCACCCGCGAGTGGGCCGAGTGCCTCAGGGTCGGGGAGCGCAACGGCTGGCGCAACGCCCAGGCGAGCCTGCTCGCGCCCACCGGCACCATCGGCTTCATGATGGACTGCGACACCACCGGCATCGAGCCCGACTTCTCGCTGGTCAAGTTCAAGAAGCTGGTCGGCGGCGGTTCGATGCAGATCGTCAACCAGGCCATCCCGCGCGCGCTCGCGAACCTGGGATACCAGGACGAGCAGGCCGAGGCGATCGTCGAGTACGTCGCCGGGAACGGCCACGTCGTGGACGCCCCCTCCCTGCGTCCCGAGCACTACGAGGTGTTCGACTGCGCGATGGGCCGCCGCTACATCAAGCCCATGGGCCACGTGCGGATGATGGCCGCCGTGCAGCCGTTCCTGTCCGGCGCGATCTCCAAGACGGTGAACGTGCCGGAGGACGCCACGGTCGAGGACTTCGAGCACATCTACTTCCAGGGCTGGAAGCTGGGCCTGAAGGCGCTCGCCGTCTACCGCGACAACTGCAAGGTCGGCCAGCCGCTGTCGACGGGCGCGTCGGAGAAGGAGGAGGCGGAGCCCGAGGTGCGGACCGTCGAGGTGGCCCGCCCGGTCCGCCGCCGCCTGCCCAAGAAGCGTCCGAGCGAGACCACCTCGTTCTCCGTGGGCGGCGCCGAGGGGTACATCACGGCGGGCTCCTACCCGGACGACGGCCTGGGCGAGGTCTTCATGAAGCTCGGCAAGCAGGGTTCGACCCTGGCCGGGGTCATGGACGCGTTCTCCATCGCGATCTCCATCGCCCTCCAGTACGGGGTGCCGCTGGAGACCTACGTGGACAAGTTCACCAACATGCGGTTCGACCCGGCGGGCATGACCGACGACCCGGACATCCGCATGGCCCAGTCGGTGGTGGACTACATCTTCCGCCGCCTGGCCCTGGACCACCTGCCCTACGAGGAGCGCGCGGCCCTGGGCGTCCTGTCGGCCTCCGAGCGCCAGGCGCAGCTCGCGGGCGAGGACCCGGCCCAGGTCGCCGCCCAGGTGGAGTCCTACGCCCAGTCCGCCGCCACCCACGGGGCTGAGGCGCCCGGGACCCCGGCCGCGCCCGCTCCGCAGGCGTCCCCGGCGGAGCCCGCCGAGGTGCACTCCACGGCGGACCTGCTGGCCGGCCAGGGGTTCGTCGCCGACGCGCCGCTGTGCGTCACCTGCGGCACCAGGATGCGGCCCTCCGGCAGCTGCTACGCCTGCGAGGGCTGCGGCTCCACCAGCGGTTGCAGCTGATCGCACGACGGCCCCGACCGGGGCCGGGACACGCCCGCCGGGGGGGGGGGGGGGGGGGGCGCGCCCCCCCCCCCCCCGCCCCCCCCCCCCGCCCCCCCCCCCCGCTCAGCTGTAGCACCCGCACGAGTACGTCACGTACTTGACGTACTCGGTGGCCGGTGGCACGCTGAGGGAACGCCCCGACGGAGGTACCGCCATGACGCCCGTGCACTACGACAGCTACACCGAGGCCCGCGCGCATCTCAAGGCCCTCCTGGACGCTGCGGAGAGGGGCCGTGTCGCCACGGTTCGCCGCGACTCGGCCAGAACCGCCGTCGTGGACGTCGGGAGACTGCGCCACTACCTGGCGACCGTTGCGCCGTCCCGGGCGCAGGTGGTGCCCGAGGCCGGCGGATGGTCCGTCTTCATCCCGGGGCTGCCCGTCGCGGCGGACGGCGCCTCCTTCGACGAGGCCGTCACCGAGATGGTCCACGCCCTGCGTGAATACGCGGAGGACTGGCAGGACCACCTGCTCGACGCGCCCAACCACCGGGAGAACTGGGGACTGGTCCAGCTGATCAGCCTCAGCGACGACGAGGAGTTGCGCGACTGGCTCGTGGGGAGGGCGCGGTGACCTGGCCCCGCCCCACGCGCGAGGACCACGACCGCTTCTGCAGGGCCGAGGGTTGGCGGCCGGTACGCAGTGCACGCGGCGGTACCGGCACCCACCACACCACCTACGAACTGGACCTCCCGGACGGTCGGATACTGAGGACCCGGGTGTCCCGGCCCCCGGACCGGACCGACTACGGGAGGAGTGTGTGGGCGCACATCCTCCGGGACCAGCTCGACGTCGACGAAGCCGCGTTCTGGGCGTGCGTCAGGGACGGCGCCGTCCCCGACCGGGGGGAGCCCGTCGCGCCTGCGGGCGCCCTGCCCGCAGACCTCGTCCACCTGCTGATCTCCAAGCTCGGGCTCGACTCCGCCGAGATCGCGGGGATGAGCAGGGAGGAGGCGGTCGGCAGGCTCCAGCGGTACTGGATGGAGGGCGGCTGACCCGGGAGGCACGGGGGAGCGCACGCGCAGGGCCGGTCCCGCACGACGGCCCCGAGCGGGGCCGGGACACGCCCGCCGGGGGCGGGGGCCGTACCTCGTAGAAGGGGGCCTGGACCTCGGGGATGTCGTCTGGCAGGTCTGCAAGTAGGGCGTGCCAGTCCTCATAGCTGCCTTTGAAAGCCAGCTGGGGGTTGACGTACCACACCGATTCGCGTCCCCGGCG
>NZ_JBEXSY010000087.1:0-25427 GCF_040613895.1 Nocardiopsis sp. NPDC006198 | reverse complement strand
ACCGAGGGCATCCCGGTGCACGACACCGCCGCGTTCTGGTCCTACGCCGGCTCCAAGGGCAACAAGACGCGGATCATCGGTCCGAACTGCCCGGGGCTGATCACGCCGGGCCAGTCCAACGCGGGCATCATCCCGGCCGACATCGCCAAGCCGGGCCGGATCGGCCTGGTGTCCAAGTCGGGCACGCTGACGTACCAGATGATGTACGAGCTGCGCGACATCGGCTTCTCCTCGGCGGTGGGCATCGGCGGGGACCCGATCATCGGGACCACGCACATCGACGCGCTGGCGGCGTTCGAGGCCGACCCCGACACCGATGTGATCGTGATGATCGGTGAGATCGGCGGGGACGCCGAGGAGCGTGCGGCGGAGTTCATCAAGGCGAACGTGTCCAAGCCCGTGGTGGGCTATGTGGCGGGGTTCACGGCTCCGGAGGGCAAGACGATGGGGCACGCGGGCGCGATCGTGTCGGGTTCGGCGGGCACGGCCGCGGCCAAGCAGGAGGCCCTGGAGGCCGCCGGGGTCGAGGTCGGCAAGACCCCCAGCGAAGCGGCCCGCCTCGTGCGCGCCGTCCTCGGCGGAACCCACGGCGGAGAGGAGGCGGGCGCCCTCTCCACGGCGGCGCCCACGGCCCCATGACGACGATGCCCAAGCCCGGCACCTCCTGGGCCGCACTGTACGCCCGCTGCCGTGAGGCCGCCCCGGAGGCCTTCGGCCCGGACCGCGTCCACAACCACTGGGGCGGGCGGTGGCGCCCCGACGGCGAGCCCCGGGCCTCCTACTCGCCCGTGGACGGTTCGCGGACCGCGGACCTGCCCATGCTGGACGGCGCCACCGCGGCCCTCGCCGTGGCCGGGGCCGCCGCCGGGCACCGCGCGTGGGCCGCACTCCCCCTCGCGGAGAGGCAGGCACGGGTGCGCGCCGCGGTCCGCGCCTGGGAACGGCACCGCGACACCCTCGCCCTCGCCCTCGTGTGGGAGATCGGCAAGCCCTGGCGGCTGGCCCGCCAGGACGTGGACCGGGCGATCTCCGGGGTGGAGTGGTACCTGGACGGCATCGGGCCCATGCTCGACGGCCGCCTCCCCCTGGACGGCCCCGTCAGCAACATCGCGAGCTGGAACTACCCGATGAGCGTGCTCGCGCACGCGATGTGCGTCCAGGCGCTCGCGGGCAACGGGGTGATCGCCAAGACGCCCACCGACGGCGGGCTGGTCTGCCTGACCCTCGCCGTGGCCCTCGCGGTCCGGGAGGGGCTGCCGTTCACCCTCGTCAGCGGGGGCGGGCGCGAACTGTCCCCGGCGCTGGTGAAGGGGCCCGAGATCGGCTGCGTGTCCTTCGTCGGAGGCCGGGACGCCGGCGGCCGGGTGGCGGCCGACGTCGCCGACCTGGGGCGGCCGCACGTCCTGGAACAGGAGGGGCTGAACTGCTGGGGGGTGTGGGAGTTCAGCGACTGGGAGACCCTCTCCGGCCAGATCCGCAAGACCTTCGACTACGCCAAGCAGCGCTGCACCGCCTACCCGCGGTTCGTCGTGCAGCGATCCCGCTTCGACGCGTTCCTCGACGCCTACCTCACCGCGGTCCGCGGCGTCCGCTTCGGCCACCCGCTCGCCGTGGAGTCCCCCGACGACGACCTGCCGGAGCTGGACTTCGGCCCCCTCGTCAACGCGGCCAAGGCCAAGGAGCTCACCGACCGCGTCGCCGAGGCCGTCGCGGGCGGGGCCGTGCCCCTCTACCGCGGCGGACTGGACGACGCCCTCCTGCTCCCGGGCCAGAACACGGACGCCTACGTGGCGCCGGTGGCCATCCTGGAGCCGCCGCGCTCCTCACCGCTGTTCCACGCCGAGCCCTTCGGCCCGGTCGACTCGATCGTGCTGGTGGACACCGAGGCCGAACTCCTGGCCGGGATGAACGCCAGCAACGGGGCCCTGGTCGCCACGGTCTCCTGCGACGACCCCGACACCGCCTCGCGCCTGGCCGGGGGCGTGCGCGCCTTCAAGGTCGGCGTCAACCGGCCGCGCTCGCGCGGCGACCGCGACGAGCTGTTCGGCGGCTGGGGCGACTCCTGGCGGGGCGCCTTCGTCGGCGGGGAGCTCCTCGTCCACGCGGTCACCCGGGGGCCCGCCGCCGAGCGCCTGCCCGGCAACTTCCCGCACTACACGCTGCGCCCCGAGGGGCGCGTCTGACCGGCGGGGGACCCGGGACGGGTCCGGTGCGCGGGGCCGGGGCACGGCTCCCGGCGCACCGGGCCCGGCACGGCCGCTCCCGCGGCCGGCCGGAGGATCCGGACCGGTCGCGGGGGCACGGCCGGGGTGTCCGGGCGCCGCTCCGAGCGGCGGTGCGGACACGGGGCCGGGTGTCGGGGGCGGTCGGTGCAGGGGGCTGGAGCGCGCCGACCGCCCCCGCGTCTACTGACCCGAACTGCGGACGCCTCCCGTGGCCGCCGAGGGCGCGCTGAGCGCCTTCTTCAGGAGGATCCGATGCCTTCCGGCGTAGACGTTCATGGAGGTGCCCCTGAGGAACCCGGCGAGCGTGATGCCAGCCTCCTCGGCCAGGTCGACGGCCAGGGACGAGGGCGCGGAGACGGCCGCCATCATCGGGACGCCGGCCATCCAGGCCTTCTGCACCAGCTCGAAGGAGGCGCGGCCCGAGAGCATCAGCACCGTGCCCTCCAGCGGCAGCCGGCCGGAGCGCAGCGCCCAGCCGACCAGCTTGTCGACCGCGTTGTGGCGACCCACGTCCTCGCGCAGGGCGAGGAGTTCGCCCTCCGCGGTGAACAGCCCGGCGGCGTGCAGCCCGCCCGTGCGGTCGAACACCCGCTGCGCCTCGCGCAGGCGGTCGGGCAGGGCCGTCAGGGTGTCCGCGCCGATCCGGGCCCCGTCCTCCGCGACCTGCCACCTGGCCTGGGTGCGGACGGCGTCCAGGCTCGCCTTGCCGCACAGGCCGCAGGAGGACGTGGTGTAGAAGTTGCGCTCCAGCGACGTGTCCGGGCGGGGGACGCCCGGGGCCAGGGACACGTCGAGCACGTTGTAGGTGTTGGAGCCGTCCTCGGTCGCGCCCGCGCAGTAGCGGATCGCGGTGATCTCCTCGGCCCGCGACACCACGCCCTCGCTCACGAGGAACCCGGCGGCCAGGTCGAAGTCGTCGCCGGGCGTGCGCATGGTGACGCTCAGCGGCTCACCGTCCAGCCTGATCTCCAGCGGCTCCTCCACGACGAACGTGTCCACGCGCTCGGTCGCGGACCCGTCCTTGATCCGGAGCACCTTCCCCCGGACAGTGACCCGTCCCATCTCCGCCCCACCGCCTTCCGGTGTCCTGCCGTCCCCGGTTCTACACGATCTGTCCGGGATTCTCATCCTCGTGGTTCCGCGCGGGGCGGAACGGTTCAGGCACCGCCGCCGCCGGCGCCACCGCCTTTCCCGTCGCCGCCGCGGCGCTGCACGTGCTGGAAACCGAACCGTCCCTTGATGCACAGGTTCCCGTGGGTCACGGGGTTGTCGTGCGGGGACGTGACCTTCACGATCTCGTTGTCCTGCACGTGCAGCGTAACGTTGCAGCCGACCCCGCAGTACGTGCAGATCGTGGTGGTCTCGGTCTGCTTGTCCTCGTCCCAGGTCCCCGCCTGGCGCATGTCGAACTCGGTGCCGAAGGAGAGGGCCCCGGTGGGGCAGACCTCGATGCAGTTCCCGCAGTACACGCAGGCCGAGTCGGGCAGGGTGACGTCGTGCTCGGTGGAGATGCGGGCGTCGAACCCGCGCCCGGCCACCCCGATCGCGAAGGTGTTCTGCCACTGGTCCCCGCAGGCGTCGACGCACTTGTAGCACATGATGCACTTGGAGTAGTCGCGCACGTACAGGTCGTTGTCGATCTTCGCGGGCTGCTCGACCGTCGCCGCGACCGAGCCGTCGCCGGGCTCGTGCTCGCCGGAGCGCCGGGCGTCGCGCACGCCGAGCGCGGCGGCCTCGGCGCGCGGGCCGAACCTGTCGGGCTCCGCCTCGTAGCGCTCCATCCACTCGGCGACCTTCGGGGTGGTGGACAGGTCCACGGAGGAGCCGAGCAGCTCCAGGACCAGCTTGCGGCTGTGGCGCACCCGCTCGGAGTCGGTCGCCACGGACATGCCGGGCTCCAGCTTGCGCGAGCAGGCGGGGGCGAGCGTGCGCGCGCCCTCCACCTCCACCACGCACACGCGGCAGGCGTTCCTGGGCGTGAGGGTGTCGCCGTGGCAGAGGGTGGGGATCTCGGTGCCGCGCTCGGCGCACGCCTCCAGGACGGTGGTGCCCTCGGGCACGCGGACCTGCTCTCCGTCGATGGTCGCGTCGATCAGCCGCCTGGGCGGGGCCAGGAGTACGGGGACGGTCATCGGGCCTCCTCGGTTGCCGCCCGGTCGCCCGCGGCGGTGCTCTGCTGGATGTCGTCGGAGGCGGCCCGGCCGGGGCCGCCGAACAGGTCGAGCCGGTCGATCGCCGACTCCACGGCGTTCCAGCCCGTCTGCCCCAGTCCGCAGATCGAGGCGTCCTTCATCGCACGGCCGACCTCGCGGAGCAGGGGGACCTCGGCGGCCGCGTCCGCCCCCGCGCTGATCCGCAGCAACGACTCCTCCTGGCGCACCGTGCCGACACGGCAGGGGACGCACTGGCCGCAGGACTCGTCGCGGAAGAAGGCCGCCACCCGGACCAGGGTCGCGACCAGGTCGGCGGTGTCGTCCAGGACCAGGACCACGCCCGAGCCCAGGGTCGTCCCGGCCGCGCGGGCGCCCTCGAAGGTCAGGGGGATGTCGAGTTCGTCGCCGCGGACGAACGCCCCGGCCGCCCCGCCGAGCAGGACCGCCTGGACGGTGCGGCCCTCCGGCAGGCCCCCGGCCGCCTCGATGAGGTCGCGCAGGGTGGCCCCGAACGGCAGCTCGTACAGCCCGGGGCGGCGCACGCCGCCGGACAGGCAGAACAGCTTGGGTCCCGTGGACCCGCCCGTGCCGACGGCCGCGTAGGCGGGGCCGCCCATCAGCATGATCGGCAGGACGTTGACCAGCGTCTCGACGTTGTTCACGGCGGTGGGCTTGCCGAACAGGCCCTTCTCCACGGGGAAGGGCGGCTTGGTGCGGGGCTCGCCCCGGTAGCCCTCGATGGAGCCGAAGATCGCGGTCTCCTCGCCGCAGATGTAGGCCCCGGCGCCCCGCCGGATCTCGATGTCGAAGGCGAACCCCGAGCCCAGGACGTCCGGCCCGAGGAGTCCGCGCTCCCGTGCGAGCGCGACGGCGTTCTCCAGGTGCCGCAGCGCGCGGGGGTACTCCCCCCGGATGTACAGGAACCCGAGCCGCGCCCCGACGGCGTAGCCGGCGATCGTCATCGCCTCGATGACGGAGAAGGGGTCGCCCTCCATCAGGACGCGGTCCTTGAAGGTGCCCGGCTCGCTCTCGTCGGCGTTGCACACCAGGTAGTGCGGGCCGTCCGGCTGCTGGGCGGTGGCCTGCCACTTGCGGCCGGTGGGGAAGGCGGCTCCGCCACGGCCGACCAGGCCGGAGTCGGAGACCTCCCGGATCACGCCGGCCGGGCCGAGCCGCAGCGCCCGGCGCAGTGCCGCGTAGCCGCCGGCGGCGCGGTAGTCGTCCAGGCTGAGGGGGTCGACGGTACCGACGCGCCGGAGGAGCACGTGGTCGGGCGACCCGGCGTCGGGGACCGCCGCCGAGGGGGCGGGCTCAGGGGCGGTGCCGGGCAGGGGGTCGGCGCCGAAGGTGGTGGGGGAGGGGGCGCCGTGTCCGTTCGCGGAGACCGGTGCGGCGGAGCCGGGGGAGGCGTCCCCCGCCAGCGCGTCGAGGTCCCCGGGGGCGGCGGGCGCGGCGACGGCGTACCGTGCCGGGGCGCCGGCCTCGAGGGCCAGGGCGGCGGGCGCGCGTTCGCACATGCCGAGGCAGGGGCTCTCGTGCCAGGTGGTGTCGCCGTCGTGTCCGCCGGGCGGGCCGAGGCGTTCGGCGAGCCGGTCGCGCAGGCCGGACGACCCGGCCGCCGCGCAGGCGATGTCGGTGCACAGGTGCACGACCCGGCGGGGGCGCTTGCGCAGGGAGAACATCGCGTAGAAGGAGGCGACGGCGTAGGCCTCCGCCGGCGGGACGGTGAGCCGTCGGCAGATGTGGTCCAGGGCGGGCCTGCTGATCCAGCCCACCCGGTCGTTGACCGCGTGGAGGGCGGGCATGAGCAGGTCGCGTCTGTCCCGGGCGGTGTGGCCTCCCCGCGCGTAGCGCAGGTCGACGTCCTGGCGGGCGCCGCCGTCCCAACCGGATTCGGGGGGACCGAGCACGCTGTCGACGGCTTCGCGCTCGACGGCGGTGGGCGCCTCGTCCAGGAATCGCAGGTCCACGTCTGTGTCACCTCAATCTCGTGTAATCCAGATCACAGGATTTTGTATACAGAGGACAGTATGATGCTGGTTATCGGGTTGACAACCCCCGTACGCGCCAAGATCGCGTAAGGAGACCCGGCCCCCGGGGCGCGCGCCCGAACGCGTCGCCCAGGGAGGGGACCGCGCCGTCGCCGCAGGGGGCTGGGGCGACGGCGCGGTCCGCCGTCCGCGCACGTCAGGGCGCCGGCGCCGCACTGCCGGCGTGTTTCTCCACCCTCTCGATCCGCACCGCCGCGGCCTTGTACTCGGCCGTCCCCGCGATCGGGTCGGTGGCGTCGATGGTCAGCAGCTGGGTGTCCACCTGGTGGGGGAAGTGGAACGTCATGAACACCAACCCCTGCCGCATCGCCTCCGTGACGGAGACGGGGACGAGGACGGAGCCCCGGCGCGAGGTCACCCGCACCGTCTCGCCGTCGGCGACGCCGAGCTTGGCCGCGTCCTCGGGCGAGAGGTCCAGCAGCTCGCCCCGGCGCAGCGGCGACGAGAAGCCGCCGGTCTGCACCCCGGTGTTGTAGTCGTCCAGGCGCCGCCCCGTCGTCAGCCGGAACGGGAAGTCCTCGTCGAGCAGGTCGACCGGCGGGGAGTGGCCCACGATCCCGAACGGGGCGGGTTCGCCGCGCTCGGCGGGGTCCTCCGACCACAGGCGCGAGTGCAGGTAGCTCGGCTCCAGGGCGTCCTCGGAGTAGGAGGGCCACTGGATGCCGTGCAGCTCGGCCAGGCGCGCGTAGCTCATGCCCCGGTGCATGGGGGAGAGGGAGCGGACCTCGTTCCAGATCTCCTCGGCCGAGGGCCGGGACCAGTCGACGCCGAGGCGGGTCGCGAGGTCGCACATGATCTCGATGTCGTCGCGGGCGCCCTCCGGCGGGTCCAGGGCCTTGCGGACCAGCTGCACGCGGCGCTCGCTGTTGGTGAAGGTGCCGTCGGACTCGCACCAGGAGGCGCTCGCGGGGAGCACCACGTCGGCGAGCTCGGCGGTGCGGGTCAGGAAGATGTCCTGCACCACCAGGTGGTCCAGGCTGCGCAGGCGGCGGGTGGTCTTCTCGGTCTCGGGCTCGGACTGGACCGGGTTCTCGCCGATCACGTAGAGCGTCCTGAGCTCCCGCTCGTCCATCGCCTCGAACATCTGGGTCAGGGTCTTGCCCTTGGTGCCCTGGATCTCGCGGCCCCACGCGGCCTCGAAGGGCGCGCGCGCCTCCGGGTCCAGGATGTCCTGGAACCCGGCCAGCCGGTCGGGGATGGCGCCCATGTCGCCGCCGCCCTGCACGTTGTTCTGGCCGCGCAGCGGGTTGAGCCCCGAGCCGTGCCGTCCCACGTGCCCGGTCAGCAGGGCCAGGTTGATGAGCGAGCGGACGTTGTCGGTGGCGTTGTGGTGCTCGGTGATGCCGAGCGTCCAGCACATCTGGGCGCGCTCGGCCCGGGCGTAGGCGTGCGCCAGCTCGCGGATGGCCTCGGCGGGCACGCCGGTCTCGGCCTCGGCGGCGGCGAGCGTCCAGGGCTCGACCAGCGCGCGGTACTCGTCGAACCCGCTCGTGGCGCGCCGGACGAAGGTGTCGTTGGCCAGGCCCGCGTGCAGGATCTCGCGTCCGATCGCGTGCGCGAGCGGGATGTCGGTGCCCACGTTCAGTCCGAGCCAGCGGTCGGCCCACTCGGCGGTCGAGGTGCGCCGGGGGTCGACGACGAACAGGCGCGCGCCGTTGCGCACGCCCTTGAGCACGTGCTGGAAGAAGATGGGGTGGGCGAAGCGCGGGTTGCCTCCCCAGATCACGATGAGGTCGGTGTCCTCGACCTCGGCGTAGGAGGAGGTCCCCCCGCCCGAGCCGAAGGCCGCGGCCAGGCCGGCGACGCTGGGCGCGTGGCAGGTGCGGTTGCAGGAGTCGACGTTGTTGGTGCCGACGACGACGCGGGTGAACTTCTGCGCCATGAAGTTCATCTCGTTGGTCGCCCGCGCGCAGGAGAGCATGCCGAAGGAGTCGGGCCCGTGCTCGTCCACGCCGCGCCGGAACCCGGCGGCCGCGCGGTCGAGGGCCTCCTCCCAGGAGGCCGGGCGCAGTTCGCCGCCGTCGCGGACGAGGGGGCGGGTGAGTCGGTCGTAGGGAGCGGAGAAATCGTCGGATCGCATGTGGCCTCGCTTGGTGGTCGTGGCCGGATTCGCCTGGTCCGACGGCGCCCGTGGCGCCTGACGGGGATACTGCATACAGTATTTAGCGATCATGAGTCATGGGTCAAGACCGGGCGGCCGGTGCGGGTGCGGGGGGAGCCGGGGGTCCGGGGGCGTCGAGCATCCGGTCGTTGAGCAGCCCGGCCACGGCGTCCACCGCCCGGAGGGCCGGGGCGGGGGTGCCGGTCAGGTCGGCCAGCTCCACCACGGCGGACAGGATGACGTCCAGTTCCATGGGCCGCCCGCGCTCCAGGTCGTGCAGGGTCGAGGTGCGGTGGTCCCCGGCGCGCTCGGCCCCGGCCAGGCGGCGGTCGATGGAGACGGCGGGGTGCACGCCGAGCCGCGCCGCGACCTCCAGGGTCTCGGCCATCATGGTGCGCGCCATCTCCCGGGTCGATCGGTTCCGGCAGATCTGCGCCATGGTGGAGCGGGTCAGCGCGCTCAGCGGGTTGAAGACGATGTTGCCCATCAGCTTCACCCAGATGTCCTCGCGCAGGTCCTGCTCGATCGGGCACTTGAGGCCGCCCGCCTCCATCGCGGCCTGGAAGTCGCGGCAGCGCGCGGAGGAGGACCGGTCCGGCTCGCCGATGGAGAACCGGGTCCCCTCCATGTGCCGGATCACCCCCGGGCCCGCGAGCTCGGTGGCCGCGTAGACCACGCACCCGACCGCGCGCTCGACCGGGATCGTCCGGCTGACCGCTCCCCCCGGGTCCACGCTCTCGATGCGGTGTCCCGCGAGGGGGCCCTCGACCCCGTGGAAGTACCACCACGGGATGCCGTTCTGGGCGGCGACGACCATGGTGGAGGGGCCCATCAGGGGGCGCAGCATCGGGCCGCAGCCCGCGTAGTGCTGGGCCTTCAGGCCGAGGAGGACGGCGTCGACGGGGCCGACCTCGGACGGGTCGTCGGTGGCGTGCGGGTGCGCGGTGAAGTCGCCGCGCGCGCTGAGCACGCGGACGCCCCGCTCCCGCAGGGCCTCCAGGTGGGCGCCGCGGGCGATGAGGTGGACGTCGGCCCCGCCCCTGTGGAGTGCGGCGCCCGCGTAGGCGCCGATCGCTCCGGCGCCGAGTACGGCGATTCGCATGAGGACTCCCTTCCTTTCACATACTGTATACAGTATGCTCCGAGATATCGTTCTCCACATGTCGGTAGGGAGAGAAGGAATGCCCGACCAGGGTTCCCCGGAAACTTCTCCGCTTCTTCACGTCGGAGACCACCCGCGACCCCCGCTGCCCTGGACCGCGGCGCGGGAGCTGGCGCGGGTGACCGGTGCCGAGGGTGGCACGCCCATGGCCGAGGAGCCGCTCGCCGGCGCCCTCGGCGCCACCCTCGGCGCCGACCTCGTCGCGGCGGTCGACGTCCCCGCGCTCGACAGCGCCGCCATGGACGGGTACGCGGTGTCCGGGGAGGGCCCCTGGTCGGTCCTCGGGCGCTCGCTCGCGGGGCGGCGGTGCCCGGTCGTCCGGCTGGGGGGCGGTGAGGCCGTGGAGGTCGCCACCGGCGCCGTCCTGCCGGACGGCACCACGGCGGTCCTGCCGCGCGAGCTGGCGACGGAGTCCTCCGGCGCCGTGCGCGGCGGGATCGGCGAGGGGCGGCACATCCGCCGCCGGGGCGAGACCACGGCGGCGGGAACGCCGGTCGCCCGCCGGGGTAGCCCCGTCACCCCCGCCCTCCTGGGGCTCGCCGCGAGCCTGGGCCGCGACACCCTGCCCGTGGTCCGGCCCCTCGTGCGGGTCCTGGTCACGGGGGACGAGGTCGTGGTCGAGGGGGCGCCGCGCCCCGGGGCGGTGCGGGACGCGATCGGTCCCGTGCTGCCCGGGCTCGTCGCCTGGGCCGGGGGCGCCTGCGCCCCCGCGGTGCGGGTCCCCGACCGGGGCCGGGACCTGGCGCGGGCGCTCGGCGTCGCAGGGCCGGCCGAGGTCGTCGCGGTCTGCGGCTCCTCCTCGGCCGGCCCGGCCGACCACCTGCGCCCGGTCCTGGCCCGACTGGGCGCCAGGGTCGTCGTCGACGGCGTCGCCTGCCGCCCCGGCCATCCGCAGCTGCTGGCCGTCCTGCCCTCCGGGACCGTGGTCGTGGGGCTGCCGGGGAACCCCGGCGCGGCCCTGGCCGCCGCCCTCACCCTGCTGGTTCCGGTGCTCAGCGGCCGTGCGGACCGGCGGGACCCCGCGCACGCCGGCCGGCGGATCGGGCTCATCGGCCCGACCGGCCCGCACCCGTCCGACACCCGTCTGGTGCCGGTGCGCGTGAGCCAGGACCTGGCGGTGGAGCTGCCCGTCTCGGGCTCCGCCGACCTGAGGGGCGCCGCCACGGCGGACGCCCTCGCCGTGGTCCCGCCCTCGCGCGTCCCGGGGCGCGTCCCCGGAAGGGTCGAGCTCGTGGAGGTTCCGACGTGACCCACGCACGTCCTGCGTTTTGTACACTGTCTACAAAGACCGCGCACCAGGATTCCGGAGATTCCCTATGGCCTCGCAGGGGTTGAACACCGTCGCAGGACGGATCCAGCGTCCCGTACCGCTGCGCGAAGCCGTGTACGAGGCAATCCTGGACCTGATCACCACCCGGGCGCTCTCACCCGGCCACCACCTGGTCGAGACGGAGCTGGCCCAGACCCTGGGCGTCTCGCGCCAGCCCGTCCGCGAGGCGATGCAGCGGCTCAGCAACGAGGGGTGGGTGGACCTGCGCCCCGGCTACGGGGCGTTCGTGCACACGCCCACCGAGAGCGAGGCCGACCAGCTCCTGGCGGTCCGCGCGCTGCTGGAGACCGAGTCGGCCCGCCTGGCCGCCGCCAACGCCTCGCCCGAACAGGTCGGCCACCTGCGCGACCTGGTCGCCGCCGGGCGCGCGGCGACCGAGCTCGCCGACACCGACGCGGTGGTCCAGGCCAACGCCGACTTCCACCGCACCGTCACCGAGGCCTCGGGCAACCGGGTGCTCGCCGAACTGGCCGCCCAGGTGGACCGGCGGGTCCGCTGGTACTACGCCCCGGTCGCCCGCATCCGCGGCGCCGCCTCCTGGGACGAGCACGCCAGCCTCGTCGACGTCATCGAGGCGGGGGACGCCGACCAGGCCCTCAGGCTGATGAGCGAGCACACCGAGCGCACCCGGCGCACCTACCACGAGCGCGTGGACGGCGACGGCTCCTGAGTCCCCGCGGCGGGGTCGCGGCGGCTCAGTCCGCCGCGACCCGGTACGCGCTCCCGTCGGCCTCGCGCGTCAGGTACCCCTCCTCCACCAGGTACCTGCGCATCGAGGACGGGTCGTCGAAGCAGGTGCGGATCGCCGTGTTCACCTGCTTCTCGGTGTAGACCACCCCGGGCGCGAAGAGCCGCCCCGCGATCCGCGCGAAGACCCCTCGGCGCAGCTCGCGCCGGACGGGCAGGGCGGTCAGCCGTCCCTGGTGGAACAGCGCGTCCACGGGGTCGCGCCCGGCGGGGGCGTTCTCCTCCAGGGCGGCCGCGAACACCCCGGGCACGCACACCACGCGCCCGCCCTCCTCCCTCACGAGGCCGGCGTCCGCCAACCGGCGCAGGTGCCGTACGGCCCCGGAGCCGCCCGCGCGGAGGTCCTCCGGGGCGCCGCCGGCGCCCGCCGCGACCACGCGGGCGTAGAGCGCGAGCCGGTCGGGGTCGGCGAGGGACGAGACGATCTGGGCGGGGTGCGGCACGGTGTTCCTCCTGGCGTGGGTTGTCCGCACCCATGAGACCGGAGGGGACGGGCTCCCCGCCAGCGGTTTTCAGCGCCCGGCGAGCAGCCGCTCCACCACCCTGGCCACCCCGTCCTCGGTGCTCGCCGGGGCGACGCCCAGGCCCAGGGCGGGATCGAGCAGGTCCGGGTGCCCGTCGGCCATGGCGTAGCCCATACCGGCCCAGGACAGCGCGGCCAGGTCGTTGGGCATGTCGCCGAAGGCCGCGACCTCCTCCGCGGCCACCCCCCACCGCTCGCAGACCAGTGCCAGGGTGGTGCCCTTGTTGACCCCGGACGCGCTCAGCTCCAGCAGTCCGTGCCCGCCCGAGTAGGTGACCTCCACCAGCGATCCGACCGTCTCCACGGCCGCCTCGTGCAGGAGGTGGACCGGGGTCCCGCCGGAGCGCACCAGCAGCTTGGCGATCGGGGAGGTGCGCTCCAGGAGCTCCTCGGCGGAGTCCAGGACCCCGCTCACCCAGTCGCGGTGCGCCCACGGTTCGAGCAGGTAGCCGGGCTCGTGGAAGAAGCCGGTACCCGTCTCCACGCCGAAGCCGAGGTCGGGCAGCGCGCCGCGCAGCTTCTCGACCACGGTGCCCGCCGTCTCCGGGGACAGGGCGCGTACGAGGGGCTCCTCGTCGGGGAGGTGGGCGAGCGCGCCGTTGCCGCAGAGGACGGCGGCGGAGGTGAACTGGGAGGAGATGTGCCACGTCTCCCGGGGCGGGCGGGCCGTGGAGACGACCACCCTCACCCCCGCGTCGGCGGCCGCCGCCAGCGCTTGTCGGTTGCGGGCGGAGACGAGGCCTCCGGAGCCCAGGAGAGTGCCGTCGAGGTCGGTCGCGATGACCCGGGGAAAGACCATGTGTCGCATTATGTCTGTCTCCGGTGACGGTTTGAAGTGGCGCCCTCCGGGCCCGGTGCGGGCGGTGCCGCGGCCGGGAGGACCGCCGGGACGCGTTCCACGACCCCGCCCCGGAAGACGTCGTAGAGGTCGAGGGTCTCCAGGTGCACGTAGCCGATGTGGCAGTCGCAGCTGGTCAGAGGGCAGGGGGACGGTCCGGGGTCCAGGGCGAACGACCCGTCGTAGAGGTTGCCCATCGGGGTGTCCACGAAGTGGCAGCGGCGCACCCCGCCGTCGGCGTCCACGGACAGCACACTGTCACCCGTGCGGCAGGGCCGTCCGAGGCTCGGGTGGGGGTGCCGGCTGTAGTGGAAGTGCGGGTCCAGGGCCTGCCACTCCGCGGCCTCCCCGTCGGTGTAGGTCCGGCCCTCGGCGGCGTTGACCCACAGGTACACGTCACCGGGCAGGTCGGCCCGCATCCTCCGGGCCGCCTCCAGGTGGTCGGGCTCGCCGACCACGCCGACGCTGAACCGCACCCCCGCGGCGGCCAGCTCCCGGGCCTTGGCGAGGAAGCGCTCGTGGGACACCTGGCCGGGGTGGTAGGTGGTCCACAGCGCGGTGGACGACAGGTCGCAGTCGGCCAGCCAGCCCAGTCGGCCGCTCAGGTTGGTCTGGATCGCCACCCTCTCCACGTGGGGCAGGCGGCTGAGCCGGACGATCGCGGTCCGGTACCAGGATCGCACCAGCCCCTCGCCCCAGGGGGTGAACAGCACCGAGACCCGGGTTCCCGGGTTCTCGGCGGGGCGGTCGGCCACCCAGTCGGCGAACCGCTCCAGGGCGGCCCGGTCCGCGCGCAGGGTCCCGGGGTCGTCGCGCCGCTTGGCGAAGGGGCAGTACGGGCAGTCGTAGTCGCAGCTGGCCAGCGGCCCCCGGTAGAGGAGGGTGAGGTGCGGGGGGAGCTCCGGCGCGGGGCGCGCCCGGTCGGGGGCGCCCGGGGCGCGGGGCGCGGGGGACAGGGCCCCGTGGATCCCCGGCCAGGGGAGCGGTGTCACCCGCGGGGGCGCGGCCGGGGCGGAGGCGCGGGCGGGGGGAGCCCCGTGGCCCGCGGCGGGTTCCACGGCGCTCACCGGGCCTCGTACTCGGCCATCAGCGCCGACACCCGGGCGGAGAAGGCCATCGGCCCGACGGCGTCGGAGTGCGCGAGGCCCTCCGGGCTCAGCCGCACCGTGCCCGGGCCGCCGTCCGGTTCCAGCCAGCCGCGCGCGCCGAGCGCGGCGAACAGCTCCGGGAAGTCCTCCGCGGGGTGGCCGCCGAACCGCTCCGCGTAGGCGGCGGCGTCCATGCCCTCGGCCCGCAGCAGAGACTGGACGAGGTGGCGGCGCCGGCGCTCCCCGTCGTCCAGCAGGAACCCCACCTCCGCGTGCGCGAAGTCCCCCGCGCCGCGTCCCACGTAGTCCGCGATGATCGACCGCACGTGGCCCACCCCCACCGCGTAGTCGAACGAGTAGTGGGCGGACGCCGTGTACGACCGCGCCCCGCACCCGAGCCCGACCATGCCGTCGGTCTGGCAGCAGTGGTCCGGCACGTCCGCGCCGGTGGCGGGCGCGTCCGCGCGCCGGAACATGCGCATGGACACCTGCTCGTAGCCGCGCTCCAGCAGGTGGTCGCGCCCCTGCCGGTACAGGCCCAGCCGGTGGTCGTCCCAGTCCCGGGCGCGGCGGCCCAGGCCGGTGAGAGGCCGCACGTACAGGGGGTAGAGGTAGACCTCCTCCGGGGCCCATTCCAGCGCCGTGTCCAGGGAGTACGCCCACGTGCGGGCGTCCTGCCGGTCGATCCCGTAGATGAGGTCGAGGTTGAGGTCGGCGGAGGTGTGCCCGCGCACGGCCGCCAGGGCCCGGTCCACCTCGGCGCGTTTTTGCGGACGCCCCGCGGCGTGGGCCTCGGAGACGAGGAAGCTCTGCACGCCCATGCTGATCCGGGTCAGGCCGCGCGCCTGGAGCACGTCCAGCCGGTCGGGCGTGGCCGTGGCGGGGGAGGTCTCCACGGAGACCGGTGTCCGGGAGAGGTCCACCCCGAACGCGCGTTCGGTCAGGTCGTAGACACGGACGAGTTCGTCCGCGGTCAGGTAGGTGGGCGTCCCCCCGCCCAGAGCGGCGCGCGCGAACCGGAACCCGTCGGGCAGCGCCGCGGCCACCTCCCCGGCCTGGCGCTCCATCGCGTCCAGGTACGCGGTGACCTGCTCGGCCGGGGGCGTGGACCGCGTGAACAGGTTGCAGAACCCGCAGCGCATCTCGCAGAACGGGATGTGCGCGTACAGGGACAGCGCGCTCACGTCCTCGTCCCGCCACAGGTCGGCCAGCGGCGGGCGGTCCGCGAAGGGCCGGTAGGCGCTCTTGTGCGGATAGGCGTACACGTACGACCGGTACGGGGAGTCCTCGCGCACGGGTTCCGGGCGCGGCACGGGGGTGACGGTCACGGGGTCGCCTCCTCGGCGTGGACGGGTGCGGTGCGTCCCCGGGGCAGGAACGCGTGGGTGTAGGGGACCGTCCACACGGTCTCGTGGCCGATCCGGTGGCCGGTGTACCCGTCCTCGCCGTAGGCGGTGCCGTGGTCGGAGCACACGATCGCGAAGCACGGGCGGCGGGCGGACATCGCGGCGAGGAGGGGCGGCAGGTGCCGGTCGACGTACTCCAGGGCGGCCGCGTGGCTCTCCGGGGTGTCGCCGTCCCCGGGGGAGGCCCCCGGCAGGTGGAACCAGTTGGGCTGGTGCAGTGCGGACGCGTTGAGCAGCAGGAAGAGGGGCCGGTCGGCCGGGCGCTCCCCGGCGATCCGCACGGCCCGCGCCACCTGGTTCTCGAAGGAGCGGGGGTCGGCCACGCCGAACGACTCCTCCCAGTGGCTCTCGGCGAACATGTCCGGGATCACCGACCCCACCGCCGACCGCCGGTTGAAGAACCCCGTCCCCCCGACACAGGCCGTGTGGTACCCCGCCTCGGCGAGGCCGGAGGCCAGGTCGGGGGTGTCGAAGGTCCAGGTGTGCGGCGCGGTGGACACGCTTCCCGGGAAGGCGGCGGCGAACAGGCGCGGATGGGGGCCGGGCGCGGCCGGGGTGGGCAGGAACCCGGCGAGCATCGCCAGGTGGGAGGCGTACGTGAAGCTCCCCGGGGCGTGCCTGCGCTCCCACCCCCCGTCCGGCAGCAGGCGGGCGAGGTGGGGGGTGCGGCCCGCCCGCGCGAGTTCGTCGGCCACGTCGAAGCGCAGCGTGTCCAGGGTGAGCAGCAGGATGTCGTGCGTGCCCACCACGGCGTTCATGTCGGGTTCGGTGCTCATCGTTCTTCTTCGGGAGGAGGTGTGCGCGCAGGCCCGGCGTGCGGGTCCGGCTCTTCGGGGCGGTCCCTCAGGGGGCGGGGACGGGAGGGGCGGGCGCGCCGGTCGGGAAGCGGCCGGCGGCCAGGGCGTGCAGCTGCTCCGCGTAGGTGTCGCGGCCCTCGTGCAGCACCCCGGGGAGGAGGTCGCCGAAGGCGTTGACCTCGCAGACCGTGAACCGCCGCCAGCCGGGCGAGGGCATCAGGTCCACCCCCGCGTGCAGGGTGCGGGGGAAGCACGCGGCGGCGGCCTCGGCGGTGGCCGTCGCCTCGGCCCAGGCACGGGGGCCGACCGACTCCCGCAGGGCGTCGATGTCGCCCCGGGCGTTGCCCAGGTGCAGGTTGGTCATGGGCGAGGACGACGTGCGCGCCACGACGTGGGTGGCTCGCCCCGCGACCACCACCACCCGGAGGTCGAGGACGCGGCCGTCGAAACCGGCCTTGGGCACCCACCGCTCGACGTGCAGCCCCTCGGGGGCCAGGGCGTCCACGACCGCCGCGATGTTGGGTTCCGACGTGTAGGTGCGCGGGCGCAGGCTGTTGAAGAGGCGCACGGACCCGTCCCCGCCGCGCACGAGGTCGGCGGTGGTCACCGCCCGGACCCGGCTGTCGGACGCGACGGCCAGCGCGACCACCCCGGAGGCGGAGGAGCCGTGCGCGGGCTTGACGAACACCCGTGTCCAGCCGTGGTCGGCCATCGCGGCGCGCAGCGACGCGTAGCCCGTGACCGGGCCGGGCAGCGCGGGGGCGACCGGGACCCCCGCGCGGGCCAGGCGGGTGTGGCAGCGCCGCTTGTCGCACATGTCCACCAGGTCCTGCGGATCCTGGAGCAGGCGTGCGCCCGGGGCGGCGGCCACCGCCTCCGACAGCCGGTCCAGGGCGGCCCGGAACCCGGCGTGGTGGTCGGCGGTGCCCTCGGCGCGGTACGGGTCCGGGGCGCGGTCCCAGCCGCGCAGCAGGCGCTCGGTCTCCACGTCGCCGCCGGGGGAGTCCACCCGGACCAGTCCGCCGTCGGGCAGGCGGACCGGCCCGGCGGCCAGCTCCCGCCACGGCACGACCGAGGGCGGGGCCAGGCCTGCGGACCGGGCCGCCGCGAGGAACAGGTCCAGGCGGCGGTTGCCGGGGACCCCCACCACGACCAGGGGCCGCTCCCGGGTCACTCGGAGACCGCCGAGTAGCGGTGGACGTGCGTCTCTCCGCCGTACTCGTCGACGTCGGGCTCCCGGGGGTCGGACACGTCGACCTCCACCCCGGCCCCGGCGAACTCCGCGCGGACGCGTGCGGCCGTCTCCTCGGACATGTAGTGGTGGTGCAGGTCCAACCGCTTCAGGCCGCGGAAGGCCGGCGCCCCGAGGAGCGCCCGGGCGCCCTCGTCGGTGAGGGTGCCCAGGGAGAGGTCGAGCGTGTCCAGCGAGGAGAGCACGGGCGCCCCGGCCAGCGCGGGGATCCAGTCGTCCAGTTCCTCGGCGTTGCGCAGCCCCAGGTGGCGCAGGCGCGGGAAGGCCTCGCCGGAGAGGACGGGGGCCAGGTCCTCCGGGGTGCTCTCACCGCCGTACTCCTTGGAGCCCGGCCACAGCTCCAGGCGCTCCAGGCCGGGCAGCGGGGACGCGCACACGTCCCGCACGACCTCGGGCCGGAGCGCCCCGCTCTGCACGGTGAGGCTGCGCAGCGCGCGGTGCTCCCCGAGCGCCAGCCCCAGGCCGGCGCTGCCGCCGCGGACGGTGAACTCGGCCAGGCCCGGGAACGCGGCGAGGAGCGGGGCGAGGTCGCCGTGCTCGATCCAGGAGATCTCGTTCTCCTGCTGGCGGATCTCACCGAAGAACAGGGACCGCAGGGCGGTCAGCTTCGGCGCGATGTCGAGCAGCCGGTCGCGGACCTCGTCCGGGGGCATCGCCTCGTAGTCGCCCCCCATGTACCCGACGATCAGGGCGGTCACCTCCGCGGGCGCGACGATCTCCGCGAACCGGCCGAGGTACTGGCCCAGGGTGTCGATCGGGCCGTTGGAGCCCGTGCCGTAGGAGGGGGTCTCCATCCGCAGCCGCCAGGCCGCCGAACCCGGGTCGGCGACGGTCTCGAAGAGCCGGGCGTAGTTCTTCGGGTGCTCGGTGTGCGGCTCGCGGCGGTTGCGGGCCCAGTACATGGCGAGCCCGAAGTCGTCCCTGAGGGCGTCCCACCCCGTGAACTCGACCACGGGGAGGCCGGCGAACTCCGTCAGGTGGCTGCGGTTCGGCAATGGTTTCTCCTGCCTGGGATTGCGGACGCCCCTATGTCTAACAGCCTGGTGCGACACCGCCGACGGCGCCTCCGCTCACTCGGAGACCGCCGTGTAGTAGTGGAACTCCCCGTCGTGGGCACGCGGGCTCTGGACATCGGACAGGTCGACCTCCACGCCGGGAAGCGCGGCGCGGAGGCGTTCGGCCGTCCCCTCGGACACGTAGTGGTGGTGCAGGTCGAGCCTCCGCAGGTGCCGGAAGGCGTCGGCGGCGCCGATCAGGGCCTCGGCGCCGGTGTCGGTGAAGGTGCCCAGGGACAGGTCGAGGACGTCCAGGGAGGCGGTCACGGGCGCCTCCGCCAGGACGGCGATCCAGTCGTCGATCCCCTCGGCGTTGCGCAGGCCCAGGTAGCGCAGGGCGGGGAAGGCCCCGCCGGAGAGGACGGGCGCCAGGTCCTGCGGCGTGGTGTCGCACCCGTACGTGTCCACCCCCAGCCACAGCTCCAGGTTCTCCAGGGCGGGCAGGCCGGAGGAGGCGATCCCCCGGCACACCCGCCCGGGCAGGCCGCCGCTCTGGACCGTGAGGGTCCGCAGGCCGGTGTGCTCGGGGAGGTGGAGGTCGAGCCTGCCGCCGCCCACGGAGGTCTCGCCGGTCCCGCGCACGGCCAGCTCCTCCAGCGCGGGGAAGGCCGCGGCCAGGGGGGAGAGGTCGCTCTGCTCGATCCAGGAGATCTCGTTCTCCTCGTAGACGATGTCCCCGAAGAACAGCGACCGGAGCGACGGGAAGGCCTCCGCGTGGGCGATGAGCAGGTCGCGCGGGACCGTCGACGGCGATTCGGGGCCGTCCCCCCAGGTCCCGATGACGAGCGCCCCCACCCGGGCCGTGTCCACGTCCGCCAGGAAGCGGGCGAAGTACGCGGGGAAGGCCTCCGCCGCCTCGTACGGGTCGGCCCGCAGCCGCCACGCCACCGAACCCGGGTCGGCGAGCGCCGCGGCCAGTTCGCCGGGGGCCGGCTCCTTCGCCTCCGTCGCGGGGAACTCGACCACGGGGAGGTCGGCGTACTCGGTGAGGTGGGTGCTGTTCGGCATCGTCTGCTCCAGGGGCCGGTCCGGGGTTTCGGCACCCGTTCTAGCAGTCCGGGACGACATGCCGCCCGGACCGCGTCCCGGTCCCGGGGCACGGTGTGCCCGCCGGGGGGCGGAGGGCGTCCGGGAACCCCTCCCGGGGGGTGCGGCCGCGGCCGTGGAGGGCGGGACACGTCGACGACGCCTCCAGCATCTCCCGCATCCGCGGGCACTCCAGGAAGTCCTCGGCGCCGCAGGACACGACGTGCGCCACCATCTCGCGGGCGGCCCGCAGCCGCTCCAGGCGCTCGTCCAGCAGGGCCAGGTGCTCGGCCAGCCGCGCCCGGCGCGACCCGCCGTCCGGGGCGGAGACCACCCCGCGGATCTGGGCGAGGCTCAGCCCCGCCTCCTGGGCCTGCAGGACCAGCGCCACCTGGACGCGCTGTTCCGGCGCGTACCGGCGCCGGTCGCCGGAGCGGCGGGCCGGCTCCAGCACCCCCTCCGCCTCCCAGTGCCGCAGGACGTGGGCGGCCAGGCCGAACTCCCCGGCCAGTTCCCCGATGGACAGCTCCGACGCACTTGACTTCATGTGGACATTAACTTCCAGACTGGAGGTCCGGTCAAGGGCGGGAACGGGGAGGGTGTCATGGACGAGCGGACCGAGCGCGTGCGCGGTGACTGGAACCGGATGTCGGGGCGGTACGAACAGGGGGCGCGCCTCCAGGAGGCCGTGCTCGGGGGCGTCCGCGCGAGGCTGTGCGCCCCGGCCGCGGGCAGGGTCCTGGAGGTCGCGGTGGGCACGGGCCGGAACCTGGCCCACTACCCCGCCGGAGCGGAGGTCATCGGCGTGGACCTGAGCCCCGCCATGCTGGAGCACGCGCGGGCCCGCGCCTCGGCCCTGGGCGTGGACGCCGTGCTCCGGGAGGGCGACGCCCAGGAGCTCTCCTTCGCGGACGGGGAGTTCGACACCGTCGTGTGCGCGCTCGCCCTGTGCACGATCCCCGACCAGCGCCGGGCCCTGGACGAGATGCACCGGGTGCTCCGGCCCGGCGGGCGCCTGCTGCTGGTCGACCACGTCGACTACACGCGCTGGCCCTTCCGCCTCCGGGAGGCGCGCAAGGAGCACCCGCGGCGGCTCCCGAGGGCGGTCGCCGCGGAGGCGGGCTTCACGGTGGACTCCCACGACCGGGTCGCCCTGGGGTTCGTCGAGCTCGTCGCCGCCCACCGGGGGCCCTGACGGGGCGGCGCGGGCCCGCCCGCGGGACGGACGGACCCCTGCGGCCCGCCCGCGCGGACGGCGTCGCGGCGGTTCCGGGGCCTCACCGGCGCTGCGACGGGACAAGCCCGGGTGGCCGGTGTGACAGTGGTGGCATGGCTACGCACAGCGAACTCCGCGATTTCTGGGAACGCCGGCTCGAAGGCGACTGGACCGAGAGCGGCGTCGGGTACCGGGCCCTCGGAAGGCCCTTCAACACGTGGATGTACCGGGTGCGCGAGGAGGTGTTCCTGCGCGAGGTCGCGGGCCTGCGGCCGCGCGGGGCCGACGTCCTCGACGTCGGCAGCGGCACCGGTTTCTACGTGCGGCTGTGGGACCGGCTGGGCGCGTCCGCGGTCACCGGCTCCGACATGACCGAAGCGGCCGTGGAACGCCTGCGCGAGAGGTTCCCCGAGCACCGGTTCGTCCGCCAGGACGCCTCGGAGCTGGACGCCTTCGAGGACGGCTCCTTCGACGCGGTCTCCTGCATGGACATGCTCTTCCACATCACCGACGACGAGCGCTACACGGCCGCGTTCCGCGAGTTCGCGCGGGTCCTGCGCCCCGGCGGCCTGCTCGTCGTCTCCGAGAACTGCCTCCGGCGGCCGGAGCAGCGCGGTGAGCACCAGGTCAACCGCACCCTCGCGTGGATCGCCGGGACCGCGGACAAGGCGGGGTTCGACATCGTGCGCCGCGTCCCGATGCTCGTGCTGATGAACGCCCAGGTCGACGCCGCCCTGCCGTGGCGCAAGGCCTGGGGCGGGGTCCTGCGCGCCGCCACGGTGACCGCGCCGACCGGCTGGCTCGCGGGCGCCGCCCTCTACCCGCTGGAGCGGCGCCTGGTCCGGGGGCGGAAGGAGAGCCCCACCACCGAACTCGTCGCGCTCCGCCTCCGCGAGCGGGCGTGACGCCGATGTGACGGGGGACACGTGCCGGTCGTGTGAGGGGGTGGGCGGCGCGCCGGGTTACGGTTGGGGTCCACCTTGTGCCGGATGCGACGGCCTCCGGGGTCGGGCCCCCGGCGCGGCGGCCGGCCTGTTCGGGAGGCGACTTTGCCAGGCTCCAGACGTTCCACGCTCAGATCCGTGGTCAAGTGGGGACTCGTGGGGCTGGTGACCACCCAGGTCGCGGTCGTCGCGGCCCTCATGGGGGTCAACCACTGGCGCAGGAAGGTGCGGCCGCACCGCGCCAACTTCCCCCGGACCGCCCCCGCGGAGCTGCCGGTCGGCGACACCGACGCCACCGTGTACACCTACGGCGAGGACGTGTTCGAGGACATGCTCGCGGCGATCCGGGGCGCCCGCCGCCGGGTCCTGTTCGAGTCCTACATCATCAAGGACGACCGGGTCGGCCACCAGTTCAAGCAGGCGCTCATCGAGGCGGCCCACCGGGGCGTCGAGGTGTACGTCGTCTACGACGGCTTCGCCAACCTCGTGGTTCCCCGGTCGTTCTACCGCTTCCCCGACAGCGTGAAGGTCCTGCGCTACCCGGCGTTCCGGCCGGGCGTGCTCCTCATGAACGTCCGCAAGTCCGGCCGCGACCACCGCAAGATCCTCACCGTCGACGGGGAGGTGGGGTTCGTCGGCGGCTACAACGTCGGATCGCTGTACGCCACCGAGTGGCGCGACACCCACCTCCGGGTGTCCGGCCCGGCGGTGTGGGAGCTGGAGAACGCGTTCGCGGACTTCTGGAACATGAACCGCCGGGGCGGGCACCCGGAGCTGCAGGGGCTGGGGGAGGCGGAGTGGAACCCGCGGTTCCGTGTGCACCGCAACGTGCCCGAACAGCTCATCTACCCCATCCGGGCCATGTTCCTGGAGGCCATCGACCGGGCCAAGGACCGGGTGCTGTTCACCCAGGCCTACTTCATCCCCGACCGTGAGCTCCAGAGGGCGCTGATCGACGCCGCCGAGCGCGGGGTCGACGTCAACATCCTCGTCCCGGAGAACTCCAACCACATCATCGCCGACTGGCTGGCCCGCGGGCTGTACTCGGCGCTCCTGGGCGGCGGGGTGCGGCTGTGGCTGTACCAGGACGCGATGGTGCACGCCAAGACGGCGACGGTGGACGGCCGCTGGTCGACGGTCGGCACGGCCAACGTCGACCGGCTGAGCCTGACCGGGAACTACGAGATCAACGTGGAGATCTTCGACGAGCACGTGGCGGCGCACCTGGAGGACGTCTTCGCCAAGGACCTCACCAACTGCCGGGAGCTGACCGCCGAGGAGTGGCGGAGCCGGCCGTTCGCGGCCAAGTTCAGCGAGGTCGTGCTCGCCCCCTGGCGCCCGTTCCTCTGAGGGCGCCGCCCCCGGCGGCACGCCCGGGCGCGGGTCCGGCGGACCGGCCGCGGCGGCGCCCGGCGCCACCGCCGTTCCCGTTCCGCCCCGCGTCCGTGCGCGGCGCCGGGCGGGTCAGCCGCGGCGGCGCTTGGGCGGCGGCCCCAGCCTGGTCGTGAAGAAGGGGTCCGGATCCGCCTTCCGGGGCCTGGGGCCGCCCCAGTGCTGCGGACCGGGGTGCGGTGTGCGGTGGAGCGCGTTGGCGATGGCCGAGGCGGATCCGCCCCGCTGCCGGGAGGGCGGGCCGGTCTCCTCGTCCCCGTCCGGCCCCTCGTCGGGGGCGTGGTCCCCGTCTGTCATCCGAATACCCCCCGACCTGCTGTGACGTCTGCTCCGACCGGTCCATCATCGATCGGCGGGGGCGAATTGTCATGCCGACACGGGGGCCGGCGCGCGACCTTCTGCCGGGGGAGGCCGCCCTCCGCCGGGACGGGCGCCGGTGGAGGGGCCGAGCCGGGGGCCGCGGCGTGGCGGGCATGTTTCCATAACATGAAATCCGCATGACGGCCAGACCGTTGACACCCCGTGGGCGGCGTTCTACCTTCTGTGCTGAAAGCGCTTTCCAAAAGAAGGGAAGGCCTCGACCGGCGCCACGGCGGCGGCCGGGGCAGGCGCGACCCGCGCGGCGAACGCGGGCCCCGGCACCCCGGGGACGGCCCGGACGCCGCGGCGGGACGGTTCCACCCCCCTCGGACCCTCGGACGAAGTCGGAGAAGAAGAATGCGAACCAGACCCCTCATCGCGTGCGCCGGCCTGCTGGCGGCGGCGCTCGGCGTCACCTCCGCCGGCGCGGCGCAGGCCGAGCCGACCCCCCTGGCGGACACCGTGCTGTACGCGTCGCCGGACGGCGACGACGGCGCGGGCGGCACGGAGTCGGACCCGACCACCCTGACCTCCGCGATCGACCGCATCAGCGCGGGCGGGACGGTCTACCTGCAGGGCGGCGTCTACGACCTCCCCGACACGGTCACCCTCCCGGAGGGCTCCGGCGGCTCCTCCGGCGCCCCCACCGAGCTCTTCGCCGCCCCCGGTGAGAGCCCCGTCCTGGACTTCTCCGCCCAGAGCGAGGACCCGGCCAACCGCGGGCTCGCCCTGGAGGGCTCCCACTGGCACATCCGCGGGATCGTTGTCCAGAACGCCGGCGACAACGGCATCTTCATCAGCGGGAGCGACAACGTCGTCGAGCGCACGGTGACGCGCTCCAACCGCGACACGGGGCTCCAGATCTCCCGCCGGACCTCCGACACCCCCGAGAGCGAGTGGCCCGCGAACAACCTGGTCGTGAGCACGGTGTCCCACGACAACGTCGACTCCGACGGCGAGGACGCCGACGGCTTCGCGGCCAAGCTCACCTCGGGTCCCGGGAACGTCTTCCGCGACACCGTGGCCCACAACAACATCGACGACGGCTGGGACCTCTACACCAAGTCCGACACCGGCCCCATCGGCGCCGTGACCGTCGAGGACTCCCTCGCCTACGGGAACGGCACCCTCAGCGACGGCTCCCAGGCGGGCGACGGCGACCGCAACGGCTTCAAGCTCGGGGGCGAGGACATCGGGGTGGACCACGTCATCCGGGGCAACATCGCCTACGACAACGGCAAGCACGGGTTCACGTACAACCGCAACGTCGGCTCGATGACGGTGTCGGACAACATCTCCATCGGCAGCGAGGAGCGCAACTTCAACTTCGACGGCGGCTCCTCGGTGTTCCGCGGCAACACCTCGTGCGACAGCGGCTCCAACGACCGGATCATCGGCGACTCCGACGGCTCGAACCAGTTCTGGTCCGGCTCCGACGGCCCCCGGTGCTCGTCCTACGACGGGGACCTGGACTGGTCCTTCGACGACGACGGCACCCTCGTCGTCACCTTCGGCGGCACCCCGGTGACGCGATAGGAGGGGGCCCCGGGCGCGCCGCACCGCCGGATCCCGGCTCTCCGACGGACGCGCGCACCGGCCCCTGAGGCCGCGGACCCGTGCACGCACGCCGGTCCGGCCCCACCACCCGTGGCGCGGGCCCCCCCGGGCCCCCGCGGCCGGAGGCGGGCCCCCCCCCGCCCCCCCGCGGCGCCCCCCCCGCGGCGCCCCCCCCCCCCGCCGGGGGGCGGGTCGTGGGAAGAG